>CAZAQY010000001.1:0-67075 GCA_964486845.1 uncultured Pirellulaceae bacterium
CGGTCGCGCCCCACGCTAGCTGCTGGCATTTCGCAATGTTACGATCGAGGCCCGCGCTACTTGCCGTATCGCTGCATGAACTCTTCCTGGCGTTTCTTACGTTCCTCTTGGGCGGCTGGGTCCATTTTGTTCAGGTACCAACGGTGGTTGGGCGAGTTCAGGACCTCGTCCAGCTTCTTGGCGAGGGCCTCGGCGGCCGCCTTCTTGTCGGCGGCGTCGGAAGTCTTGCCCTTGTGAATCAACTCTTCCAGCTCGGGCACCATTTTGGAGTAGAAGTGCTTGGCCACTTCGTACGTGCCGTGCCAGTGTGTGTAGTCAGGCCCCATCATCGAGGCACCGTGCCGGGCCCGGCGGCCTTCGTGATGCCAGACCTCGTACCACGTCCATTCCAGTTTGTTGGAAAACTCGGCCGGCTTCAGCAGCGGTTTGGCCAGGTTGTACAACTCGGTGCCGGGCTCGGCAAACTTCTTGTGGTACAGGTCGATCAGGCCGTCGTACTGGACGTAGAAGCTGTCGACCCACTGCCGTTCGTGGCAGTTGAGGCAGACGTTCTTCATATTATTCCGCCGCGTTTCCCAGTTGACCTCCGCCCCTGCCAGCCCCATCTTCTTGTCGCTGACTTCGGGCCGCACGGAGACGGCGGGGCGGTTGTTCCAGCTGATCCGCATGCCTACGTCGTGCGTGACGGCCTGGCCGGGCACGGCCGCGCGGTTGTTGGTGGCGGCTCGCGGCGGCGTGGCGCTCATGTGGCACGTGGCGCACGTGGGGGCCCGGTGATAGTCCTCGCCGACGACCCACTTGGGCGAGCGCATGTTCAACTCGTCCTTGAAGGCGCGGAAGGCGATGCCGTGCTTGGATTCGTAGTAGATCTCCATCTGCGGATGATCCGGCCCCATGTGGCACTTGCCGCAGTTGTCCGGATGCCGGGCCTGGTAAGCGGAGAAGGAGTGCCGGCTGTGGCAGGCCGAGCAGGAGCCTTCCGAGCCGTCGGGATTGATTCGTCCGATGCCCGTGTTGGGCCAGGTAGCCGGATCCAGCTTGCCGCCCGGCAGCACCTTGACCTCCACGCCGTGGCATTGCCAGCAACCGTTGACGGCGGCCGCGCTGACGCCCTTCTGGAACGAGGGCGTCACCAGGCCCTGGTTGCCCTCGACCACCTCCGCCAAAACGTTGTCCAGCGAACCCAGGATGCGGGCGCCCTTGGAATGGTGCGAGCCGGCGAATTCCTGGCCTTCCTTGGCGTGGCAGCGGGCACAGTCCTTGGGCGACACGATCGTGGCGATCCACTGGCCTTCGTGCTGGAAGGCGTCCGACTCGCCCTCTTTGGCCATGTGGCACTCGTAGCAGCCGACGTTCGCCCGGAAATGCTTGCTGTCGCCCCACTGCTGGTAAATCGGTGTGTTTTCCAGCTTGTGACAATCGACGCAGGCCTTGGTCTCCTTGGACATCTCGGGCAGTCCCCAAGCCTGGGCGCGGGCGGCACGCTCCGGGACGAAGACCGAGCCGCACAGCACGGCGACGAAGACCCAGGACTTGGCGTTCGATGCAGGACGTCGGTTCATGGCACTCTTACTCCCTCGCGAGGTCGTCTGTTTTCGTAAGTGACTTGGCCCGCCAGCACGGGCACGGAGACGCGGACAAAAATGGTGTAGACCAACAGCCCAAAGGCCCAGATCCCCAAGCAGATCAAGACCTCGTGCAGCGTCGGCGTGTATTCTACGATTTCGCCCAGCGGCGTCGGGATGAACGCGGGCACGATCAGCCCCATTCCCTTCTCGATCCAGATCGCCACGATGGCCAGAACGCACGCGGCGTTCAACGTGCCTAACGAGCGCGACGCGGGCAGCATGAAACAGGTCGTCGCGACCGCGTTCATGCCGATCGCGGTCCAGATCCACGGCACCAAGACGCTCCGTCCGCCCAGTCCGAAATACAGATAGCGGGCGGACGCGACGTGGGCGGAATCGGTATAGAATTCCGTGAACAATTCGCAAACCAGCAGAAACAGATTGATCAGCAAGGCCACTTGGATGATCCGCCGCAGCGTCAGCAGGGCGTCGTCGCTGACCTGGTGCGAAGTGTACCGCCGCACAATCTGCAGCGTCAGAATGATGAACGCGGGCCCGGCCGCAAACGCGCTGGCCAGGAAGCGGGGCGCGATGATCGCCGAATTCCAAAACGGACGGCCGCCCAAGCCGACGTACAGGAAGGCCGTGACCGTGTGAATGCTCACCGCCCAGGCGATCGCTACAAACACGAACGGCACGTAAAACACGGCCGACGGCGGCCGCCCGCAATAGGCGCAGTAAATCAGGTACCCGCAGATGTGCAGATTCAGCAGCAGATAGCCGTTCAGCGCAATCACGTCCCAGGTCAGCATCGACATGGGAAAGTTGAATCGCAGGAACAAGTGCATGAAGCGGTCCGGACGCCCCAGGTCCACGGTCACAAACAAGAGGCACATCAAGATCACCGCGACGGCCAGCAATTCGCCGAAAATGACCACGTCGTGCAGGTGCAAATTGCGGTAGATGTAGACCGGAATCACGAGCATCGCGGCCGCCGCCGCCAGCCCGACCAGGTAAGTGAAATTGGCGATGTACAATCCCCACGAGACCTGGTCCGTCATGCCGGTGGCGATCAGCCCGTGGACCAGTTGCTGGCAGTAGGCGTACAAACCCGCCAAGGTCACGACCGTCAGGATGGTCATCCACAGATGGTACCGCCAGTCGCCGACGAAGCTCAAGCGGAAGCAATCCCACAAGAAGGTAAGGTACTTCTTCACGCCTCACCTCCCAAGTCCGGCGACGCCACCGGTTCGCGATAGCGGCCGCCGCGCTCGTCAAAGTAGTAGAAGAACCGCGGGATCGTCCCCACGTCTTCTTTGAGCACGAACACCCGCTTGTGCTGCAGGATGTACGCCACTTCGCTGTCCGGGTCCAGCACGTTGCCGAACTTGCGGGAGCCGGTCGGGCAGACTTCCAGGCACGCCGGCATGCGGCCCACGCGCGTCCGCTGCAGGCAGTACGTACACTTCTCCATCACGCCGCGCTCCCGCGGCCGGTTGGACAGATAGGCCATGTCCGGGTTCAGTTTGTCCGAGGGAATCTGTGGATCGGCAAAGTTAAAGCGGCGGGCCCAGTACGGGCAAGCGGCCTCGCAGTAGCGGCAGCCGATGCACCAGTCGTAGTCGATCACGACGATCCCGTCCGGTTCCTGCCACGTGGCCTCGACCGGGCAGACCTTGACGCACGGCGGGTTGGCACACTGGTGGCACTGGACCGGCATGTAATACTTGTCCGGATTTGGGACCGACTCAGGATCGTAATGATGGTTCGCCGTCTCCAGGTCGATGCTGCCCTTTTCCATCTCCAGCACGCGGATGTATTGGATTTCCGGCGAGCGGGATTGGTTGTTCTCCTTGACGCAGGCATGGACGCACTTGCGGCAGCCGATACAGCGGCTGAGGTTCAATCCGTACACGAACTCGACGCCGTCCAAGGGGGGCGGATCGGAGAGCCTGGCTTGGACATGGTGCCGCTGCTGGACTTCCTGGCTGATGCGAGCAAAGACGCGCTGCTTGTCCTCCGCCGTCATCTCCTTGTAGTGCTTCTGCAGGAACTCGTCGAGGTTCGGGAGATGCTCCGCGCTCAGATGCCGCAACGGCGAGACGGCTGCGGCCACGGCGGTGACCCCGGCCAGCGCAGCGGCGCCCTGAGTCAGAAAACTCCGCCTGGTCAGATCCGGCGCGCCGGCGTTCTGCGCCTGGTCGGACTCGGTCCGTGCGTGAAGATCAGCCATACGTCACTATTCCTCACTGATGCGTGGCAGACTCGCCATGGTGGCCTGTCGTCCATTTCAGCCTGAGTGGATCGTGGACTTCCGCGTGTGCGGAATGACCTTGCGGTCCCATCCGTAACGTATTCGGTCCCGGCGCCGGATGCATCGGCCGGAACGTGGGGCGGTGCGGATTGTGGCACTCAATACACTTCCGCCGCGTCTGCTGGCCCTGGGTCTTGTCCCAATAACCGTTGGTCCGCCCGTGCGAACCGTGCTGCCAGTCGCGATAAACCGGCCCGTGGCATTTCGAGCACAACCGTTGGGGCTGATCCCAGGGGATCTCGTCGCCCGCGTCATCGGCAAACGCATCGCGGTTTGTGCGGTGATGGCAATTGAAGCAACGCGTGTTGATGCCGTGGGCAAGTTCGATTTCGCGGTGTTGAGTCAGCCTGCGGTCCGTCTCGGCAGGCGACGGGATGATCCGGTGGCAGTCGCTGCAGCGATAGTCGAACACGGCCACGGTGTATTCCGGCCGCAACTTCGGCCGCTCGACCGGCGCGGGATCCGTGACCCAATCCGCAACCGGCGTCGCGGGGGCCACGGGAGTGTGGAAGGGCAAGGGGTTGAGAACAAGGATCACCGCGCAGAACAACAAAGCGGCGGGGACCCAAAAGGCCCGTGCGCGGTTCGCCGTCGAGCAAGCAGGCTGTGACATGATGCGATTCCGGCGTCGAGGAGAGCAACGGGAATCGGTCTGACGCTTCCGGCAGGCCGCACTTCGTCAACTGGGCATTGTCGGCCTGTGGGGTTGAACGCCATTATCAGGCCTGGTAGCTTGACGTCAAGTCAGCGGGAAAAGAAATTGATTCAAATCAAGGCCTGCGAGTTTAAGGCGGCAGGAATTGCGTTGCCTGCCGGATTTCGCTGATGAACACCAACTGGACGTTTGTCGTTCTCGCGCCGGTGTTGGGTGTCGCCGTGGCGTGCCCAGCGAGGTGCGGTGCCCAGCCGCCGGGGCCTTTCTTGCCCGACCCGGCTCGCGTGCTGGAGCGTCTGTTCGGTCCCGGCGCTCCCGAAGACGAACAGGCACTGGCCGAGGTCAAAGTCTCGCCCAAAGAGCAAGCGGAACTGGGGCGGGCAGCCGTGCAGGCGTATTTCGATCGACTTCGGTCGGCTCAGGTCCGCGTGCTGAGCCGCGGCCGGGACGTCGAGTACCTGCGGAAGCTGGCGGAAACCGTCCGGCCGCGGATGGCCAACGCCCGCAACTGTCCCCCGCTGAAGCTGTACCTGATCGACGCCGAATGGTTCGAGGCTCGTTCGTTTCCCGAAGGCACGCTGGTCTTCAGTCGAGGAATGCTGGAAATGGCCGGCAGCGAAGCGGCCGTGGTGGGTATGATCGGGCACGAGCTTTCGCACTTGGACCACCAACACCATTCCGTCCGCCTGCGACGCATGAAACTGGCTCAAACCCAGCTGGCTGCGACGCGCGAAGGCAGTTTTCAGCAAGCCTTCGCTGCCGGCACGTCGCTGGCTCGACTGTGGACGCGGCCTTTCCGGCCGGAAGACGAGTCCCAGGCGGACGCGGACGGTGCCCGCTGGGCCTACGAAGCGGGCTATGACCCGCGGGAGTTCTCACAGCTGATCGCAACCGCAGCCAAACAGCAACCGAAGATCCCGCTGCCACCGTTCCTGCGCTCGCACCCGATCAGCGCGGACCGGGTTGAGGCCCTTGACGGACAGTACGTCGAGCTGCAGAAGCAGGACCCCAAGCCGGAATTGTACATCGGCCGGGACAATCTCCGGCGACGCGTGCCACGCGCGGACGGGGCACGCTGAGCAAGTTCGGAGCCGCAATCCGAGAATCGCGGCGGTTTGGGAAAAGTCGGGCTTCATACGAGGCCTTTTGTCCAGACGCTGGCCGCCAGCGGCCTGACCCGTCTGCACGAGTGGAAGCAGCTCGACATCGCCGACTATCGCGCCAAATTGGCGGCAGCGTTGGGCGTACAGCCGTAGGCCTTAGCACCGTTCGAGAAATAACTGTCAGCTGACACGTGCGCGGCAAGGCGCTAGCCGCCGGTATTGCCGTCGATCCGGAACCGGTGGCCAGCGCCATTTCGCTCGCTTATTTCTCGAACGGTGCTTACGGCGTTCCATTTCCCGTCGCGTTGTTGCCGCCTTGCAGCGCCGGACCAAACAGCCGTTGCAGGCCGCGATTCACTTCGTCCTGCAGCACTCCACGGGCCGCGCCGCCGATCATGCGAGTGCTGAGTTCCCGCAGCATACGGTTGTCCAACCGCGGTTTGGACAACGTGCCCTGCAGCGGGATCTGGATGGTCGTGCCGCGCAGCGACGAGAGGTACTTTTTGTCGGTCACCCACTCGTCCCGGATCGGCACTTCGGCCATGATCGCCAAGGACTCGTCGAAGCCCACGGAACCGCTGGTGCGAATCAGCACGTCCCCCGAGGTCATGGTCAGACCTTGATGGTGAACGCGGCCGTCCTGCACGTCGACACGCACGGTCTGCTCCGGAATCATCAGCCAGTTTGATGCCGCGTTTTGGATGTTGGAAGCGGCGCGACCCTCCAGGATGGTCTTGACCTGTTGAGCCAAAGAAAGAAATTCCTGGGCCAACGGGCCCGGACCGACCTGCGCGGAGTGGATCGTCAACTGGCCGTGGACGTCGCTTTTGCTCGTGTCGCTCAGCGGCACCTTGGCGCCGTCCAGCAGCACGGAAAACCGGCCCTCGGCGCGGGTGGCGTCGGCCAGCAGCGGGGCGACGTATTTGAGCCACGTCCGGCACAACTCCGGCGAGATGCGGACGTTGTCAATCAGCTGCCCTTGATCCACCAGCAGTCGCATCGGTGCGGCGTTCAATTCGATCCGCGAGACGGCTTGGAAACGGCCCTCGCTGACGGGAACCTGCAGCGGCGCAAATTGCAGGACACCTCCCCCCAGGGCGGCTTTCAGTTCGCCTTTTCCGAGCAGCAGTCCGTACAAGCTGCCGGACTCCCAGCCCAAGCGCGCACTGCCGGCCAAGGCCGCCGGCACCAAAGCGCCCCCGGCTGCGGGGGTACCGGTGGCCGAGACGAGGCGGAACTCGGCCTGGGACGGCTGCGAGAGCGAGACAGCCGCCGGCCCGCCAGGCACCGGCCCCAGCCCCACTTTCGCCGTCGCCTCGCGCAGCGGCCCCTTCAACGCAAAGCGTCCTTTGTCCCGGCCCGTGATCTGGACGTCCTTACCCAGGAAGCCGCTCAGCTTCGTGCTCACATCGGCCCAGTCGTAATCAACTTCGCCGCTCAATTCGGCTGATTGCCGGCCGCTGAACTCCTCGATCCGGCCTGCGGCGACCAACCGGAACAAGCCGGCCGTCGCCGACAGTTCCTGTACCTCCAACACGTCACGCTGATGATCGTAACGCTCGCGACTGACCAGCTTCACCGCCGGTTCTCGCCACAGTTCTTGCCAAGCGCTCGACGCGGCGGCGAGCGCGGGGCCGCCGGGCGAGCGGTTCACCTTTCGGGTGGCGAAGATCATGTTTTCCGCATCGCTGGTCCAGCTGACCTGCGTGACGCCGGCCTCGTGCGTCGCTTCGAGCGTTCCGGTGACGGCTCCGGTCAACTGTCGGTCGGCTGCTTGTCCGGGCGTCTGCAGCCATTGCCCGACCCGGGCCAGATCCGCGCGGTAGCTCAACTTGCCGCTGACCATGGGCCCCGCGGTAGGCAGTTGCAGCACGACTTGCTGAGCGCGGAAGGCGACGGTCGAACTGGTCATCGTCACATCCTGCGCGGTCACGCGGCCCTGCGACATGTCCCACGAGGCCCTGGCGTCCAAGCGGACGGTCGGCTCGTCGATGGCCAGATCCCATTCACGCGAGCGGAATTGATCGATCTGCAGTTTGACGGACTCGGCGTCGATCCTCTGATCTGACACGCTCATCGTGGCGTCCAGATTCAGCACGCCCGCCAGCCGGCGCTCGCCCAACGGGACAAAGGGCCGCAGTCGCGGCAGCCAAGTGGCGAGGTTCCCGCGCAGTTTCAGTCCCAGCGGCCACAGCGGGGCGTCGCCGGTCACCGCGACCGGTTGCAACAGGTCCGTCCTCAGTTCATCGCTGCCGGAATGCACTTGCAGCGTGGCGGACAACACGCGGTTGATCTGGCCGCCCTTCACATCGGCCGTGCCGGCCAGGTCCAACGTCAATTCGCTTTCGCGCCAAGGCTGCCGATCGCGGGAGGTCAACTCAAAGTCGTTCAGCTTCAACTGGCCGCCGGCAGCCACCTGATCGTTTTCCGAATGCTGCCAGCGAATGTTCCCGTCGACGCGGCCGGTCAGCTGGTAGCCGGTCAAGTCGATGAACCGGCCGGCATCGGCAGCCAATTGGCGGAGATCGCCGCGTACGACGGCCGTTCCTTGGCTCAGCGTGCCCTTGGCCGACACGTCCAGGAAGCTGGAGCGGCAGGTCAGTTCGTCGATGACCGGGCCGGCGGGCGAGCGGCGCAAGTTGGCCGTCACCAGGATCGGTTTCTCCCAGGTGAATTCCTGCCCGTTTTCCACGGCGGCCAGGTCGGTGGCTTCCAGTCGGGCCGCCAGTCGCGGCGGATTGCCGGCTTTGCTCTCCAGCGACAAGTTGAGCAGTCCCGACTTGACTTGCGTTGTCTCTCGCAGATTCAACGTTGCGGGCAGCATTTTCGTTAGCTTGGCCAGATCGACGCGGCCGTCCACCTTGAGATCCACGTCCGGCACCTGACTGACGAACTTGGCCCAGTCCGCCATGGACGTGATGTCGCCCGCCTGGAGCACGCCCTGCGCCGAGAGCCGGGCAAACTCGGAATCCACCGTCAGCCGTTCCACGTTCCAGGCGGCGCCGTCGGACTCCAATTGGGCGCTGCCGCGCAGGGAATCGGTCCGCAGGACGTCGGGGCCGAACCAAGCGGGGGCACGCACCGCCAGCGGTCCCGTCTGGAGCCGATCGACTTGCATGCGCTGTCGCCGGCCGCCTTCCTTCCACTGCCAGACGGCATCGCAACTGGCGGTGCCTTGAGCCTGGATGTCGCCGACAAAACGCTGAGCCAGCGAGGAGAGCGTAACCAAGGGGATCGACTGGCCGCGCAGCGTCAGCTGCCCGTCGCCGTAGTACGTTTCGTCGGTGTCACCCGGCTTCCAGGCCCAATCGACCGACACCGGTCCAGACTGCTTGCTGCCGGAACCGAGCACGCCGGCCGCCCGCACCTTGATCGGCAGCGGCGCCGGCTCGTCCCACTGCACGGCGAGTTGCAGTTGGTCTAATCGCCAGGGGACGCCGGAAGTGGCGTCGCGGACCTCGAGCGTCCCGCCTTCGACCTGGATCGCCAGCTTTTGCACGGCCGATCCTTGCGAGGGCTCGGAGAACAGCTTGGCCAGGGCGTCCTCCCAGTTGCTGCCGTCGGGACGCAAGACC
Source organism: uncultured Pirellulaceae bacterium (assembly GCA_964486845.1). Taxonomy (GTDB): domain Bacteria; phylum Planctomycetota; class Planctomycetia; order Pirellulales; family Pirellulaceae; genus Anammoximicrobium. Next base: position 9,216 of record CAZAQY010000001.1, read on the forward strand.
AACTGCAACTTCGGCTCCTCGACACGAAACACACCGGGCTGGGAAGTGTCCGACAACAATCCCAGCAGCGACTTCTCGCTACGCAGCGACTTGACGTGCCCCAACGGCCGGCCCCGCCGATCGCGAGCTTCGATATCGCGGGCCAGCAGCGGCGAAAGCCAACCGAGGGATGCCGAGCCGATGGTGACGCTCCCCTCGAAATCCGACAAGGCGGCCGATACAATCGACTGCCGCAGGCCGGTGTTGGCCACAATGACGGGCACGGACCAGAGGAGCACGATCGCTGCGACCGCCACCAGGGGAACTCCGATCAGCCAGCGCCGCAGCCGGCGGAGACGGGTGAACTGGGATTCGTGCTGTTCCGTGTTTCTGCGTCGTTTTGCCCTCATTTTCGTCCTCGCCGGTAAGAGACAACTTTCGATGACTGGATAGAATTTCTGGCAGGGCCAGATTTTAGGCAGAATCCAATTCTGGTCCTAGATCGACTTGCCGCCGAGTTAGCCGCCGTGAGGATGCTAGCAATGCCCGAATACCCGCAAATCTTCCGCCTTCGGCAGTCCTTCGAGCGGCCGCGCGTGGCCGACGTGGCGGCGGAGGTTCACGCCCAGTTGACCCACCTGGCGCTGCGAGAAAGGATTCAGCCCGGACAATCGGTGGCGATCACGGCGGGCAGCCGCGGGATCGCCAACATGCCCGTGATCGTCAAGGCGATTGTGGACCACATGCGGATCCTGGGCGCCCAGCCGTTTATCGTACCGGCCATGGGCAGCCACGCGGGCGGCACGGCCGAGGGCCAACAAGAGCTGATCGAGGAGTACGGCATTACCGAGGCGTTCTGCGGCTGTCCCATCCGTTCGAGCATGGACACCGTGGTCGTGTGCCAGGCACGCGAAGGCTTTCCCGTCCATTTCGATCGTTTCGCCGCTGCCGCGGATCACGTCGTGGTCTGTGGACGCGTCAAGCCGCACACCTCCTTCGCCGGAGACGTGGAAAGCGGCCTGATGAAAATGATGCTGATCGGGCTGGGTAAGCATAACGGGGCCAAAATCTACCATCGCGCGATCATGGACTACAGTTTCGACCAGATCATCCGCAGCGTGGCTCGCGAGGTGCTCAGCCGCTGCCGCGTCGTCGCCGGCGTGGCCATCGTCGAAAACAGCTACGACGAAACGGCCAAGATCGCCGCGGTGCGTCCGGAAGAGTTTGAAGCGCGGGAAAAGGAACTGCTCGTGTTGGCCAAAAAGTGGCTGCCTCGCCTGCCGTTCGACAAGGCCGATATTCTGCTGATTGACGAACTGGGCAAAGATATCAGCGGCACGGGCATGGACACCAACGTGGTGGGGCGCAAGTTTGCGGTCCACGAACCGGGGCCGGGGGAAAAGCCGGAGATTCGCTACATTGCCGTGCGCGGCCTGACGCCCAAGACGCGCGGCAACGCGACAGGATTGGGACTGGCCGAGTTCTGCCGCAGCCGAGTGTTGCGGGAGCGTGACGTGAACATGACGCGGATCAACAGCTGTACCGGCGGCGACGTGTGCGCCGCCATGACGCCGCTGGACTACGAGACGGACCGCGAAATCCTGGACGTCGCCCTGCCGCTGATCGGCCTCACCGAGCCGCGCGACGCGAAATTGATTTGGATCCGCGACACCCTGCACGTCGAGGAAGTAGCCTGTTCCGTGGCATATCTTGCGGAAGCCCGTCAACGGCCCGACCTGGACGTCCTTTCGCCCCCGGTCCAGCTACCCTGGGATGCCGCCGGGAATCTTCCCGACCGTGTTACCAGCGTTTGAGAAACACCTGTCGTCCCGGCAAAGCAGCCATCACACTCCGTGTGATGATCGGCAAGAAACACTGGACAGCTATCTCTCGAATGCTGCTGGCCGTCTGGCATTAGCACAGAACGGCGGCGGATTTGGACAACGTGTGTCACGCCGTCTGCGATGTCGAGTACACATCGGCGACATCTTTAGCCAAATCGCTCAGTATTTCTTCGAGGCCGGTCCACTCGCCGGCCGAGTGGAATTGCGACCTACGAGTTGCCGAGTGAACCAGACGATGGAGTTCCTTCGGCAGACTGGGGGCGACCACGGCGGACAGGGCCGAGGCTCCGCGCGGAAGTTCGCCACACGGTGGTATCCCCGGCTGATGAACAGCCTCCTCCATCACGTTTACCGTTTGCGGTGAACTCGGCGGAAAATCCAGAATCAAAGAAGCCGCGAGGGGCGAGGCCAGCGGACCCTCCCCCTCGGCCTCGGAACTGCTCGGCGCCTCGCCGCCGGCCGAAGCCAGGTACGATCCGTCCGCAGAGGACTGCTCGTTCAATTCGTTGACCACGATCAAGACATCCACCGCCGTCACGGAGCCATTCCCATCTACGTCGTAGTAGGGGGGAGGAACGTCCGACGACGGAAGCCTCACATCGCCGGGATGAGCGTTGATGTAGTTGATGATGACCAGGGCATCCAACGGCGTCACTTCGTCCTTGCCATTGACGTCCGTGGGGCGAACGGGATTCTGCCAGGAAATCTCGCCCGCATGGCCCACCAGGTTCACTTGCCCCAACGCCTCGCCTTCCCCCAAGACAACCTGTTGACGAGACTCGGCGAGCACGCGGCCGGACGGTGTCAGGGCTTCTAAGAAGTAGCTGCCGGCAGGCAGAGCGGTGATGGCGTACGCGCCTTGGGCATCCGTCTTCGCCACCGTCTCCGGACCGAAACGCAGTCGATCCAGCCGTACGCCTGCGCCCGCATGCCCGGAGGCCACCGCATAGGCGATGTCGGCGATCGGACGCTGGACCAGCATTGTCTCCACCTTGCCGGCGGCCAACTCGTCCGTCGTGTAGCGTCCCAGTAGAGTGCCGCACGCGTCATAGACGTCCAGCCGGGCACGGTCGCCTCCTCCCGTGCCGATCGCGTCCAGTTGCACGGAAGTCACTGGCGTGGGGAAATCCACCCGCAACTGTACCGAATCCAGTGCCCGTTTGGACTTCCAGATCGAACTGGCGGCGGCGAAGCTGGTATCGTTGCCAAAGACGTTTCCGTTGCCGCTGACGATGGCCACCACTTTGCCCGTCGGGTCGCCCTCCAGCGACAGTCGGGCTTGCGGCAGGACACTGTTCAACACCGTTCCCGCAACGTAGGCGTCCGGGTCCAGCGTCTGACTCAAGTTCAATGGCGAGCCATCCGCGTCCACCATTCTGACCGTCCAACCTGCCAGCCGCGATTCCGTGTTCTGTACCAAGCCGTCATTGTTGACGTCGTTGAAGACGAACCCGTTAAGGCCCTGGCGGAGGACCGAGGATGGTGCCACCGTGTCGCCCTGGAAGGTCGGCGACACAACACCCGAGACGGCGTCCACCGTGCGTAGCTCGACGGTGTGCGTTCCTGAGGTCGGTACCGCGAACGCCAAATCGACGGCTACGACGGGTGCATCGAATGTGGCGGCGGTTTGCCACTGGCCGCCGTCAACGCGGTACTCGGCGCGACCAATCTTGTTCAACGTGATGTCATTCTGCAGCCCGGAAGAGTTCAGATTGGGCAAGGCCTGGACGGAGGAAGCGCCAAGGAAGCGATACTTGCCCGCAGCCGGATCCAGGAACCCAGTACCGCTCAGCGTGTTCGGCACATCCAAGACGTCGAAAATGCCGTCGCCATCCGAGTCGCGCCAGCCGATCATTTCCAGCGAGGATTCGGAACTGGTGTGCGCGTTGTACGCCAGATCCAAGAGCGTCCCCGTGGTCATGATGCTTTCGGATTGCGTGAAACCAGGCGTGGGATTGTCGGCCGCGTTCGTGTTTTGGGCGTTGTAGTACCCGCGGCGATCCGAGTAACCTCCTCCGCCCAAATACTCATCCCTGGCCCAGAACATGTGCCCCGTCTCGTGAGCGAACGTACTTGCCGGACGCCCCGCAGGCGACACGATGAACTGCCCGCCCGCGTAGGAGAACGCGCGGGAGAAGCTCCCGCCTGCGGCGAACATTCCGTCGGTATCGTTGGCGTCGTTCACGACGAATACGGTGAACGCCCAATCCGCTGCGTGAGCCAGTCGCTGGGCATGGTTAAAGGCGCGGATATCGTCCCCAAAGTTGCCGCGTTGGTTGTAGCCGACCTGATTCAAGAAGTCGTACATCCAGTACTGAAAGGTGTCCGAGATCTGGCTGATCGGCTCATAGCTGGTCAGAACGGGTTGGTCTGCGTAGGTGAAATCGAACTGGAAGTTCAGTTGGTGGGGCGAATCCGGAAACTGCGTGGCAAGCGTCTGCTCCCACCACCGGACGCCGTGCTCGACCTTCTGTTTGACCGTCGCGATTTGAGCGGGCGTCCAGTTCTCGGTGTTCTGGTTGACCGCACTGAGGTTGGTGTTCGACTCCATCAACACCACGGTCACCAGGACGTCGCCCAGCATGTACTCGGCGGTATCATCGAGAAAGGCGCCGAAAGGAGCAGCCGAAAGCAGACTGCGGGCCTCCAGGGACTCGTACATCAACGAGCGCGCAGGGCGGCATCGCGCACGGGCCGCGACCCGCGTTCGTCTGCGACGCAGCCTGGAAGGCAGACACCCTGTCCCGCGTTTCATGCCGAACCTGACAAAACGAACTAGCTTGGAGACTTTTTCTATTTTATCTGACTTTGCCGACCTGATTGGATACCCGTCGCTGGTATTTTACGGCAGGTCGGGTCGTAACGGTTTTTCCGACAGAGCCTTACGGCAAAAACCGGGACGCCGAAGAACAGGCGGAAGCACAAGCCAGAAGCCCGGCTTTTCTGAAAGCCGGGCTCCGTGGCTGAAGACGCGCCGCTACGTACCTACTGCTTGGAAGGCGAAGGCTGCGGTAAGTTCCCGCCCGGAGCAGCTCAGCCCGCAAAATCTGCGAAGATGGCATCGACGGCCGAACCGGATGCCAGCGAGCGATCCACGTCCGCGACGATGTCCAGCCAATCCTCTTCGCCCCGCAGCACGTCTTCCAGATGATTGCTGGGCGGGGAGGGCGCCAACAACTGCGGTTGACCGTTCGCCTCGCCTTCGCCGCCTGACAGATTCAGCCGGTTGATCTCGTTGATGACCAGCAGGACGTCTTCCGCCGTCGCATTGCCATCCCCGCTCACGTCATAGAACGGCAAGTTGGCAGGCTTGGGCAACGGCAACGGATTGACCGGGAAGCTGTTGAGGTAGTTGATCAGCAGCAAGGCATCAATCGGCGAAACGTTGAGACTGTTGTTGACGTCGTGCCGATTTGTCGGATTCTGCCAGGGATTGGCGTAGATGATGACCCGGTAATCTTCGACTTCACCCGCGCTGGCTTCGCCCGTGGGGGACAGCCCACCGGTAGTGCTCAAGCGGAATCGCGCATAAGTCTCGCCCGGAACCGCCCAACTGGGCACGAGCAGGTCGCGGAAGGTAATAACCCCCCTGTCGTCCAGGACCGACTTGTTCAGGACAACATTGGTCAGTATCCGTTCGCCCGCATCCAGCCAGTCGCCGTCGCGATTGTAATCGATCCAGGCATCGAGCACGCCGAAGGGCACCACATCGTTCACGATGCCGCTGGTCGACACCGTGATGGTGGACTTGCGATTGGGCACCAGCGGCGTCGTGGGGTCGAACACCACGCCGTCTTCGTCATCGTTGCCGTCGTTGTCATCGCCGTCGGCGCCGGCCGAAGGCTGGCCGTCGGCGTTGACATCGACCGTCGCTCCCAGCGAGAAGCCGCTGAGGACCACGTGCCGTGCGCCGTCGTCTTCGCGGAGCGTCGGATACGGCTTCGGAGCATCGCCATAGTCCATGCCCACGCCGATGAAGACGGTGAACCGCGTCTCGCCGTTCGCTTGGTTCCCGCGGATCGAATTCCCCGCCAAGTCCTTGATACTGCCGAAGAACTCCACGGCCGCGCCGGACAAGGTCTCAGCGCCGCTGACGGCGACCCCGTACGTTTCGGGATCGGGCAGGGCCCTGACCCCCGGCAAGCCCAGGCCGTTGATCGCGTCGGCGGTCACCGCGGCGACCTGTGCCTCGGTGAACGTTTCAGCCGGAGTCACCGAGATGGACAACGCTCCAGGCAGCCCGGAAGCGCCGACCTGGGACAGGTTTGTCTGAGAGACGTCCAGCGAGATGCCTTCGCCGCCCAGAACCACGATGCCCGAACCCGCGTTGTAGGGACACAGTCCCAGACCCGCGTCGCGGATGCGCACCACCAGTGTGTCGGCCAATTGCTGGGTCGTCGTGGTGGTGGTAAAGGGAATGACGATGTTGCCTGGAATCGTGTCGTTGTTGTCGTCCAGTTCGAACGTGGCGGTGCGGTCGCGGCTGTCGCTGAGCACAAACGTCTCGCCGTCTTGAATCAGATCCCTGAAGCTGCCTCCGGCCGTGGGGATGCGGATGCCGAACGGCAACCGCACACCAGGCTCGCCCGACAGGGTCAAGTGTGACAGGGACACATCGACCTGATGGTTGACGCCGCCGCCCAGTTGGACGCGGCCGTCGCCGAGGTCCCTCGCCGACAGGCCCAGCGGCTGGGTGTTGACCGCCGCCGCGATCGCCGCGGCGATCTGCTTGTGGGTCTGCGTCATGGCAAACCGTACAGGCACCCGGCCCGTCGCCGCGCGGCCGTCGGTGCTCAACTCGAACGTGACCACTTTGCGGCCGTCGTCGATGGTGAACGTCTCGCCGTCCAGGACGCCCTGCTCGACGCCCTGCTGGGCCAGGGCGGCGGACGTGACGGTCACCGTTTGCGTTCCGTCGACGCCCAGGTGTACCAGGCCGCCGCCGATGTTGGCCGGGTTGAGGCCCAAGTGCACGTTCTTCAGCGCCGTCACCAGGGCATCCGCCACTTCGCCCTGCGTGCTCAGCGACGTGAACTGGACCACCACGTTGTCCTCGCTGGCCAGCACGTTGTTGTTGTCGAACTCGATCGTCGCAGTGGTGGCCACGCCGCCCAACGTCGCAACCACGACGACGGTATCGCCGTCTGCAACGCCGCCCAGACCCCCGCCTTGGAGCGGAACCTGAATGGCGATCGTTTCGGGCACCGTCACCACGTAACCGGTGTCGTATTCGAAGGTGAACGAGTTGCCGTACGCATCTTCGATGCGGAACGAGTCGCCGTCCGCGACTTTGTCCCCGCGGCGCGCCCCGATGATGTACCGGTCCTGGTTCTGCAACTGGATCACGTAGTTGCTGTCCAAGTCCCACACGCCGGCCATGGGGACGATGTGCAGGACGTTGTTCGTAAAGTCGTACCAGACGGTGTAGTCCTTGCCCGGCTCCAACTCGCGGACGTCTTGCACCACGCGCACGCTGTTGACAAGGACCGTCGTATCGTCGATGCCGCTGCCGAACAAGGGCGTCCGCCCGTCGTCGAGTTGGATGGAAAACCCGTCCAGGGAACCGCGGATCAGATTCACGAACGTGGCCGTAGGATCCTGGTCGTCGGCGCCGTTGTCCAGCGGCCGGACCAGCTTCGCTCCCGGTCCCTCGAAATCGGACCGGTCGATCGCACCGCGGTCCTTGAACACGTTGGCACCCAATCCGGGAGGCGGCGCCACCTGCGGATCGTCGACCCGCAGTTGGCCCCAGGCGTCGTACTTGGGCGTCTGAATCGGCGAGGGGGCAATGCCCAGCGGAGCGCTGACCTGGACCATCTCCCAACGGTCCTCCAGGGCGTCGATGGCACTATCGACGATCGGGGAGCCCGCCGCCGGGTAGAAGTTCGCGAAGGATGGATCGCGGAACAACTTGATGTCATCGGCCGGGTACAAGGGGAAATCCTCGGCGACGATGCCCATCGCGGGGGTGCCGTTGCCCTGATACACCGTCCCGCCGACGACCGTCGAGGCGGACGAGGTATCGATGCGGATGCCGGTCTCCAGGGCCGCAACGACGTTGTTCAGGAGCGTCGGACTGGCATTGTTCTCGACCAGGATTCCCGTCGTTCCCGCTGACGCCAGCACGCCGCTGATCGCCTCGGTCAAGCCGTCGAAGAACGGCTGCGGGTTCAACGCAAAGGAGGCGATGTCGAACAGTTGCCCGCCGGTGCGGCGCGCCAATTCTCCGTAGCGTGCGTCGGTGTTGTTGGTCGCGGAATCGAAGTCGAACGGCAAACTCGGGTTCAAGGCCAGGCCGAAGAAGACGGCCGAATGGGCCTGGAAGGCGTTCAGCGCGGCCGTGAAATCGGCGGCCGTGCTGTCGTCCTCTTCGTCCGTCACGAGGACCGTCAGAATCTGCGCCCCCGGCCGGAACGTGAATTCCGTCTCCGGACCGACGTCGTTCAGGGCTTCGCGCAGCGCCAAGCTGCCGTATTCCTTATTGCCCCCTGCGGGAACCGTAAAGGTCAAGAAGGGGCTCTCCTCGGCCGTAAAGGTCGCGAAGTCGACGATGTCCTGGATTTGCACCGGCGTGGGTCCGTCGCCTGGGAACGTGACCAGCCCGTAGTGCGGGTCGATGTTTGCTCCGCGGAGCGTGGCGTCCAGATCGCCGATCCGCTGCCGGATCGACTGGACGTCGTCGGCCATCGAGCCGCTGGTATCGATCACGAACACGAGATCCACCTCGGCCCGTGCCGGTCCGCCGCGGGTCGCGCCATAGATGGTGTTGTTGACGACGCGGCCGAAGGGCACGGAGGCGGGCTGCAACGGGCCCGCCGTCACGTCGCCAGTGTCGCCGCCGAAACGGATGCCGCCGGCCTGGTTGAAGGCCAGCACGTTGTTCGCCACCACCACTCCCGGCGCCAGGCGGGCCGTGTTGATGACCGCCAGATTACGGACCGGTCCAGGATGCGATGCGCCGCTGTCGTCACGGGCGCCCGCTTGGACGACGATGCCCCAGCCGGAGGAATCGGAAATGGTGTTGTCGCGAATCACCAACTGGCCTTGATCGCGGAACAGATTCGCGTCGCCCTTGCGCTGGTAGCGTTCCAGTTCCAAGCCGCCCGAGTTCAAGGGCCGCCGGATTTCGATTTCGTAATAACCCGTCGAGCCGTCCCGCCGCCGAGCCTGCTCCAAATCGGCGACTTGGGAGACCTCGCCCGCCGCGGTGAGCCGCCACAGCTCGCGGCCGGCAACCGCGGTGAACGCGCTGAAATACAGCGCCGGCGCTGTCCCTCCGGACACGCTCAACTCCAGGGGATCAGACGATCCCGCCGGCTCCAAGTCGGCGACCTGGGTCACCGAGCCAACGGCGTTCAACTTCCACAACTCCCGCCCGCCGGCCGGGCCCTGAGCGGCGAAGTGCAGCTGGTTGTTGAACACGGTCAAAGCGGACGGATCCGACGAACCCGCCGGATTGAGATCGCTCACCAGCGCGGCGTTGCCGATCGCGTCCACCTTCCACAACTCGCGGTCGCCGGCCGTTGTCGCCGCGAAATAGAGCTGATTGTTGAAGACCGTAAATCCCGCGGGATCCGACGAACCGGACGGCTCCAGTTCCGTGACCTGGCTGACGAGGCCCCAGGGATTCAACTTCCACAGCTCCCGCCCTGACGCGGCGGTGGCCGCACTGAAGTACAGCTCGCCATTGAACACGGTCATGTCCGCCGGATCTGAGGAGCCGTCGGACGCGAGGTCCACGACGTTCCTGGCGATGCCGGCCGCATCGACTTTCCACAGCTCGCGGCCCGTCGTCGGGGCGAAGGCGCTGAAATACAGCTCGTTGTTGTAGGGGGTCAAGTCCGCAGGATCGGACGAGCCGAAGGGGTCGATATCGGCGACCAGGGAGGCTACGCCGCCCGGTGTCGTCTTCCAGAGTTCCCGGCCGGTGGACGTGGTGTAGGCCGCGAAGTACAAGGCGTTGTTGAACACGGTCAGTCCGCTGGGAGCCGACGAGCCGTCGGCAAACACGTCCGTCACCAGCGACGCGGCGCCGGCCGCATTGATCTTCCACAACTCGCGGCCGTAGTCGGGATGGTAGGCGGTGAAATAGAGTTCGTTGTTGAAGACGGTCAACTCGGCCGGATCGGAGGAGCCCTCCGGATAAATGTCCGCCGCCAGCACCGGCAGGCCCGCGGCATTGAGTTTCCACAGCTCCCGCCCGGAGGCCGCGGAGAAGGCCGTGAAGTACACCTCGCCGTTGTAGGGGGTGATGTCGGCCGGATCCGACGAGCCGACGCCCAGTGTCCGCGGGTCGTATTCGTTGTTGTTGAAGCCGCTCACGCCGATGTAGTAGACGCCGCCGGCCGGCGCGACAAAGGCCAAGAACGGATCCCGGTTCGCAATGCCAGCGGGGTAGACGATGGCGCTCTCGCCGGGCGTCACGTTGTCGTCGCTTTCGATCATCTGCGGGACGCCGAGAGCATTCGCGATCAGGACCGGCGCCCCGTGGGCGTCGAAGACCCGCAGGTGGGCGTCCAGCGGCGACCCCAACTCCGTGGCGTCGATGTCGATGGTGATCATCTCGCCGGCCGCCAATTCGACTCGGAACAAGTCGATCTCCGCGCCGAACGGGCGCACGTCCGGATTGTCCCCAATCCAGCCGGCGGCGCGGTAACCCTGCTGCCCGCCCGCGGCGATCCCCGTCTCGACGGCCACGTCCAACGTGTCGTTCGACTCAGCCGCCGGCAGTCCTGGGGTGACGCCGCCGGTCGCCTCCTCGATCGCCAGTTGCACCCCGGCCGGCAAGTGTACCCGGTCGCTGGTGCTCTGCGGCCCGGCGTACACGCCGTCTCTCGACACCGCCCAGACACTCAACCGGCCTGCATCCGCCGCCGCGTTAATCGCATCGCGTATGCGACGCGCCATCACCACGCTGCTGTCGCTGGGGGCGAACCCAATCGCGTCGCGGCCGGCTTGCACGCCGTCCGCGACCGCCTGGTCATCGAACTCGAAGGTCACGCGGTTCGTGCCGTCGCTGACGGTGAAGCTCTGGCCGTCGCGATAGACGTGTCCCGCCGCGACGGTCAGCGTCACTCCGTCGGCCAAGCGGTCGTTGATGTCGAAGGTGTCGTACAACTCCAGGCTCGGCTGGTTCCCTGTCGTCGTTTTCTTGATCGTCCGCCCATATTCGGTCGCTTGACGGATCTCCAGTTGGTAGGGGCCGGTCTCGATTTCGTCGCCGCTCTGCGCGGTGTTGTCGACGAACTGGGGATTCGCCGCCGAACGGCTGCCCGTCACCATCTCGCCCCGGCTGGCAAAGCCGATCAGGATGTTGTCGATATACACGCCCTCGTAGGCGTTGTCCCGCATCCGCAGAGCGCCGGGAGATGCCGCCGACGTTTGGCCGTTGAAGCCGGCCGAGGCGTTGAAGGCCCCGAACCGGTCGCCGAACAACCCGCTGAAGTCCTCCGCCGTCGTCGGATCCGAGGGGCCGGACAGGCCCAACGGACCGGGATCGCCGACTCCGTAGCCGACGATCTGAACGGCTTCGTTCCGCGAGTTGATCGCATCCACATGGCCGCTGCCCAGGTGATCGGCCAGCGCCACGCGAATCGCGTCGGCCACATCCAGGCTGGTCATGGCCAGATTGACCCGTACCGGCACGACGGGGATGTTGGGCAGGGTGGGATCGTACGCCGCCATCGGGTTGGGCAGTCCCGCGGTGACGCCGGCAGACCCTTCGACAAAGCCGGCCGGCAACCCGGTCGCCACGATCGAATCCGCGTTGGGCAGATTCAGACGATTGCCGACTCGCAGGACGCCGCTCGGGTCGATCACGGAGACGACGAACTCATAGTAACCCTGGCTCACGACTTTGTCCGGGACCGCGGCCCCGCTGCCCATCGCCCAGGGGTTGTAGTTCGGGTTGTGCGCGGCGCTGATGCCGATGTAGTAGAAGCCGCGCGCGGTCGCCGTGTACGTGATTTCCGCATCCCGGATGAACGGGTTGTTGGGGTCCAAGGTGTCGTTGAACGCCAGTTCCACGCCGTTGGCATCGAACAGCCGCAGATATGCATCCAGTTGTGTAGCCAGACGCTGCGTGTCGGTGTAGGCGACAAGCTGGTCGCCGGCATCCAGATAGACCCGCACCATGTCGACGTCAAGGTCCAGCGAAACGTTCGCGCCGAGAATCACATTGTCGCCGATGTAGCCGGTTCCGCGCAGGGTTTGCGTGGTGCCGTTCAGTCTGCTGTCGTAGGCGGTCGCCAGGGTGTCGTTCGCACCGGCTTCGTCCGCAATCAGATCGGCCGACAAGGTGATGGGCACGGGCGGATTTTCCGCGAGCACTTGCCCGATCGCCGCGGCCAGTTCCCCGGCCGACTCCAGGCCCGTGAAGGGCACCGGAATGTGCGGGATGCTGTTGGTGGCCCCGACCGTGCCGTCATTGTCGAACTCGTACACCGTGCCATCGCTGTCCTTGTAGATTTCATGTCCCTCGACCTGGTTGATGACGAACCGGGCTCCGTCGCCGATCGCCGCGCCGGTCGGTGCGGCGATGGTGGGACCGAAATCGAATTCAAAGCCCATCACGTCAACGCGTTGAAAGAGGTCCGACACCGGGTTTTGCACCTCGCCGGTCAGCGTGAACATCTGGCCGTCGCGCAGCTCGTAGCCCGCCAGCGCCCGCAACTCGTTACCGGCCGTGTTCAGGTCCAGCGTCAAGTTCTCGTCGGGGCTCAAGAGAAGCCCCTCGGGACTCAAGAGGCCGAGGAGGCTCAAGTTGCCGCCGGAACTCATCCCTCCCGCCGTGCTGAAATCGAACCGCAACCGCAAGTTCTTCTGGCCGGCGTAGGGCGACAGGTCCACGCGGGCCTGACGCCAGGATTCGTTGCTCCCGTCGTTGTCGAAAATCGTGGCCCGGGCGAACGGCTGTTCGGGAGCCAATTCGCCGGTCGTTGAATCCAGCCTCGGGAATGGGTCGGACTCGTCGTCGCTCTCGCCGGCTGCCGCCTCGGAGTTGTTGGTCGCCAGCAGCTTCCAACGCCCGTCGTCCCCGGAAATGTACACGCGGAACGCGTCCCGCATGGGATCGTTGCCCAGCGTCGTGTTGGAGGACATGTCGGTGCGGGTGTCGGCATTTTCCGTCCGCAGGAAGTAGTCGAAATACAGCGCCGGCTTGTCGGCCGCCGAGGTTCCCGCCAAACTGAACGGATTGCTGATCAACGAGCCCTGCGCGCCGCCGGGGAAGTCGTAGGTGTTGGCGGTCACGTTCGGCGCGAAGTTCTGCGTGCCAAACTGGGTTTGCGAGACGGGCTGCCCTTGGACGGCTTCGTAGCCGAAGTACAGGCTCTTGTTTCCGGTTGCCTGTTCGGCCACACGGCTCCCGTCGTAGGCCGCATGGGACGCGTGGCCGGGGTCGCTTCCGTTCAATGTCGCCCGACGGGTCGTCACGTGCCAGAGGTTGTCGTCCAGCGTGGAGAACGCGATGCCGTTGGCGCCGTCCACTCCGGTGTCGACGTAATACGACGCGTTGGCAAACACGGCTTGGGGACGCCCCCAGGTGTCGAACGCGAACAAGCGCCCCGTGTCGCTGATCCCAAACAACAGGTTCTCGTAGCGGCCGCCTGCGGCGTTTTTCGGCCCGGCCACGAGTCCGGCGAATTGCACCGGCACGTTCGCCACCATTCGCAGCCGCGCGCCGCTGGCGACGGTTTCGCTGGTCAGCGCATCCCCGGCGGTCAACGTGATCGTGTCGGGCGTCACCTGGGCGATCGTGTACACGCCGTCGTTGCTGTTGGTTTCCGAGACCAACAGCCGGCCGCCGGCCAGGAAGCCGGCGTCCACAAAACCGCCGCCGGCGTCGAAGAGCGTGGCGGGACCGGAATTCACGAATTGCAGCGCCGTGGTGTACGAAATGTTTACTAACGTCACGTCGTTGACGGCTTGCAGCGACGTCTGAGAGCCGTCGATATAGTCCGCGACGTTGTAGGGGGAGTTCGGATTGAATCGGCTCCCTCCCCGTTCGGTAATCCGGAACAGGCCGCCGGTGTTTGTCACGGCGTACAGTTGAGGGCCGATAAACGCCATGCCCGTGATCGAGCCTCCGGGCGCAGCGCCGCCGCTTTGCAGCGGACAGTCCGGGATGCCGGGAGCACCGATCTGGGGCGGCGTCCCGAAACTGTTGCAGACGAACACGGGTTGACCGGCCGGCGCCGGCTCCAGCAGCACCGTGCTGCCGGTCTGAGACGCGTTCAGGGACGCGTCGGTCACGGCCTGGTACACGCGATCGGCGATGTCCCGCGTAGTATCGCTGACCAGGAAAGGCACCGGCAAACGGAACTGGTTGATCGTTCCGGGCACGCCGCGCGGTGCAAAGATCGCCGGATTGCGCACGGTCGAAAAGTCCGCGGCCAGGGCGCCCATAAAATTCAGCCGGTTGCCGGCGGCGCCCGCCTGGAAGGCGATGGAAGGATCGACCAGCCTGGCATCGGACACCGCCGCCGCGATCGCCTGACCGACCTCATCCGCCGTCACGACCACGCCCGCCGCATAGGTCTCTTCGATGAACACCGGAATGGCGTTGCCGGAGACGCCCGGCCGTCCGAGGATCGTGATGCCCGTTTCGTTCGTCGTCGCGCCGTCCGTGGTGGATTCGCCGATCAGCGTGATCCGGTTCGTCGTGCCGGGCAGCAGCATGGCTTGCACGCCGAAACCGGCGTTCGTGATGGCGGTGATGATGGAGTTGGCGATGCGGGTCTGGTTATCCGTCCGGCTGAACGGAATCGGATTGCCGGCGTTGTTGTTGTCGCTGTCGAATTCGAACGTCGTGCTCTGGGGCGTGGGCGCATTGTTCGTGATGGTCAGCGTTGTGCCGTCGGTCAAATTGCCGCCGTTCAGGGCCGTCACGAGAATCACCGAGCCGGTGTCGAACTCGAACGAGTATCCATCCACGGTAAAGGCGTCGCCGTCCTGAGGCAGTTGCGGGTTGGCCGCGTTGTTCGCGTTGACGGAGATCAGGAATTCGGGACCCGTGTCGAACTCGAAACTCGTGTCGACCTGGCCGTCCCCGTTGCGGTCGACACCAAAATAGTCCCCGTCCTCGACGTTGGCGAGCCAGGAAATGTTGCCCAGAGGGTCGGTTACCTGGATCGTCGCATCGACGCCCCCGACCGTCGTGTTGGAACCGCCGGAGGGAATCTCGTCGCGTTCCGTGTCCAGCGTACCGCGCTGCCAGATCTGCGTGCCTCCCGCACCCAGCAGTTGTTGCGCCGTGGTCTTGTCGCGATAGCCTGGCGGATTGATCGCCTGGCCGGTGTTGGGGTTGAACTCAAACAGGATGTTCGCCGGGTTGGGAATACGATAGGCGTCCGAAGTGAACTGACCCGAAACGAGGTCGTAGGTCGTGTCGCCGCGGTTGCCGATCGCGAAACCGCGGACGTTGAGGCCCAAGTCCTGATCCTGGCCGCTGAACGTGATCGCGTTGAAGTCGATGCCTACGCCATTCTGATTGGGACCGGCCTCGATCTCATCGCCGGGATTCCTAATGTCTTCTTCGTATGTCTCAATTTCGTCATCGTCGACGAATTCGCCCAAGGCGCCGGGCGTGTTCAGACTGGGGTTGATCTGCCAGTAGTTGCCGGTCGTACTATCGTCGTGGGGGATGGTCTCAGGGATCGAGAACGTGAACAATCCGCCCCCATTTCCCACGGCCGGCAGTGCGCCGCGCGGGTGCATCGCCACGTCGCCCACGTTGGCGCCAAAGGCGCCGATGCGGGTCTCCAACTGCCCCGTGTGCGCGTCGACCGACACCAACTCCGTGCGATTGAGCAACGAGGAAGCTTGCGTCACGAACATCGTCACATCGCCCAGCGTGTAGTCCATCACCGCCGGCCGAGACACGTACACCGCAAGTTCGGCTTCTCCCGGCGCCGGGGCCTGCCGGACCTGGGGATCTTGCTGGCGGGATGTGGAGCGGACGATCGGCGTCTTTTGCAACTGATTCGTGATCGGGTCGGTCATCGCCACTTCGTTCAGCAGCGTTTGGACCTCCACGGACTCCGAGATCGTCACTTGGCCGGCTTCTCCACCGCTGGCCGACACCGTCGAGGTGATCAACGGCCTGTCCTTCATCGGCACAGGCAGGGGATCGTTCGAGTTCAGTCCGGCGGGCAGGTTTTCGTTGATGACCTCGACGGCCGTCCGGCCGATGTCGTTCGCGGTGTCTGCGAAGGCAAACGGAATCGCAACGCGGCCCGGTGTGACTCGACCGTCGGCGTCAAACTCGTAGGTCGCGGAATTGCCGGCCGCGTTGGTCAGGGTGAACGATTCGCCGTCCTTCAACCGGCTGCCGCCGGGGACGAACAGAGTCACCATGTTGTCCGCGCCGAACAGCACCGGGACTTGAGGCGATTTGGCCGTGCTGTAACTGCCGATGGCGTCAACACGATCCTCGGCCACGCGGATCACGGAGTTGATCGGCTCCAAACGGACGAGGGGATTGGCCGGCGCGGCCTGGAGGAATTGTTGCATTTCTTCGGGGATGACCGCGTTGGAGGTCACGGCCACATAGTAGGTTCCGGGGACCAATCCCGACGCCGCCGGCAACTGGACGGGACCAATGAACGGATCCAGGACCCCCACCGAGCCACGCGACAGGTCCTGGGTCAGTTCGGTGGCCTTCACGGGGCGATCATCCAGTGTATCCGAGTCGCCGCCCACCAGCACCAGTTGCCCGGCCGCGTCGAACACCCACAGATTCGTGTTCGCGCGGGCAAACCCGTCCGCATAGTCGATGTCGAACACCACGGCGGCGTGCTGCGGAGTCACGCCCAGCGCGGTTGTCACGGTTCGACTGGCGCTCCACGTGCCAGGTTGTCCCTGGCCGCCCGTGACGGGAGCCCACGTGCCGTTGGTGATCGAACGGCCGTCGCGCGAGACTCGAGCGCTGTAGTTCCGGAGTGCGATCTGCGATGCGGGTTGAACGATCTGGGTCCCGGTGAGTTGAAGGCTATTGTCCGCCAGCAACGTCCCGGTGAAATTCTCCCGTCCGGACCGTCCGCCCGTACCGGTCCAATAAAAGTACCCGGTGACTGTGAAATCGTCTCCCGCGGGTGTCTGCCTTTGAAAGACCAGCGTCGAACCGTTCCAGTTGATATTCCCGGTGTCAGTCCCCGTCACGTCCCATACACCCTGCGTCAAATCGACTTTCGACTCCGGCTTTGGCCCGTACTGGATTTCGAGTTGATACCAGTCGACGTCGGTCCGGCTGGCCAGTTCGCCGGCCACGCTGAGCGTGCCCCGGTCGGTGGTCAGCAAGTTCCCCAAAGCACTCGCCGCCGGCATATCGTCGTTGGTGTCGGCGCCTTGTTCGTCGACGACTTCCGCCGCTTCGCCGGTCAACGGCGAATGGCTTACCCCGCCGGTCACCTCGATGCCGGTGGTGGCATAGCGGATGTCGGCCATCTGGATGGTCGAGCCCGGAATTTCGTCCAGTTCTCGCAGCCGCACTTGCAGCTGGTACACGCCGGTGGTCAGTCCCGCGTTTAATGAGCCCAGTTGATTGCTGCTGCTGCGCACGCGCACGTAGTAGGTGTTGGTCGCCCCCACGGGACCCGGCAGCACGACGCGCATTCCGGCATCGTGCGGGTTCGTGGTCCAGCGGTCCTGCGATTCGAAGTCCGACTTGGCCAGCGGATTGATGACCAGCGGATCGCTGAGCGCCGGGTTGCGGTACAGCAGGTTCGGGTTCTCGGCTTCCTCGCCCGAGTTGTCGGACCGCCCCAAAATGAGGCCGTCTCCGTCGATCAGTTCCAGCACCGTATCCAACGCGGGCGACGTGCGGTCGATGTCCAACCAGACCTCGGTGCCCGCGACCGCCCGGAACATGTACACGTCCAGGTCGCTGGGCCGATTCAGCGCGCCGCGCACTTCCAGCCCCAGACGGCGAGTGTCATCCCCCGACTTCTCGTCCGGAGCCAATTCGCCCAGGTACTGGGCGGTGGCGGGCGTGTCGTTGGTGCCCGTCACCGTGGCGTTGCCCGTCTCGTGTTCCACGGCGGAATTCACGTTGCGATCGTGAGCGCCTTCGCGGATCTGCAGGCTGCGCCAGTCGCCCGCAAAACGGCCTGCGAGGGAAGGATCCTGCGGGACGAGGTTCAGGAAGGTAACCACGGTCGCCGTCGTGGCCAGGGGATCCAGCGTCCAGGCAAAGGCCGTGCTGACGTCCCCCAAGCCGTAAACCGGGCCCAGCGCCGGATCGACAAAGGGAACCAAGTTGGCCGTGTTGACGTTGCCTGCGACGGAGTACGTCGCGCCCGCGCCGGTGATCGCGCTGCCCAACAGCGGAGCCTGGTCGGCCGCCCAGCCGTCAAAGGTCGCGTTGACCAGTTGCTCTCCCGGCACATAATAGCCACCCTGGCTGAGACCGATGCGTTCGCCGTCATCCAGCGTGAGAACCTGAAAACCCGGCTCGCCCGGTTGGCCGCTCACGGACAACAAGTCGTCATCGATCGTGAGGACATTTGCATTCAGGTAGCTGATCAACCGGATGTTCCCCAGAGGCGCGATGCCGGTGAAGGTCAGCTCGTTGTACAGGGCCGCCGAGCCGCTGGCGAAATAGGATCGCGCCCGCCAGTTAACCACGTTGCCATTGGCGTTCAGGAAGGTGCCCTCGCTGATCACTTCGTCGGGCGACACGAGCGTGGGCGGCGTGACGATGGTCGTGGTCGAAAGATCGATGGCCTGGCCGTCGCTGCCCACGTCGATGTAGTTGAGGTACTCGGAGATGAAGCTGTTGTTGAGCAGCAGCTGCGTGTTGCCTTGGACCGTGACGCCGTCGGGTACCAAAGTTCCGGTCGGACCAATCACCGTCCTGCCGCCGCCGCCTGCTTCCGGCTCGAATTCAAAGTGACCGATCACATTCGTGGCCACGTTGTTGTCGATGCGCACGCCGTTGGGAACGTTCGGCACGGTGGGGAAAACGACGGGATCGGCGTCCCGCGGATCGCCGTCGTTGTTGGTGTCGGTTTGGGGCCTCCCATCGGGCTGGAAACCGGCGCCCACGCTGTCGTCGTTCAAGGAAGTGAACACAACCGGGAAACCGGGCTGGCCCAGGACCTGCAACACGCCGCCGATGCGGTCGGTGATGTCCAGCGGCCGCCCCGTGGCCGTAAAGCCGGCGTCGTTGCCCAGCAACTTGATCACCAGGCTGGCCGTCGCGCCGCTCTCCAGCCTCAGCCCGCCGTAGGTATGGAAGTCCGGGACATAGATCGTCTCGTCCCGCACTACGTGGACGATGTCCGTGTCGTCCCAGATGCCTTGCGTGGTCAGCGTGCCGCCGCGCACGGCCATGCCGTTGATGCCGTTTCCGCCCAGTCGGTTCTCGCGGACCAGCGGACCGGCGTTCGCCACGATTTCCGACCGCCGGCCGATCGCGCCCGTCCCACGGCCGGGATCGGTGATCAATTCGTGATTCAGCGAATTCACGTCGATGCTGATCACCGGTCCGGCGTTGTCTTGCATCACGTTCCCCAGCAGCACCGGTTGAGCGCCGCGCACGAAGATCAGGGCTTCCGCATTCTCGCCGCGGCCGCCGCGGTTGGCTGGCGACTGGCCGCCGGTTCCGCCCGCGTTCTGCTCGAATACGGAATTCGCCACCCGCACGTCCGCCTGATGGATCTCCAAGACGTTGAAGGCCGCAAAATTGCCCGGCACTTTGGACACGCCGCCACCGTAAGCCAAGACGGCATGGTCCAGGCTGGCTTGGCTGGCCGGCCCCAGGTACAGCCCGGTCCAGCCGCCGGGGGCCAGATCGTCGCGGTCGCTGGTAACGAAGGTGCCGCCCGCTCCGTAGCGGTCGTCTTGCAGGGCGGTGAACACCACTTCACTGCCGTCCAAGCCTTCCGCCAACAACTGTGCGCCGAAACCGGTCTCGATGCCGGCTCCGTTCAGTTTCACGATCGTCCCCGGATCGATCGTCAAGCTGCCGTGCAAGCGGGCCTGAAGACTGACCGCCGAGCCTGTCAACCGTTGGCCCAGCACCGTACCCTTGTCCAGGTACGAGCGGTCCCCCGCGTTCAACTCGGCCACCAGCACGTACTCGGACTTCACCGAACGATACAGCCGCCGGGTGTGACCCGCCGGCGCTGTGGGCAAGTTGCTCAGCAGAACATTCTGCGTCGCACCGGTGGCCGCATCCGTCTCGACCACCAACACGCTGGCGGTGGGATCCGACGCCGGACCTTCGCGGCCTTGGGCGTCTACAAAGGTCAGCTTGTAGGTCTGCTTGCCGGCGGGCACACCGCCGTTGTTCTGCCTGGTCAGCGTCACCAGGTTCACGGCCGGCGCCGTCAGCGTCTGGGCCTGGATCGGACCGCCGGGACTGCCCTGAATCCGCAAGTTCTCCGCTAGCACGTGAACCACGTCGGTGTCGTCCCAGCGGCCGGAAACCGTCATCTGCTCCAACTGGCTGCCGGCGGGGGTCTGCAGCCGCACGAACAAGCCGTTCAGCGAGTTGCCGACGAGGCGGTTGCCGTAAACCACAGGCCCCACGCGGGTATAGTCCGAAGTGAAGGGGACGGTCTGGTGGGCCGGATCGTGGAAATTGCTCTCCTGGAAGCTGTCGGGGTTGGCCGACAGGGCGGCGTCCGCGCTGCGGGTGATCGAATTGAACGTGACCGTCGGCCGGGCATCGATGGCATGGATCGGCGTCACGGTCTGCGGAATTCCGTCCACCATCACGGTGCCGCCGCCATAGCGGATGTCCGCCTGGTTGACGTAGTTCAAGAAGATCCCGGCGTCTTCCCGGTCCAGCCGGCCGGAGGTCTGATCCAGATCGCGGCGGAACATCAGCCCGCCCCAGTCGCCCGCCGCCGGCGTGGTGGGCACGGCGGTGTTGCTGTCGCCGCCCAGTTTTTCGTCGTTGTAGGAAGTGAAAGTAACTTGCCCGGAGACGGCGTTGCCGTTGGCGTCTTTCACCAGGAAACCCGCGTTGTCGACCAGCCGCGGCGTGCCGAGCACCTGCAGCGCTCCGCCGCTGGCGTCCCCCGTCGCGGTAAAGCTGCCGACCCCAATCCGGGCCCGCCGCAGCTTGAGCACCGCGCCCCGATCGATCATCACCGTCACGCCTTTGGGCACGTTCAGCGTGCTGCCGTCCGCCAGCGGTTGGCCCAGCAGACCGAAACCGATCTCGTAGGGCTTCGCATCCTCCGGCGTCCCCAGATTCCCGTCGGTCCCACCGTTGCCGACGATCCGCACCACGTCGCCGTTGCGGGCCAGATTCAGGGCCGCCGCGATCGTGTTGAAGGGCGATGTCAGGTTCCCGGTGCCGCCGCTGGGCGCGGTCTTGTCCACGATGATCGGCGTCGCATCCACGCGGAACCAAAAATTGAACACGCCGCCCGGCACTCCATCCCCGTCTCCATCCAGCGGCGTCGCCCGCGATAGCGGCTTCGCGTTCGTGTTCAGCGCGTTGTCCACATCCACCAGACTGTTGTCGGCGTCCGGACGGAACGTCAACCGCAGATCGTAAGGCCCTTCGGACAAGCCGCCGAAGCCGGTGTCCTCAATCGCCGGGTTGTAGTCGATATTTCCCGCCGCCGAGACGCCGATGTAGTACACGCCGGCCTGCAGCGCCATTTGCAGGAAAGAGTCGTCGCTGAAGTAGTCGTCGTTGCGGGCGATCAGCTCCCGCTGGCCGTTCTCCTCCCGGTACAACGCGAGCACGGCGTCCAAGAGACTGGAGTCCCCCCGACGTTCCGCCAGAATCTCCGCCGACATCACGCCGCTCTCCGTCAACTCGAAGCGGTACAGGTCGATGTCTTTGCCTTCGTTGCGATACAAGTGGCGGCCGTGGACGATGTCTTGATCTCCAGGGTAGACCGGCTCCGGGACGTTGTCGTTGCCGTACGCCAACACCGAGTCGCTGCCCATGATGGTCCCCGGCGGCAGATCGCTCGTGTCCCCCAAGCCCAAGCTGCGGCCGATCTCGCGCAAGGCGACCTCGAACCAACTGTACGGCCGCAAAGGATCGTCCGACTGGCCGAATGACGTGTACCAATTCTCGGCGTTGTCCAGGATGACCGTCGGCTGGCCCGTCAACGGATTCAGCCCCGACAGCCCCAGGACGCCGTCCCCGCGGCCCGTCAACACGGTCGGGTCCAGCGCCCGCATGTCACCCGTCGCCACGACGATGCCCTGAGACGCCGTCTCGACGAATTGCACGCCAATGGCCTGGCTCCACAACTCAAACGCCTCGCGGGCCCGCTTTTTCTGATCGGCCGTGATCAAGTTCGAGAGCTTGTTGCCGGCCGGGTCCGAGCCGTAATCGCTGCGGAAATTGTAGAAGATGGTGGCGATCCCGTTCTCCGAGTCGGCGGATCGTAGCAGGTGGGATTCGATCTGCTCCGAAATCGCGCGATGGCCGGGTTCGTCGCTGGCTCCCGGCAAGTCCAACTGGTATACCTGCGGCTCGATCGCGGACGAGATCAACAGCGGCTCGATACCGGTCCGGACGGCGCGCAAGCCGTCGCCCAAGGTCACCGACTGCTCGCCGCTCAGGTACACGCGGGCCAGGGTCTGGTTCAAGGTGGCCGAGACGGACAATTCGCCAAGCATCACCGCGTCCGCAAGGGCGGATTGAATCGCCGCCGCCACGGCCGCCGGCGTGGTCGGCGTGCCGTTGTCGCCCGACTCGTATACGATCGCGCGATGGGTCGCCGCACTCAGGCCGCCGCCGCCCACGCTGGGGTCGTTGAATTCAAAGGTCTTGGACTTGCCGCCGGTGTCCGTAACGCTGAACCTTTGACCATCCGAAATCGAGGCCCCGCTGCCGATCACCTCCAACGTTGTCCCCAGGCGCAAACTGGACGACAGGTCCATCGCCGTCTCGAAACTGGAACCGGGATCGGCCGCCGGGATCACCGTCTTGGGCGACAAGGGGAATAGCTCGTCCGTCCCAATCCGCAGCCGGAAGGTGCCCGCTCCGCTGCCCAGTTGGTGCAGCGGCGCCCCGAACGTCAACACCGCGCGGTCCGTGTCCGGCGAGTACTGGACCGCGATAGGCTTGTAGACCACATCGTCCGTCGTCTGTACCGTGTCGTTGGTGTAGATCAACTGGTAAAAGTTGGGATTCGTCGCGTAAACCGGCGACAAGTCGTCGTCGTTGAAATAGACCTCGATCTGCGTGGTCCGCTGGGCCAGAACCCCGCTGGTGGTCCGATCGATCGGCTGCGGCACGACGCCCAAGATCTGCGGACCGAGATCCAACTCGAACTGCAGGGCATAGTCCTTGCCGTTGTCCTTGCCGTCGTCCGTGTCGTCGCCCAAAGCAAAACCGTTCTGGCTGCGCAGCGGAGCCGATCCGGTGCCGGCGATGTCGATGCGGTACACGTCGTCCGGCAAGTTTTCGGCGAAGCGGAAAATCACTTCGCGGGGCGAGTCGCCCAGCCCGACATAGCCCGGTTCGACCACCACGTCGTTCGCCCCGCTCAGAATCAAGGGCGAGTAATTGATCACCGTCGAAGCCAGCCCGATTTTGGTGTTCGGATTGCCCACGGGATTGGAGGCGACGGCCAGCGCTCGGGACTGGGGGGTCGCGTTGAAGACGCTGACCAACTGGGCGGCCGTGGTCTCGTTGCCCGAATTCGAGTTCAAGTCGATCCGGATCGTCCGGCCGTTCACCACCTTGATGATCGGACTGCCCGCGCCGCCGTGATTGCTCTTGGTCACCTCGATGCGGATCCCGTTGCCCGCGGCGCCGGTCGCGACGGCCGTGAACGTGATGTCCAGGTTGCCGCCGGTATTGAAGTTCGAGGAAACCGACGCTTGATTGCCGCCCGTCAGGCTCAGGGGCGAGTACGTCACGGCCGGCGTGGCGATATTGGTCGACGAGGGCCCCGACACCAACACCGCTTGCACCAACTTCTTCGCCGCCGCGTTCTGATTGATCGCGTTGATCAGGCCGGAAGCCGTGGTCGGGTACTGAGGCGTCGAGTTCAATTCGACCAGAATGGTCCGTCCCTCGACCCTGATGGCCGGCGGCGCCGACCTGCCCACGTTGCGCTTGCTGAACAAGAGCGACACGCCGTTGCCCGCTTCTCCCGGAGCCTTGGCCTGAAATTCGACGATCACTTGCCCCGACGTGTTGAAATCCGTCCGCGCCGTCGCGACGTCGAACTTGAGATCGCCGCCGCTCCGCGTGATCCGGATCGCGTCCAGCGTCGTGTCGTCAATTACCGCCGCCTGATCAAAACGAAAAACCAACTCGCGCGGAGCGACGTTTCGAATGTCGCCGTCCTTGAGCAGATCTCCTTGGTTCGGCTGGATGCCGACCAACTGCGGGCCGGTCGCCAACAGTCGGCGATCCTCCAACGCCTCGATCCGCAGGCCCTGCCTGGCACGCCGGCGCCGCTTCTGCTCGCGCCGTTTGAACGTCCCTCTCGCCCTCGCCGACGACTTGCGAAAACGACCAATGGTCATACCAACCTCGTGTCAATCAATAGACTCGGACCTTCGCACCCGGGGAACAAAACTTGATCTCAGGAAGCCTTCCAGGTCGAAACACGGATACCCTAGCAGATGCTGATAATGCACCTTCACTTTACGTCAAATCGGGGCAACTCGATGTGAACATGAGAAATATAGGGAATATGCGAAGATAACAACGGCCCAAGTCGGATTATAGTTGCCTGTACGGGTTATGCAAAACAGCTGACCCTGCCTACCCGCAAACTTCCTCACCTCTGGCGACAATTTCACCCGCCTTTGACGAGTCCCGCCTTTGCGAAGTTCCATTGTAACTGATGGTTAAAGCGTCGTAATCCAGGCGCGATTGTGTCGGAAACTCTGCCTGGACGCCCCGCGCATTGCGGCACCGGGCCACCGTTTTCTGGGCCTAGCTAGCATAGGTCATCAGACTGCAGTTCGGATATGCATGTCCGAAGAAATGAGCCCCGCCGCTCCCAAGGTGCTTGCCCGACGCTGTCGAACCTCGCTAGAATTCTGCAGAAGTCGGCTTTTCCCCGAGAAACGCTGTGCTTCTTTGGCTACGGGCCAAGCCATCGTTCGGGAGCGGCTTACGGTGAATCATGACCTCGCAATTGCCGCCAGCGGCCCAAGACGATGTCCGTATGAGTGGCTTCTCCAGTCGCGTTCGCGTCGAGCAAGCCGTGGCATGGGTCACGGCGCAGGCCAACGCTTTGGAGGCCGAGCAAGTCCCGTTATGGGAGTTGGCTGGTCGTGTTCTGGCGAAGGATGTGATCAGCGACGTGGACGTGCCGGGTTTCGACCGGGCGATGATGGATGGGTTCGCCGTTCAGGCAGCCGACACTTCGGGGGCTTCGCCCTACAACCGACTTCGATTGGTCCTCATTGGGACGATTCTACCCGGTAGCGGTCTATCTTTTGAAGTCTCTGCTGGCCAAGCAGTTAAGATAATGACAGGGACCGCAATCCCCCCCGGCGCGGATGCGGTTCTGCCCGTTGAGCAGGCCGAATCTCGGGGCATCGAGGTATTCGTTGTCAGCGAGGTCTCTCCGGGCAAGCACATTGGACGGCGCGGCGAAGACGTCGCTCGCGGCACCACGGTCCTTACGGCCGGCCGTCGACTTCGCCCACAGGATTTGGGGGTCCTTTCTTCGATCGGCATTCACGAAGCCACGGTTGTTCGACGGCCACGTGTGCGTATCTTGTGTACGGGCAACGAGTTATTACCGGCAGGAAGCAAGCCAAGCGGATCTTGCATCACGGATGCGAACGGCCCAATGCTCTCGGCACTCGTTCGCCGCGATGGCGGAATCCCGACAACTGCTGGCATCGTGCCAGATGATCCGGACGCGATTCTCGATGCGATGCGAAGTGACGCCGATGTCGTCCTGGTTTCGGGAGGCTCCAGTGTGGGCCAAGAAGATCACGCCTCCGCTCTGCTGGCAGAATTCGGCGACTTGGCGGTCCACGGCATCGCCATGCGACCCAGCAGTCCGGCAGGAATGGGACGGTTGGGGCGGCGTCTGGTGTTCTTGTTGCCCGGGAATCCCGTTTCCTGCCTATGCGCGTATGATTTCTTTGCCGGACTGGCCATCCGGAAGCTGGCTGGAATATCGGATAGATGGCCCTATCTTCAAACGCAGCTTAGACTTAGACGAAAACTAGTCTCGGCCGTTGGAAGGCTGGATTACGCTCGCGTGAAGATTGTCGATGGCGAAGTCGAGCCAATAGCGATCAGCGGAGCTTCCATCCTCAGTTCCACAACCAGAGCGGATGGATTCGTGGTCGTACCTGAGAACAGCGAGGGATACCCGGCCGGAGCCGAGGTCAGCGTCTGGTTGTATTGACGTTGCAGGCGGGCTTGAACTACTATTCCGCTCCGATGCGGGATGCGGGTCGCGGGTCGCGGGATGCGGGATGCGAGATGCGGGATGCGGGATGCGAGATGAGGGAGGGGGTGTTTGGCAGCGATTCTGAGTTGGGAATCGCACTTTCCCGCGCCAGATCACCACAGCAACGGGTTTCCAAGCAGCCCTCTTCCGCAACCCGGCCGTCCTGCTATCTTATCTCCCGCAACGCGCAACCCGCGACCCGCATCCCGCAGCCTGCAACCCGCATCCTTCTGCTGGCGGTCGCAGCTTTCATCGGTTGCTCGCCTTGGTCGACGAGTCCTGGTGGCAAGTCGCTGCTGCAGTCCGCTAAGATGTCGCCGGACAGCGTCGTGCTCGAGCTTGCGATGTTGGACTTGGCGGCAGTCCAGGAAGCCTGGACTGCCGACCTGTGGCGGGAGGCTGACGAACAGCAGGTCCCGACCGAATTGCGCGGCAAATTGGCTAGAAACGGCCTCCGCTGCGGCGTGCTCGGCGGTCAATTGCCGTCCTGGATAACGGATCATTTGGCAGACCGCGGGAAACTGCTGCAATTGGACGAATCCGAATGCACGGCTGTCGTCAGCGATTTGCTCGCACAGCGGCGCATCCAATGCCGAGCCAATCAACATCGCTCCGTCCCCGTCGGGTCGAAGTGCAAGGAACTGAGCCTGAGTTGCCCGGGTTCCGAGGAGTTGACCAAATATGTGGACGCCCAGTGCCACCTCAGCATCACGGCCAACCCCAAAGGCGACGGGCGGGTCGCACTGGAACTCGTGCCCGAGATTGAACACGGTTCACCGCGTCAGCGCTGGGTGGGCGGGGACGGCCTGTTCCGCTTGGACGCCAGCCGCGATTCGATCCGCTACGACGACCTGAAGGTCACTGCGACCTTGGTGCCCGGCCAGACCTTGATTCTGGAGAGCCTGCCCAACGCTAACGGCGTCGGCAAGGCTTTTGTCGGCAACAAGACATCCGGCCCGGCTTCTGCCCAAGGCAAGCTCGTGCTGGTGCGCCTGGCCCAGACGCAGTTCGACGACCTGTTTGCCCCGCAACAGTCGCTCACCCCTATCGCCACCCAGCCTCCATAGCTTATCATAGTGGCGGCGTAAAACGATTCTTGAAGAGGAGGACCTAGCATGCCATTGATTCCCTTGCGCACCCTGTTGGATCACGCGGCCGAGAACAACTACGGCGTGGCCGCACTGAACGTGAACAACATGGAGCAGATCCAAGCCATCATGGAGGCGGCCCGCGAGACCGACTCCCCGGTGATCGTCCAAGCGTCCCGCGGGGCTCGCTCATACTCCCAGGACGCCTACCTGCGGCACCTGATGCTGGCCGCCGCTGAACTGTATCCGGATATTCCCATCGTCATGCATCAAGACCACGGGAACAGCGTCAAGACGTGCATGAGCGCGATCGATAACGGATTTACGTCCGTCATGATGGACGGCTCGCTGAAGGAAGACGGCAAGACGCCGGCGGACTTCGCCTATAACGTCGAAGTGACATCGGAAGTGGTGCGGATGGCGCACGCTCGCGGGGTCTCGGTCGAAGGCGAATTGGGCTGCCTGGGATCGCTGGAAACCGGCAAAGGAGAAAAGGAAGACGGTCACGGCTTCGAGGGCGCGCTGAGCCACGACCAACTGCTGACCGATCCCGAAGAAGCCGCACGGTTCGTGGCCGACACGGGGGTCGATGCGCTGGCGGTCGCGATCGGCACCAGCCACGGCGCGTACAAATTCACCCGCAAGCCGGACGGCGAAGTCCTGGCCATGAGCCGGATTGAGGCGATTCACAAACGCGTCCCCAACGTGCATCTGGTTATGCACGGCAGCTCGTCCGTGCCGCAGGAGTTGCAGGACATGATCAACAAGTACGGCGGCAAGATGAAGCAAACCTGGGGCGTGCCGGTTGAAGAGATCCAGCGCGGGATCCAGCACGGCGTCCGCAAGATCAACGTGGACACGGACAACCGCATGGCCATTACGGCCGCCATCCGCAAGGTTTTTTGGGAGACCCCCGACAAGTTCGACCCCCGCGACTATCTGAGGCCGGCCCGTACCGCGATGCAGGCCATTTGCAAGCAGCGGATGGTCCAGTTCGGTCAAGCCGGCCATGCGCCCGCCGTCCGCAAGTTGGTGGCCTAAGCCACAGCGGTCGACGAAAGTGCATGGCCCACGGCTGCGAAGGTGTTCAGCACGGCTCTCTGAGCCGTGCCCCGTTCGTTTGGATCTCGCGAGAATCTGCAGGGCTCGGAGAGCCATGCTACGGGAAATCGCCGAAACTCATAGTCTGTCCGCGTGCCGCCAGACGCAGCAATTGGCAAGCGAGGTCCGAACTCGCTTGCTTTTTTTGTTTTCGGGGGCTGGCCTCGACGCGCGGCCATTCGGCGGCCGTGCTAGCACCAGACAGAAACGGCGCGGACCGGCGTCGGTGTCGACGTTTGGCAGTGGCCCAAGGCGCCAACGCCGTATTCTCGCAAGCTTTCTTGGTCCGCGGCAACAAGATTGCGTCTCCCGTGGCGAACACGCGAACAAGACACGACGAAAACTGTCTTTGCACGTGGGGGGCTTGCCCTTGCGCATAAGATATGGGTGAGGCCGAAACGATGGCGGGGCGCAGGCGTCAAGGAGGAAAGGCCATGCTGGTACTGACTCGGAAACGGGGCGAAGAAATTCTCATCGGGGACAACATCAAGTTGATCGTCAACCGGATCGCGGGCAATCGCGTGACCCTGGCGATTAACGCCCCGGACAACGTCACGATCCTGCGCGGCGAACTGGAGCCCGCCACAGTCCACGGCGATGACTCTCAGCCGCAGGACAACCAGCAGTCGTTCTGCATTGGCCACGGGATCCAATTCGACGCGAACTAAGGCGGGCTGCGGAAAACGACCTGCCGAGGTCCATGCAGCACGGATCAACATCCTCACGATTCCAGCCCCAGCCCCTGGTATTCGCGGAGACTCGCGGCCCCGTCACCGGCGACGACGATATGGTCCAGGACCTGGATATCGAGCAGTTTGCCGGCCTCCTCCAATCGACGCGTCAGCGCCAGATCTTTGTCGCTGGGCGTCGGATCGCCCGAGGGGTGGTTGTGGACCAGGATCACTGACTTGGCGGCGTCCTTAATGGCAGGGCGAAAGACCTCGCGGGGATGAACGACGGTTTGGTCCAACAGTCCGCGGCTGACCAGATGGTGGTTCAGGACGTGATTCTTTGTGTCCAGCGTCACGACGTGGAACTCTTCCTGGCGGCTGTCGACAGCCAGTCGTCCGAAACGACGGCGGCAGTAGTCCGTGGCATCTTGAGAGCCTCGAATGCTCTCCACTCGCTCTCCCTTTTCCGCCGCTGCTGCGGCGACGCGCCGGCCTAATTCAATCCCGGCCATGATCTGGCAGTAGGCGGTGT
This sequence comes from uncultured Pirellulaceae bacterium, assembly GCA_964486845.1. Taxonomy (GTDB): domain Bacteria; phylum Planctomycetota; class Planctomycetia; order Pirellulales; family Pirellulaceae; genus Anammoximicrobium. The sequence goes on from CAZAQY010000001.1 coordinate 38,787, forward strand.
CCCGCACGACCGGACACAGGCGCAGCAGCTCGCCCCGGCCCGCATCTTTCAGTTGTTCCAGCTTGTCGCTGAACTCCGTGGCGATGTTCTCACCCGCCTGCAGCGCCGTGACTCCCTTGCGGCCGCTGCGAACCAGGATGGCCAGCAACTCCGCCGTGCGCAGATTCGCAGCCCCCAATCGCAGCAGCCGTTCCCGCGGCCGCTCCTCGACAGGCGAACGCGTCATCCGGTTGGTGAAGACTTGCGATCGAGCCCACTGCTCCAGCACGGACTCGTCCCGTTGGGTCGCCCAGCGAAATCGTCTGGATTTGCCGTCCAGCGGTTGGACCCAATCTCCCTTCTTCAGGTCCGAGATCACCCGCGTGACGTACGCCGGCTGCTCGTCCGCACAGGCGGCCTTGACGTCCGCCACGGAAAATTCGTCGCTGGCCGCAGCCGCCGTCAAAATGCGATAGTACCGCTGATAGCGTTCTTCGTCGTTCGTCGCGTCCGACATCGAATGGGTCCTTGTCTCCTTCGTCGCGTGCCAGCTCCCTCCGAAATTGCCGTCATCCATTTGCATCGAACCGAGGGTGAGGGAACTGCGGAGGAGGTCTGTTCGGCCACTGTTGCTACCTCGCTACGGCTGTGCCTTCTCGCCGGGGGGCGCTTTGATGATCTCCGGGAGCGCCGCATCGCCGGGGGGAGGCGGTGGTGGCACAGCGGGTTTCTTGGCATCGGCTTTCGGTTTGCCGCCGCCGAACAGCTTGTTGAAGAACGGCAGTTCCACCTTGGGCTCGGTCGCTTTCCGCTGCATGTCCAACGTCGCGTGCACGAAGACGCGATCTTGGTACATGGTCAGGTCGGCGTCCAGTCCGCGAAACCAATCCAGCAGCGGCGCCCGGTAGGAATCCGTCGCAGGACGAACCGCGGCGTCCGGCCATTTGTCCGATTTCCAGAGTACGATTTGGCCCGGCGTCTCGCTCAAGGCGTACTGGCCGCCCAAGGAACAGACCAGCTTGGCGTCCAGCAGTTCTTCGGCTGTGTCCAGCGCGCGGTCCCGAGGCACGGCCAATTGCTGAGACAACATGTGCAGCAGTTTGGCGTTGCCCAGCGAGGCTTGGTGCGCCCGCGAGTACGCCAGCTGATTGACCCAGGTCTGCAGCCTGGCTTGCGACAGGTCGCTCACGTGCACGCGGACCTGCGCGTTGTTGTCCGCTTCGGTGGCCGCCAGTTGCGGCGTTACGAAGGCCAGCAATTTGGGATCAAAGGCCAGTGCCGAAAACGCATCCCATTGGCGACGCCAGACGCCCAGAGGCAACTGCGAGTAACCTGCCGCATCGGGCGCCCCGCCACCCAGGCCGAGCGGCAGCAGGTCCAGGAAGCCCAGCTTGGGCCAGGCACCCAAGTAGCCGGGCGTGCTCTGCAGCAACACGAGCGTGTCCAGCAAACCGCCCGACCGCAGATCCGCCAGCGGTTCGTTGTCCTGGACGCCAAGAAACAAATGGTGCGGCGGGACGGAGGGAACCAGCAAGCCTCCTTTGACGGCGGCCTGGACCGTGATCACGTCGCCTCCGGCAGGACTGATGCGGACGCGAGTCGGAGGGCCGAGCAGCGACGTGACCCAGCCGTACTTCTGCTCCGCAAACGGCGACAGGTGCCCCTCGATCACCAGCCGCTCCATTCGCTCCCCCTCCAAGGAGGTTCGCTTGATGCCGATCATTAGCGGGTCCAATTGCTTCCAACCGCCGCCGTAGAACTGTGTCAATTCGGCGTACCGCGCCGCCTCGCCGCGCGTCACGGACCGCACCGCCACGTCGGGAATCGGGGTGAAACTGCCGCGCGGGCCGCGCAGCGAATCGACCAGTTGTCCGTCCGCGACCGTCGGTCCGCTGCCATCCGGCCGCTGGCCGAAGCCGGGCGGCAAGAGTTGAGCGCGGACCAGATCGGCGATCGTTTGGCCGGGCCGCCCTTCGGCTCCCGACGCCAATTGCGCCAGCTGGACCAATTCCAGGTCGGCTACGGCTTGCAGTCGCCGGCGCAGTTCGATCTGGTACTGCGGACTGAGCAGCCCCTGCTGAAACGCGGAGGAAAAGAACACGAACACCGTGTCTTGCCGGCTGGTCGGCATGATGGACCGCGCGTGCCGGAACTCGCTGCTGGCCCCCAAGGAACCCTGGCCGTCGCGGACTGCCAAGAAGCTTTCGACGATCGCGCGCGACGAAGTGACCAGGTGGTAATCCCCATCGACGACGTAGTAGGAGTGCAAGCGGTGGTCCGGGGTGGACAGGAACGATACGTCACGGCCGGCGATCTGCACCGTCTCGATACGAGACCCGTTGGCTTTCTCGGCTTGGAGGGCGGCCTTCCGCTGGTTGTTGATGTCATTGCCGAGCAGCGCGTTGCGGGCCTGAAACAGCATGCCGACCGCCGCGCCTTCGCGGAGGAACAGGTCGCGGCCGATGAGAGCTACGTCGACAATGACGGCCGGGCCGAGCAGGTCGGCCAGCGGCGACGCCTCCAGGGCCAGTTGCCGCTGCATCCGGTCGCCCGCCTGGTCGTCGAAACCGCGCAGCGTGATCATCCGCTCCAGGTCGCCGCCGTATTCTTGCTGCAGTTTGTCCCACCAGAGGTAATTCTGGAAATTGCCGAAGCGGATGTAGAAACACTCTTCCGGGACGTGCCTGGCGATCGGTTCGATGTCGACTTGCTCATCGGCGACCGGCGGCACCAGCGGTTGCCAGCGGATCTCGTCGGGAACGGGAAGGTCGGCTGGATCGTTGGCCGCGTAGCCCACCGTGTTGGTCTGCCGCAGCGCCGCCAAGCGGAGGTTTTCCGCGCCTAGGATCAGTTCCATCGTCTGGAGCGGTTCGCTGCGTCGACGTTCGACCGCCCGGCTCAGGAAGGGCGATGCGAGGCCCAGACGCCGCGAAAGCATGCTCGTGAGATAGGTCTGGACGATCGGCGGATAATCACTTTCTTGTGTTTGCCGGCGCGCCAACGCGTTGTATTCGCGCCACCAGCGCTGCATCAGCCGCTGGTGCCCGCGAAGATCCCGAGCTTGCTGCGGCATGAGGCGGAACTGCCTCGCCCCCGGCGCGTGCACCGTCAAATCCAGGGGCTGCTCGCCGGTGAACAGGAACAGGATGTTGAGCACATTGGGAGCCGCAACGGGAAGATTGTCGCCCAGAATTTCGCCCAGCAGACGCAAGATTCGCCCTTCGGTGAACACCGGATACAGGGTCCGGCCGTTGGCTTCGGTGAGCGCAAACCCGTTCACGTCTGCGACCGCCGCCGCTTCGGGGACGGTCAGCGTGACCAGTCCGACGCCAAACGGTTGGCCGACGTACGCCTCGCCTTGCGCTGACACACGACCGGTCAGCAGTAGCAGCAAGCCCAGCGCGCAACCCAGCGATTGAATTCCGAGGCTTTGGACACTCCGTTTCATCGCTTCGCCCTCTCCTTCAGCAGATCCGTTCATGGTCACGGAAAAAAACTTCTGTTGTCAGCAACCATTGCCAACAGCAACGGCGTCGGCGCGGCGCGGCGGCCGAGATAGTCCAGGGTGCCCAGCAACTCGACGATCCGCCCAGCGCCCAACTGGTCCGCCCAGTACAGCAAGCCGCCGCGGGACGGCGGGAAGCCGAAGCCGAGCAGGACGGCCAAGTCGATTTGACCGGCGTCCCGCACGATGCCGCGCTGGAGCATGCGAGTCGCCTCCAGGAGCATCGGCGTCAGCAGCCGCAAGATGGTCGTTTCGTCTGTGTGCGGTCGCTGCTCCTGAGGCCAGCGTGCCAGGGCTTCGTACAGTTCCGGATTCACCCCTCGCGGTGCTGGGCCATCCGCATCATACAGGAAGAACCCGGCGCGGGTCTTTCGCCCGAGCTGTCTGGCCTTGACCATCGCCACCAGCGGCGGCGAGGCCACGACAAGGCCCGATGAATCCTCGGAGACAGCCCAGCCGCACTGCAGTGCCGTGTCCAGACCGATCGCGTCCATCAATCGCAGCGGGCCGTAGATCATCCCAAACGATTCGGCGGCGGTTTCGACCGCTTCGACCGATACCCCCTCGGCCAGCAGTTCCATGGCTGCAGACAAATACGGTACCAGCAGCCGGTTGACAACGAACCCCGGAACATCGGCCACCAGCAACGGCAGGTGCCCGATGGCGTTGGCAAAGCCGACTGCGGCAGCAACCGTGTCCGGGCGAGTCTTCACGCCGCGGACGATCTCCAACATGGGCGCCTGGCCGATGGGCAGGAAGAAATGGCAGCCACACAATCGGCCCGGATCGCGGAGCGGTGAGGAGAGGCGAGCGAGGGGGATGGTGGAGGTATTCGAGGCCAGGATGGCACCTTCGGCCAAGCGAGGTTCCAGGTGCGTCAACAATTGCTGCTTGACGGCGATTTTCTCGACCACGGACTCGACGACGAAATCGCACCGAGCAGCCTCGTCCAAGTCGCTGCCGAGCCGCACCAGACGGTCTAACTCCGTGCTCGGCGCCTCGTTTGTCGCCGGCCGTGCGCTCAACCAGGCCGAAATCCGCTGACGCACCGTGGCGAGGGCCTGTGCATTTTCGTCGACCATCACCACGGGAATTCGACGGCGAACCACCGCGGCCGCGATCGACGAGCCCATCACGCCGGCGCCGACGATGCCCACCGAGTTCGGCGTGCGGAGGCCGTCTGCCCCGTACTGCGACTGGGCCGCCCGACGTTCCGCGTCCATCAATCGCTGAATGTGCCGGGCCTCAGAGGAATCTGGCTTTGTGGACATATCGAGTTCCCCGTCGGCCGGTCACGCGTTCCTGAGTCTCGCAATCAACTCCGGCACTACTTCATAAATGTCGCCCACCAATCCGTGGTCCGTCGCGGAAAAAATCGGCGCCTCCGGGTCGCGATTGATCGCCACGATCGTCTTGGCATTCTTCATTCCGGCCAAGTGTTGGACGGAGCCGGAGAGGCCCAAGGCGACGTACACTTCCGGCGCGACAATCCTGCCGGTCTGCCCCACTTGGTACTCGTTCGGTGCGATGCCCGCGTCGACCAGCGGGCGAGTGCTGCCGGTCGCTCCGCCAAGTGCGTCCGCCAGACCGCCCACCAGGCGTTCAAAATCCTCTCGGCTTTGAATCGCTCGTCCCCCGGAAACCACAACTCGGGCCTGGCTAACGTCGGGACGCCCCGTCCGCTGGCCGGCCAAGCCGACGTACTGCGACTCCCCGCGCGGATCCATCTCGGAGACGTCCAGTCGCGTAACCTCCGCCGCTGCGCCGGATCGTTCAGCGGGGGCATAGGCCGTGGGCTGAATCGTGACGATTTGAGGCGTGCCGAGGAGTTCTACCGTGGCCAGCACCGCAGCCGCATACATGGGACGCTGCAGCCTCAATCGCCCGTCGCAGAACTCGTGGCGCACGACGTCGCTGGCCATCGCGCCCCCCAACAGGCCCGCCGCACGGGTGACGATGTCGCGAGCCGACGTGCCATTGGCGGCCACCAACAAGTCCGCCCTGCGCTCGGTAACGGCCGCCGCGATGACCGAAGCGTACGGTTCGGCCAAAGGATAAACCAAGGCGGGGCTGTCGGCTGCGAGTACTGGGGCGTAGGTCGCGGCGTCGGCGGCCGGAGTGTCGAGTTGGTGGCCCAGCAGCAGCCATTCCACGCTGCCATCGGTGGCCGTCGCGCACTGGCGGGCAAAGGCCAGCGCAGAGCGGCTCGCGGCCGCAACCGTTCGACCATCGTGCTCGGCGACAACCAGAATCCGCACCTTTGAACTCCGAATTAGACAACTTTAGCTTCGCGAAGTCGGGCAACCAACTCGTCCACCGACGCCGCTCGCCGGCAGTTCCGCGAACTCGATGACGCTTGCAGACCCAGAACCCGAACACGGGGCTCGATCACGACCTCCAAATCCGCCAACGACGCGCGCTGCAGAGGCTTCTTCCGGGCCCGCAAGATCGACGTCAACGAGGCGTAGCGAGGCTGGTTCAACCGCAGGTCGGCGGTGACCACCGCCGGCAAGCGAACTCGCACCGTCTCCAGGCCCGCGTCCGTCTCCCGTTCCACCTGGACCTCCCCGTCCAGCCACTGGATCCGCGAAGCGAACGTCGCCTGCGGCCACGACAGCAGGGCCGCGAGAAACTGACCCGCCTGATTGGCGTCGTCGTCGACCGCCTGCTTGCCCATCAGGACCAACTGCGGCGATTCGCGCAGCACGAGTTGTTGCAGGATGCGGGCCACGTTCCACGAGTCCAGCACCTCGTCGCACGGGACCAAGATCGCCCGGTCGGCCCCCATCGCCAGGGCGACGCGGAGTTGATCTTCGCAAGCCTCCGGTCCGATTCCCACGGCCACGACCTCGACAGGCCCAGCGGACCGCTCGCGGACCAAGATGGCTTCTTCCAACGCGACCTCGTCGAACGGGTTCAGCACGTAGGTCAGGTCGTCGTCCTCGATGCCTGCGCCGTCGGCGCGCACGCTGACCCGCTGATTCGGGTCCGGGACTCGTTTCGTGGGAACCAAGATTTTCACAATGCCTGCGGCTCAATGTTGGCGTTATTGCGATGATATGATAACGGATCATCCCCGGCACGCGAAGGGTGGGATGGGAGGGACTTGGCCGCCGCAGGAATGTTCGCTACATTCTGGGAAAAAGCCATGAAAGCAGCAGTTCAGGAACGCCCGCAAGCACCCTTGGTCTTGAAGGATCTGCCCGCGCCGGCCGTGGGGCCGCGCGAGGCTCTGGTGCGGGTCCGCGCCTGCGGCGTGTGCCACACCGATTTGCACCTGGCGGAAGGCCTGTTCAAAACGTTCGGCTACGATCCCTTTCCCCTCGTTCCGGGACATGAAATCGCAGGCATCGTAGAAGACGTCGGGCGGGAAGCGGCGCATCCGCGGCCCGGAGATCGCGTCACCGTTTATTGGTGGCACACTTGCGGGCGTTGCCGTTGCTGCCTGGCGGGCCAGGAGGAGTCGTGCCTGGAGGGGCTGGCCAAGATGCAAGCCACGGGGCTAACCCGGAACGGGGGTTATGCGGAGTACGTCAGCGTGCCCGCGGATTGCCTCGTTCCGCTGCCGGCCGAGATCGAGTTTGCGGACGCCGCGCCGTTCAGCTGCGCCGGCTTGACGGTCTACGCGGGACTCAAGAACGCCGGGCTGAGACCGGGGCAACGAGCGGCCATGTTGGGCATCGGCGGCTTGGGCCACTTGGGATTGCAGATCGCTCGGGCGATGGGGGCCGAGGTGATTGCGCTGACGTCCTCCGAGTCGAAACAGGAGATCGCCCGGCAGCTTGGCGCGCATCACGTGCTTCCGGCTACGGGCCGCGAGTTCGGCAAGCGGTTGCGCGAACTGGGCGGCGCGGACGTCGTCGTCTCGACCACGATGGACTTTCAGACGATCCGCGACGTGATGGACGGCCTGCTGCCGCAGGGAACGCTGGTCCTTGCCAGCCTGACGGCGGGCCGTCTGCCCATCGACCCACGCTCGTTCATCCTGGCGCAGCAGCGAGTCATGGGCACGTTCCTGGGTTCGCGGCTCGAATTGCAGGAACTGCTGCGGTTGGCAGTCCTGCACGGGATTCGCCCGGTGCTGGAGAAGTACCCGTTGGAGCAAGTCAACGAGGTGTATCAGCGGTTGCGGGACAACCAAGTGCAGTTTCGGGCGGTGCTGGAGCCGTGACGGAAAGATGGACAACGAACTGACCGACGACGATATCCGGTTACTGCTGGCCGAAGTGCAGCGGTTTTGCCACAAGTCGATCCAGCCGCTGGTGGAACGGCCCGAACGAGTGCTCGATGCCGGGCAACTGGCGCAGCTAACCGAGCTGGCGTCGGAAATCGGCTTGCTGAATTTCGGCGTGGAGCCGGGCGCCGGTCTGTGGGAGGAGACGGGAGGCGTCGGCTGGCTGAAGTTCAGTTCCGCGGCCTTGCGGCAGATCGCCCAAACCAACGCGGGGGTGGCGTTCCATTTCCATCAACTGGCGTTGGGCGCCTACCTGCGCCGCCGCCTGGCCCTGGGCGTCGCCGTGCCAAGCGTCGTCTGCGTCCAGGGCAGCTTCGGGCTGGCTCGCTGCAGTCTGGCGCGGCTGCTGAAGCGCCGGCCGCTTGATGCGGACGATCGCAGGCGGTTGCAGGATTATTTCGTCACGTCCACGGCCGCGGATCCGAAACCGCTGCTGTTCCAGGCCGCCGGCGGCTGGCAGCAGTTGCTGGTGCCTTGCCTGGACGGGGATTTGCGATTCGGCTGGGCCGCCCTTGCCCGCCAGGATCTGCGGCTCGCGACGTTACCCCACAGCCACGGACTGAACGAGACGCATACCTGGCGTTGGCAGCCGGCAGGTTTGCCCAAGCAGATCGTCGCCGCCGAGCCCGATCTGGCCCTGACGGTGTACGCCGAGACATTCCAGATAAACGCTCAGGCGCTGGTGGCGATCGCCTGCGGGGCGGCGCAGCAGGGCTATGCCAAGGCGCGGGAATTCGCGGCCTTGCGGCGTCAGGGCGGCGTCCCCATCCGGCAGCATGCGGCCGTGCGGCAGATGCTGGCCCGGACTTCCAGCGTGCTGCGAACGGTGGAACGACTCCGGGAAGAGTCGGCCTGCTCGACGCTCGGCTTGCAGCACCTGGGAGACGTCCTGGCGGCCCGCGCCGAAGCTCACAACCTGCTCTGCGCCGCAGCCAACGAGGCGCTGCAGGCGCTCGGCGGGGCAGGCTACATCGTGGAAGCCGGGTTGGAGAAGATCGTGCGGGACTGCAACCATCTGCGTCTGCTGTGCGGCACGCCGGACGAGTTGCTGTTGTTCCTTTCGGAGTGGGAGCGCGACGCGCCGGCAGACTCGGCCCCGGCGCAAGTCGGGGGCCAGCCTTCCGGCTGCGAGCCCCCGCTCATCTCGCCGTCGCCCGCGCCGCCGCGTGATGCTCTCGAAGGCCACTTGCCAGCGGCTCACCCCTTGTCCTACCGGCAAGCTATCCAGGGCTTTCCGCCGTTGACCAGCGGCATCGTCTGCTACGAACCGGCCTGGATTTGGGACCAGGACACGGCGGTCTTGCCGCCGCCGCTGGCGGAACTGCGCCGGCGGACCCGTGAGTTCGCCGAGCGAGAACTGCGGCCGCGAGCGGTGGACGGCGACTTGCGTCCGCACGACTCCGAAACCGACGCCGCCGTGTTGCGGGCAGCGGTTGAGGCTGGTGTGTTGTTCAGCCACCTGCCGCCGCCCTTGGGCACGGGCCCGATGGCCTTGACGGATTGTCCGTTGGCCTGGGCCGCCGCGGTCAAAGTGGAAGAGTTGTGCGCGGCCTGCGGGGGCTGGGGGCTGATGCTCTCCGCCCATGCCTTGGGCATGATGCCACTCTTGCTGTCTGGCGACAAAAAGGTGTGGAAACGCTTTCTGATTCCCGCCAAGCAGCGCACCCAAGCCGGGACGCCGCACCTGTTCGCGTTCGCGATTACCGAGCCGGGCGCGGGTTCCGATGTCGAAAACGGATTCGGGGCGTCGCTGTACCGCCCCGCGACCGTCGCTCGACGCGTTGAAAACGGCTGGGTGCTCAATGGCCGCAAACAGTACATCTCCGGCGGAGACATCGCCGATGCCGTCACCGTGTTCGCGGCCCTGGAAGGCGAAGGCATGGAATCCTGGACGTGCTTTCTGGTGGAGCGGGGCACACCCGGATTCCGCTGTTTGCGGAACGAGCAAAAGATGGGACAGCGCGCCAGCGGCGCTGCGGAACTGGAATTGCGGGACGTGTTCGTTCCGGACGACCACGTGATCGGCCCCTTGCGTACAGGCTGGGCCTTGAATCGTGCGTCGCTGACTTGTTCCCGCTTGCCGGTGGCTGCCATCGCCCTGGGGATCGCGCGAGGAGCGATGGAGGCAGCGATCGACTTCGTCCGCCGCTTCCACTTCGGCGGCAAGCCGCTCATCGACGATCAGGAGGTCCAGTTGCGAGTGGCCGACATGATCGCACAGACCAGTGCCATGCGGTCCCTGATCTGGCAGCACGCCGGCCGGCCGGCGGTCACGCAAGCCGGCGCCGCGATGAGCAAATTCCACTGCAGCGAGGCCGCCGTGCGGGTCTGCGAGACCGCGATGGAGTTGCTCAGCCAGCACGGCGTGCTGCACCAGAACTTCGTGGAGAAGCACTTCCGCGACGCGCGCTTGACACCGATTTACGAAGGCACCAACCAGATCAACCGGCTGGCCGTGATCGAAGATTTCCAGGAGTTTTTCCTCAACTCATGAACCGACGCCACGATCCCTTTTTTGACGTTCCCAAGACGGTCGCCACGACGAGCGAGGGCGAAGTCCAGCTGCCGATCTGCTATTTGGACGCCTCGCACTACATGGCCTTGTTCCGCGTGGATGCGGCCAAGGCGGCGGCCAAGTTGCAGGACGTGCCGCTGGAACCGGTGCTCGTGTCCCGGAAAGCGGTGGCCATTCTGAGTTTCTTCAAATATCGCGATACGACCCTGGGCCCGTATGATGAAGTCGGCTTGGCGCTACTGGCCACACCGCGGGGCCAAAGTCTGACTCTGAGTTCCTTCACGGACCTGCTGCAGCAGACCCGGAATGAATCACTGGGCTCCTACGTGCTTGATCTGCCGGTCAGTACCCCCTTGGCCAACGCCGCCGGCTGCGAGATCTGGGGATATCCCAAGTTCGTCGGCCAACTGCCGATCGAACTGGATGCGGACCGTTTCCAGGCCCAGGTGCTCGATCCCGACGGCCGGTTGATTCTGGAACTGGCCGGCGAGCGCGGACACGCGCTGCCGGAACCGTTGCCCGGCATGGCCCTAGTCACGTACTCGATGCGCGGCGGGCAGATGCTGCGCACCCGCGTCGAGATCCGCGCGACGTGCGCGACCAGCGGCGGCGGGTCGCTGCGTCTGGCCGTGGGCGATTCGCCCCACCGCATGGCCCGAAACCTGGCGGACCTGGGCTTGCACGGCCAGTCCCCCAAATTGCTCCAGACGACGGAAGACTTCCAGTCGCTGCTGTTCGCCGGTCAGCCGATTTGAGGGTGCGTCCGGGCCCTTGAACCCGTTGCCTGGGCTAAGGCTGTGCGCCGAGAGGCGTTCCCGTCGACAGCGTTCGATACGGTGACAGCCATCCAGCGATCTTGGTCATCGCGGAACGATAGAAATCAGGCATCTTTTCACCTCTCGTACACGGGGCACCTCAATCGCCGTTGGCGACAAGTTTTTCGATCATCTCCTTGATGTCCGCAGCGTTGCCAGGGTCGCTGCCCGAACGGATCAGGCGGATCTTGCCTTGGCGGTCGATCAACACAACGACAGGAATGCGGCGGACGGCGTAGTAGTCGGCCAGCGAGTCGCCCTTCTGGATCGCGAGACGATAAGGCAGCTTGTGATGTTGTGCGAACTTGACCAGCATCTCCCGCTGCTTTTCCGGAGCAACCTTTTCTTTTCCCTGCGCCCGGATTGGGCGGCCGGCCTTCTCGTCCCACGTATAGTTGAAATAGCGGGTCAGCCCTACGATCACCAGCCCTCGGTCCGCGTACTGCTCGTGCCACCGGCGCAAGTGGGGAAGCGCCGCGATGCTCGGCCCGAACCAGACGGCCCAGAAGTCGAGCAGGACGACTTTGCCTTTCAGATCCTCGGCGGCCAGCGGATCTCCGTTCACCCAGGCCTCGACTTCCAGCGGAGGAGCGTCTTTGCCGACCAGGGCTGTCCGTTGCTTGGCGCGGTCGATCGAACTCTGGAGCCGAGACAGGCTCTGATCGGCCCCCTCCAGCGACTTCTTCGCCCCAGAGTCCTTGACCCTCGGCCGCAGGACGTCCAAGAATGCCTTTGCCGAAGTCAGGCCCTGTTCGGCGCGCGCCGCGTCCCGAGATGCCAACGGTCCCAGTTCCAACCACAGCTTTTGGGTATAGATGGAGATACTCGGTCCGTCGTCGGGATCGGCCTGCAACTTGGCCTCCAATTCCGTTCGAGACAGGCGTGCCAGTTTGGCGGCTTGCTTCGCCGCGTCGATGGAGTGCTGCAGATCTGCCAAGATCTGATCTGCGCTTTCGAGAGCCTTCTTGGCCGGTTCTTCCTTGACCCTCGCTCTCACACTGTCGAGTAACACTTTGGACGCCCGCAGTCGCTGCTCCGCCTGGTCGGTCGAGTAAATCCTCGGCAGGACCTCCATGCGCACCTTCTGGGCGTACGACAAGAGGGTCGATCCGTCGTTGGGATCCGCCTTCAGCCTGGCCTCTAAATCCGTGCCTGACGTCCGCGCCAGCTGAATGCGTTGCTCCCAGAAACCGATCGCCCACTTGGATCTGGCGAGCATCTTCTTTGCCTCGTCTTGGGTGGGCTGGAGGGAATTCACAAACTGCCTCATGGTATCAACCCGTTTCTGGGCCTCATCCGGATTGACGGTGACCAGCGTCATCAGCGGCCAAACCGTGGCCCGCATGTATCGATCCCAAGCGGCCAAGTCGTCCGGATTCTGCCGGAGTTGTTGCTCGGCGGACGGAGACGCCGGCGCCTTGGCTTGCGGCCGATCGGCAGCCAGGCCCACGGTCGACAACAAAATCGCCGGGACGGTGAACGAGCGGAGGAGGCTCATGGTCGATTGACTCCACGCACAAACATGAGAAGTGGCCGGTGATCGAGAAAACCGTGGTTCGCGAGGGAAGCCCGCGTACAAGACCCCACTATTTCACCACGACCCGGCAACGATTGCTAGTGTCCCAGCGAAAAAATTCTTGCCAAGCGGTTGAGGTGTTTCTGGAGCGTTGCTAACTCGTCAGACGGCTGTGGCGGCAACCATAGGCCGCATAGCAAACAATGCCCGCGACGAGCCAAACGGCGAACCGAAGCCAGGCGAGGTAAGGCAGGCCGGCAAGGAGCCACAGGCAGGCCGCGACGCCCAGCAGCGGAATCAACGGCACCCACGGCGTGCGAAAGGGACGCTCGCGATGCGGGTCGCGGCGGCGCAGCACGAGGATGCCCAGGCAGACGATCAGAAAGGCCGACAGCGTGCCAATGTTGCACAGGTCGGCCATCTCCTCCAGGCTGGCCAACGCCGCCCCTACCGCCACAAAGCCCCCCGTAACCAGCGTGGCGAAGTAGGGGGTGCGGAAACGCGGATGAACTCGCGAGAATACCGGCGGCAGCAACCCGTCGCGGGACATCGACATCAGAATCCGCGGCTGCCCCAATTGAAACACCAACAGCACGGCGGTATGAGCTACCACCGAGCCGAAGGCCACGATCCCTGCTGCCCAGTCCAGACCGGACACGCGCATCGCCACCGAGAGGGGCTCGGCCGTGTTCAACTGCGTCCACGGCACCATGCCGGTCAGCACGGCGGCCACCACGACATAAATCACGGTGCATACGGCCAGCGAGCCGAGGATGCCGATCGGCAAGTCGCGACTGGGACGGCGGCATTCCTCGGCGGTCGTCGAAACGGCGTCGAACCCGATGAACGCGAAGAACACGACGGCCGCGCCGGCCTGGATCCCCCGCCAACCGTTGGGCGCGAACGGCTCCCAATTCTCCGGCCGCACATAAAACAGACCGCAGACGACAAACAACCCCAGTACCGCCAGCTTGATGGCCACCATCACGGCGTTGAACCAGGCGCTCTCACGAATGCCGGCCAGCAACACGCCGGTCAGCAGGGTCACGATCGCCACCGCCGGCAGGTTGAAGACGATGGGAACGCCGAACACGCGCGGCGCCTGATCCAGGATCTCCGGCGTGTTCAGCGCCGTCCGCAAGTCGCTGGCCAACCAGCGTGGAAATTCGATTCCGCAACCTCGCAGCAACTCGCAGAAATAGCCGGACCAGGACACCGCCACGGCGATGTTGCCCACGGCGTACTCGAGGATCAAGTCCCAGCCGATGATCCAGGCGATCAATTCGCCCAGCGTGGCGTAGGCATAGGTGTAGGCGCTGCCGGAAATCGGCACCAGCGCGGCCAGTTCTGCGTAGCACAACGCGGTCAGCGTACACGCCAGTCCGGTCAGCAGGAACGACACCACCAACGCCGGCCCCGCGCCGGGCCGCAGGGCGTCGCCCGCCGCCGCGGTGCCGACCAAGGCGAAGATTCCCGCGCCGACGATCGCGCCCACGCCCAGCAGGATCAAGTCCACGGGACCCAACGTCCGCTTCAATTCGCCGCCCCGCCGCTCGTCGGCCAGGATCGACTCGATCGTTTTGGCCCGAAACAAAAATCGCATCCGCAGCTTCCTTTACGCGCGTTGGGACATACAGCTCGGCGCGGGTCTCCCGGCCCCGCCGACCTCGCCGACCGAAGGTCTCCCCAGAGAACGTCTCAGGGCCTCGTCGTGCGGGCAACGGTTGCTTTCGAGAAGCTCGGCTCTTTCCAAAAGCCGAGCTTCTAATCCGCCTCCTTGACCCGCAGCACGTCCATCCACTGGCCGGCGTGTGCGACCGTCACCTGGCTGAGCGAGTTGGGACGGTCGGCGGCGCACACCAGGCCCGCCAACAGTTGCTGGCCCCCCGCCTCAAATCGTCCCGCCACGGCACACCAAGGGGTGCCCTTGCCGCGATCGCCCGGCAACCGCGCGTTGTTGAAAAACGAATTCACAAACCCCTGAGTGCTCAGCTGGCAGGGCCACAGGCGAATCAGCGGGCGATGCGCGGCGACGACGGTCGTGAAATCCGGCAGGAGGTTGTCCAACGCGCCCAGCAAGTCACTTCCGGCGGGCAGCGGGTTGTTGCGTCCCGCTGGCGCCAGTACGAGCACCGCCAGCCGCACGGGCGTGCCGTAAAGTTCCAGTCGCGGCTCGCCGGTCGGCGGCCCATGGTCGGGAAGTGCCGAGACGTCGATCCGCAAGTCGGGCAACGCCAACTCCGGCTGCCGAGCGCGCCGGCGAAGCAACAGAAACAAAATCACGACCAGCAACAGGACGACAAGTGCCGCCAACATCCCGCCCCAGAACAGTGCGGCGTCAGGCAGTCGCTGCAGGTTCTGCAACAGATCATTCATGCCGCAGCTCCTTCAGCACTCTGCGAGGCTGGCAAAACGTAAAGATCGGAAAGACAAACATGGAAGACGCTTACAGAAAGAAGATGGGGGTGACAGAAAGATGAAAGCCCGACACACACGTACCAGTCTGAGGAAGGCAGAAGACATGTCAAGATGGACACCCAGAAACCTTTCTTGGGAGACTCGGCGTTCACAGGTTCGTGCGGCCATGCCTCGCCCGCCAGAAATAGAAACTCCATGTTCCACAAATCGCCGGGTGCTTGCGACAAGCCACGCTTTGGTGGTAACATTTCGCCATGAACACGGAGCAAGCGATTGAAGCATTCCTGGCCGGATCGCCGCACGCGGTGGTAGGGGCATCGCGGAATCGCGACAAGTACGGGAACAAGGTGCTGCGGGCCTACCTGCAGAACCAGCGGACCGTCTTTCCCGTTCACCCCAGCCTCGACGAAATCGAGGGTCTGGCGGTGTACCGGAATCTCGCCAGCTTGCCCCAGTCCGTACATGGCCTGTCGATTATCACGCCGCCGCGGGTGACGGAGGGCATCGTCGAGGAAGCCGCCCAATTAGGCATCCAACATATCTGGATGCAGCCTGGGGCGGAGAGCGAGCGGGCCGTCGAACTCGCTCAGCAGGCTGGCCTGAACGTCATTTGGGGAGGGCCTTGCATCCTGGTTACTTTGCGTTTTCGCGAAACCCACTAGTGCCGCGTCCAGGCTCAAGTTTGGGGTTTGGTAGTGCCGGCTTCCGCCGGTTTCGACCGCATCAATGCGGCACTACAGGCCCCGGTGACAGCGTCGTGGGCCTTGCAGAACTGGCGCACTTCGCGGACATTGTTAACAGACGATTCCCAGTACCAGGTTTGACTGGAGCGTAGAGAACGGAGGTGATACGATGCAAGTAACGGTGGATTTGCCGCAAGCGTTCTCGGTGCGTGACGAGCATGAGATCTACCCCGTCCGGCACTTGATGGGGAGACTGAACCCCGATCTGCGGGTCGTGCAGGTGGCCACCGGCATGCACGTCAACGGCGGTTGCACGGTGTTCTGGGGCTTAGTCTATGATCACGGCCGGCCCCTGGAGAGAGCAGACGTCGAGCAGGCGCTGCAAAGAGCCGGGTTCGATCTTGCCCACAGCGGCCCGGTTCAAATGCCGGCGAAGCACTTCCATCAGCCAGAGGGGACGCCTCGCCCGGCTTTTTTGAAAGAGCAGGGCAGCTGCGCCCGCCTATCGCCCAAGGACGCCTGAGCGGACTCCTACACCCGTCCACGTCCAACACGATGTTGTTTTGCGCGCATTTCCGTAGGTTAGGACTCCGTCCCGACCTGCTCGCTGCGGCTGTGTCACGCTGGACGGTCAGGCTTCCTGCTGCCCGAAGTGAGACTGGAAAAACGCCTGGGCCTCGCTCTCCGTATCCAGAATCGTCAGAATTCTGTCCAACTTGGCGCCCGCCAACGTCTCGCGCACGATGGGGGACAAATCGCACAAGACGAGTTTCCCCTGCGCGTCGTTCATGCGCCGGTTCAAGGCAATCAGGCCGGCAATGAACGAACTGCTCACAAGCTGGACGCCGGACAGATTCAGGATGACCCGCGGCGGGTTGCTCCTGGAAAGGAACGCCGCGCTGACCCGCTGGATGTCCTGATTCGTAGCCACCTTGCCGGTGATGACGTCGGCGACCAACGCCCCCTCGCTCGTCCGCATGCTGAACCACAGCACGTGGGCGCACTTCGGACAGGTTGCATCTCCAGGAAGCTGCAACGGTCCGATTGCCAGCGGACTCCCGCAGATCGGGCATTCGGTGGGCCAAGGTTTGATAACTCGCATCACGGGCGTCGCCTGATGTCATCGGGCCGCTGTCGGCGATTCTGTACGCTTCCACATTTAAGCAAATCGGGACGACTTCGTGAACGCTTCCCACCCAATCGATGGGAATAATTCTGAAAGTCCATCCACGTGAAAAAGCGGCCCACTTGACAGCGGAGACATCTATCCATCGCCGGAATCCGCCGAGTCGCCGGCCACCGAACCGATGGAACGCATGCGTTATAACGCTTTTTCTTCGGAAAATGCCTTTCGGAACGTGCCTGAACTCAAGTCACCGCACCTTCCATTCCAACACGCCGCCGGAGAATTTCGGCTGCAGTTGAAGCTCAATCCGCAAGCCGCTGGCCATCACCGGCTCGAAAGTCACACCGTTGTAGCCGTCTTTGGCCACGCCCAAGCTGTCCTGCGTCTGGACCGGTTTCCAGGATTCGCCGTCGCGGTACAGCAACCGCCACGATTCGGGCACCCGGCAGCCCCCGCGCCCCGTGTCGTCGAACCAGTAGACTTCGACCGCCGTGACCTTCGTGGGCTTCTCGAAATCGTATTGGAGCCATTCGGCAGTGCCCTTGTGGTCCCACCAGGTGAGCCGGGGAATCGAATGGTCGTTCGAGTTGGCCGGCTCCGCCTGATCGTTCACGGCGGTGACGGAATCCGGCGGCCAGCAGTACGACGACGTAGCACGACTGCTGGAAGCCAGCGTCGGCGGCGGAGGGACTTGAGCCAGTTGGACCGTCTGCGGCAGCCAGACCACCATCTCGTTCGCTCCGCGATGACACCAGGCGTAGTAGGGAATCATCGTGATCGAGGCCGGCTTGGTCTGCATCGCACCATCGTCGCCGCGGTAACCCGCCAACGCTTCGCCGCGCAGCACCGTCACGCCGCCGAGCACGTCGGCGCGATGTTCGGGAATCAGCTGTGCCGCGTCCGGCAGCACCAGGTTCAGAACGCGGCCGTCGTGATCGGCGCCTTCGGCGCAGTACACGACCGGCCCGCGCTCGACGGCCACTCGGCCGCGGCCGTCCGCCACGTTTTCATGCGCCAAGACGCGCCGGACGGGCATCGGCAGATCCAGTTCCACAACGTCGCCCGACTGCCACTGGCGGCGCATCGTGGCGTAGCCGTCCTGCAGACTCAACTCCACCGCCTGGCCGTTGACAGTCAACGTCACCGGATCCGCCGGCCCATTGGCGTACCGATACAAGTCGCTGGGCACCGGTCGGCCCTGCGCCCAGCCTGGAATCCGCAGCTTCAGGGCGAACGCCCCGGCGGGCTCCGGCTGGACGACAATCCGGACCTTGCCGTCCCACGGATAGCGCGTCTGCTGCTCCAGCCGTAGCTTGCCCGCCTGCCGCTGGATGGTCCCGCTGCCCGCCACGTACAAGTTCACAAATACCTCGTCGCTACGCTGGGCATAGACGTAGCCGGCGATGGACGGGATGAACCGCACGACATTCACCGGGCAGCACGAACAGCCGAACCAGGGACTGCGCACCAGGTCGCCGTGGTTGAAGCGGAAGCGGCCGTCGCAGGCCAAGGGGTTGGGATAGAAGAACTGGTCGCCGGACAGCGAGATGCCCGACAGGAAGCCGTTGTAGATGATCCGTTCCAGGACGTCGATGTACTTGGCGTCGCCGTGCAGCAGGAACATGCGGTGGTTCCAGAGCGCGTTGGCGATCGCCGCACAGGTCTCGTTGTAGGCTTTCAAGTTGGGCAGATCGTAGGGCTGGCTGTACCCTTCGCCGTGATCGAAGACGCCCACGCTGCCGGTCAGGTACATTTGCCGCGAAACCATATCTAACCACAGGCGGTCGATGGCCCGGATGTACTCTTGGTCGCCTGTCAGGGCGGCGACGTCAGCCACGCCGCTGTACAAGTACCCCGCCCGGACGGCGTGACCGGTCACCTCGGTCTGCTCGACCAGCGGCTTGTGGTCCTGGCAATACTCGCCGAACAGTTTTCGTTTGTCCGACCGGCCGCGCATGTCGATGAAAAACCCGGCCAACCGCAAGTACTTTTCCTCCCCGGTCGCCCGGTACAGTTTGACCAGGCCGATTTCGATCTCCTCGTGGCCCGGCACGTCGATCAACTGCCCCGGTTCCGGTCCGAACGTTTTGACCAGCAGGTCGGCGTTCTTGATGGCGACGTCCAGCAGCGTTCGCTTGCCGGTCGCCAGAAAATGGGCGACAGCCGCTTCGTACATGTGGCCGACGTTGTACAACTCGTGACTGGCTCTCAGATTCGTCCACCGCTCGGGGCCGGTCATGCCGTTGGTGAAGCCCAAGGTTCGAGCGGTGTACAGGTAGCCGTCGTCCTCCTGGGCCGCCGCGATCTTGACGATCAAATCATCCAGATACTTGTCCAATTCCGGATCGGGGTGCATGGCCAGCGTGTAACTCGCCCCCTCCACCACCTTGACCACGTCCGAATCGTTGAAAGGAATGCCCTCGAACTTGCCCTGGTCCAGACCGCCGGCGCGGGCAAAGTTGCTGATGCGCCCCGTCTGTTCGCATTTCTGAAAATCGTACCGCACGGTGACTGTGCGATTCGTCTCCAGCCGCGGCAGCCAGAACCCGTCGCCAATCCGAACGTCGGTGAAGGGCACGGGCGTGAACGGATAATCCTTGGTTTCGGCTGCCAGCGAACTGGCGGCGGCCAGCAATGACACGAGAGCAGACAACGGACAAAGACGCATGGCAAGTCTCCTGCGGCGCGTGTTTCCAGAATCGTCACCTGACGGACTCGTCTTCGCGTCAGATTGTAACGGCAGCGTCGCCCCTAAACAACGAGCGCGCATTCGTCCGCCGCGTCAGCGTTTCTTTCCGGACTGGACGGCGCCTTCGGCAAGGTACAGCATACAGCCGCAGCTCTTGCAGAAGGTGGGTTTGGAAAGGAACAGCTGGTTCATGATCTGAGCGGTGAGCATGGTGTTGCAGTTGCCGCAGGATTCGCCTTCGACTTGCGCCAAACTGGCCTCGCCGCGGGCCTTGACAATCCGCTCGTACTCCGCGCGGAAGTCCGGCGGCAAAGCGGCTTCGGCGTGCTTCAGCTGGCTCTTGATGCGGGCCAGGTCGTCGTGCAGGGAAGTCTGCTCGTTAGCGACACGAGCCTCGGCCTTCTCAAGCTCCTCGCGCGCGCGGGCCAGCTTCACCTCGGCGTCATGAACATGTTTCTGGAGTTCATCCAGTTTTTCGAGCCGGTCGAGGATCTCGTCCTCGAGCACCGCGTTGGCCGCCTTGTCGGCCGCGATCTGGTCCTTCAGCGCTTTGAATGCGGCGTTGCTCTCGGCCTCGTTCAGCTTCCGTTGCAGGTCGGCGACCTTGGCTTCGCGCTCGCGGAGGGTCAGTTGCTTCTCGTCGGCTTCCATGCGTGTGCGTTTGGCGGCCTCCTTGGCCGCCGCGAGTTCCTCTTGCGTATGCTCGACGGCCTGATGCCCGATGCGAACCTGCATCGGGCCCTTCTGCAAACGATCCTTCAGATCGGTCAATTGGTGGTGAATCCGGTGCAGATTGCGCAGCACGTCAGCGGATACGTTCATGAGGTCAAGCTCCTACGGGATATGGGTTTCGGGATGCGGGATGCGGAATACGGAATGCGGGAAAATCGCGGAACCGTGGCGCCGAGGCAACGGGCTCGCGACCGTGTTTTGGCCCAATGGGGATGTTGGGCCACCTGCGTGACCCGCGAAACGCATCCCGCGACTCGCATCCCGCAACCCAGATCCCGCGACTTGTATCCCGTATCCCGCAACTCGCGACAAAAAAAGCCGCTGATCGTTGGATCAGCGGCTAGAGGATGTTCGGCGCTGGCCGAGCGGTCATGCGACGCCGCGCAGGAAGCCCGCCAACTGTTGGCTGCGGACCGGGTGCTGCAGCTTGCGGACCGCTTTGGCCTCAATCTGCCGCACCCGTTCGCGGGTGACTTTGAAGATCCGGCCGACTTCCTCCAGCGTGTACGTGTAGCCGTCCCCCAGACCGTAGCGCAAACGGATGATCTCTCGCTCGCGGTACGTGAGCGTCTTGAGCAGGGCTTCGATCTTCTGCCGCAACAAGCCGTTGTTGGCGTTGCGGACGGGGTTGTCGGACTGAACATCTTCGATCAATTCGCCGAAACTGCAATCTTCGCCGTCACCCACCGGACGGTCCAGGCTGACGGGGTGCCGGCCGATGTCCAGGACGCGTTTCACCTCTTCCACGTCCAGGCCCGCCCGGATGGCAACCTCTTCTGTTGTCGGCTCTCGGTGCAATTCTTGCAAGAGCCTCTTCTCGATATTTCTCAATTTTGACAGCACGTCGATCATGTGCACCGGGATGCGGATCGTGCGGGCCTGGTCGGCGATGGCCCGCGTAATCGCCTGGCGAATCCACCAGGTTGCGTAGGTGGAAAACTTGAACCCGCGGCGGTACTCGAACTTGTCCACCGCTCGCATCAGGCCCGTGTTGCCCTCCTGGATCAGGTCCAGGAAACTCAGGCCGCGGTTCCGGTATTTTTTGGCGATCGAAACGACCAGCCGCAAGTTGCCACTCGACAGCTGGCGTTTGACCTCTTCGTATTCCGTGAATTGCTGCCGGATGGTCTCCACCCGCCGCCTCATGCTGCGCGGGCTTTCTTGCGTCAACTGCATCAGATCGCGGAGTTCGTGACGCAGGTTGGCGCGTTCGTCCTTGTATCGCGAATCGCTGCCGATCTGGTGCAACCGCTGGCGGACGCCTTCCATCCGTTCGGCGAAGTCGGTCAGCTGATGGATCAGTGGCTGGACGCGGCGAGTCCGCAAACTCAGTTCCTCGACCAACTGCAGGCACTTGCGGCGGCGGCGGAGAAATGACTCGCGGATTTGGTCGCGGACATCGGGCGGCGTCGACTTGCGGATCAGCACAGCGAAATCCTGCTGATTCTGCTCCAGCAAATGTTCCAAGGTCCGCAGGTTGTGCGGCATCCGCGCCTGGATCTGCTCCTTGGTAAGCCGCTCGGTCAGCGAGACCTTGATCGTGCGATCGAACGGCAACTCGCCCTTGTAGACCTTCTTCAGCGTGTCGAAGGTCTTGCGCATGGCAAAGTCGCAGGCCAGCACGCTGCGGCGAAATTGCCGGCGGGTGCGTTCGATCCGTGTGGCCAACGCCACTTCCTCCTCGCGCGACAGCAGCGGAATCTCGGCCATCTGGCTCAGGTACATCCGGATCGGATCGTCGGTCAGCTTGGGCAGGGCCTCGGTGGGAATGGGAACGGGCGGCGGTTCGGCGACCGCCTCGGCCGGCTCCGCGGGCAACGGCAGCCCTTCCGCGGGTCCCGCTGAGGCCGCCAACGGCGCCGGCTCCTCTTGAAATTCGACGGCCTTCTGAGGCGGCTCCTCGACCAATTCGACACGGTTGGCCTTCAACGCCAACAGCAGCTCCTCAAACTGATCGATTTCGAAATCATCCTCCGGGAGGAACTTGTTGACCTCGTCAAAGGTCAAATAGCCCTGGGTCTTGCCCTTGTTGACAAGTTCTTGCAGATCAAGGTTCAATGGTTCCACGATTCCCCTCCTGCGCTTGCTTGCGCTTGTACGGACACCTCTGCGGGTGAAGTACCTACCCTTCCTTGGGCGCGGAAATACCGTGCCGGCCTCGTTCCTGGGCAATCAGGTTTTGCAGAACGGCGAGTTCCTCCTGATCGTCCAATCGCTTTTCCTCCAGAGCAGCCAGCTGTTGCCGGCGGTCCCTGGTCATCGTGGTGTAGCGGAAGTCGCTGATCAGCCCCTGCAATCTGTCGCGCGCTCGGGTCTGCGCGGCCGCTGCTTTCGCGTGGGCTCGCTCGTCCACCTCCACCCAGATATTCTTCAGACCCGGGTCGTCCAGCGCCGTCAGCACGTTGCCGAAATCCGGCGTGCCGCCCGAGTCGTAAATCCCATGGATTGTACGATAGATGATCCTAACGCACTCTGATTTTAGCTGCCCAACCTCGATTTCGCGAATCGCCAACTCTGCCAAATCGTGGTGAACAGCCAGAATTTCCAGAAGTTCGATTTCTCGGGAGTCCAAATCTCGCAGTTTGGGTACGACCACTGGCTTGGCGGCTGCCGGCTGACGGTCGGCTGCGGCAACCGGTACGAACCGCTCTCGCCGGCGCCGCAAATCGTTGACTCGAGACCGCAATTCGTGCTCCGGCAAGCCGAATTGCCGAGCCAGTCGCGACAGGAATTGCTGTTCCCGCAGACGCACGTCGGCCGAACTGCCGGGCGTCTGCGCAGGGGCCTTGGCAATCGCGGCCAAAATATCTTCCAGCGCCTGGTTGGCTTGGTGCGTGTCCCGCAAAAGATCGATGCCCTGGGTCGCCACGCGCGTCTTATGCTCCAAGGCATCGACGGACGTGCCCAGCAACTCCCGAAAAGGTTCCGCGCCGCGTTCCAGCAAGAACTCACAAGGATCGAACTGTTCCGGCAGCGTGAGAATCCGCAAGTCGACCTGGGAGGCGACAAACAACTCCAGAATCTCGTTGGTCCGCCGCTGGCCCGCTTCGTCGCCGTCCAGCACCAGGACCACGCGATCGGCAAACCGCCGCAGCAGTTGGATGTGCCTTGGTCCCAAAGCGGTGCCCAAGACGGCTACCACGTGATCGATGCCCACCTGATGGGCCATCATCACGTCCGTGTAGCCCTCGACGACCACGATTTCCTTCTCGCCCTGCCGCATTTTGGCGATCCGCTCGCGGGCGATATCCAGGGCGTACAAGTTGTCGCTCTTGGAAAACAGCCTGGTTTCGGGCGAATTGATGTACTTGGCCGGGTTGTCCCCGCTGGCGCCCGGCAGGATGCGTCCGCCGAAGGCGATCGTGCGGCCTTGCACGTCGCGAATCGGGAACATCAAGCGGCCGCGGAAGCGGTCGTAATAGCGGCCGCTGTTGGGACTCTTGGCACACAGGCCGACGGCTTCCAGGATTTGAGCGGTGAAGCCTTTCGTGCGAGCCCGATCCAGCAGCCACTGCCAGCCTTCGGGAGAGAACCCCAAGCCAAACCGCTTGACACTCTCGGCGGTCAGGCCGCGTTCTTCGATGTAGCGGCGGGCGGCCTCCGCTTCCGGTGCCAGCAGCAAGCATTGATGGAATTGCTGCGCCGCCCATTGCATCGCCTGATACAGCGTTTTCTTGTCGTGCGGGCTGCCCGGTGGTACGCCGGGACGTGCCGTGGGCCTCAACGGAATGCCGGCGCGATCGGCTAGAATCTCCAACGCTTCGCGAAAACCAACCCGCTCGTGCTGCATCACGAAGTTGAACACGTCGCCGCCGACGTCACAAACCCAGCATTTCCAGGATTGGCGTTCGGGATTGACCTGCAAGCTGGGGCGGGAATCGTCGTGCCAGGGGCAGAGGCCGACGTAGATGCGGCCCTGTCGGCGCAGGGGCAAATAACCTCCGACCAACTCGACAATATCTGTCGCTTGGCGGATTCGCTCCTTGATGTCCTGGTCAAGCGGGGATGCGAAGGACACCGGACAGTCCTATGGCGTTGGGCCTGCGGGAAGGAGATGGGGCCGCGGCCAGAGTGTCACTTCCCTGGTTCTTGTTCGCTGCCGCCGGCTTCTGGGTCAATTGGCGGTGCCGTGCCCTCCTTAGCACGGCGGCGAATTATACCGGCCGCGCCCCAACGGGTCAACATCGGGTTTTTGCCCCACGAGTTCACATTTGCTTCCACTGTCCATGTACGGTTTGAACTTGGGCCGGATCATGCCAGCCAATGAGCGAGGGGGACCGCGGGTCGTGACGCCGGTAGTTTTCCGCGGCTCGCTCGAAACTGCCGGTCGCGTAGCAGTACTGGCAGCCGAACAGGCAACTGTCGTACATCCCGATGTCCCGGCTCAGGACACAGCCGCAGGCTGGCCGCTGGCTCGGATCCTTCGCCGCTGAGACATCCTTGCCAAATGCTTGCTTGATCAGTTCGTGGTCGATACACCTTCCCGGCCGGATGCCATGGCCCGTGAGATCGATTTCCTCGGCGCAACTCACGATTTCCATCTGGTTTGCTGCAGCGGTCGCCGCCAAATGCCGCATCAGGCCCGCCAAGGCTTCCGGCGCACAGTCGATCAAGCCGGCCCCGCAATCACGCAGGGCATTCATGCGACGCTCCGTTTTCCGGTAACGATCGACAATGCTCACCACCACGCGATTTGTGAAACCAGCCAGCTTGCGGGCAATCGCCGTGAACCTCTCCCGGTGATATTCGGCGGGCGATTTTTCGCTGAAAACGATCGGGTCATATCGCCAGACAACTCGTTCTGGGCCAAGACGCTGCGCGAGTTCCCGGAACGTTCGCAAAGTGATTTCCAGCGGCGGGACCTTGGGATCCAGTTCCCGCGGGAGTCCGAGCACTGTGAATTGGAAATAGTAGGGGATTCCGAGTCCGTCAATCTCGGACAAGTACCGCATCAGCGGCCGAGGATTCCGCGTCCAGAACACGATCGCATCCACGTCGGACGGCAGCAGGGAAATACGTGCGACCTGCGATCGACTGAAGGGATTGGGCACCGTACAGAATCCGGCCCGCAGGCGATGGATCATCCATTCCGCGTAAAACGCCGAAATGTCCGTTCGGCGGCTGGCACTGATGATCACGGTCAATTCCTTCTCCACTCGTAGTAGGCCGTGCCACACAAAGCGCGGGCGCCAACAGAGTGTAACGAGAAATTGCTTTTACTATCGGAACACTATGTACAGCACGATGAACGTAGCGACGACGACGGCCGACAGGACGCGGTAGTTGCCCAGGCCGCGCCCGTGGGCTTCGCCACGCAACGGCTCCCGCCAATCCTCCCAGACCAGCAACTTGGCCTCCTCTTTGAGCGGCGCCGGAAAGACGTGCGAAGCGATGACGGCGATCACACCGCAGAGCACGCACAGGTAGAACGAGGTGATCATCGAGGTCAGTTCCATCCCGGTCAGACTCTGGTGCCATGTCAGGACGAAATTCCAACCCGTATGTTCCTTGAACAACTCCAGGAAGAAGATCGCCACGCCGATCAAATTGCCGGCGACCAGCGCCAGGTAAGCCGCCGGCCCTGTCGCACGCTTCCAGAAGACGCCCAACAAGAACACGGCGGTGATCGGCGGAGCGACGTAGCAAATCAAATCGGTCAGCGCCTGAAAGACCGTGTCTTTCTGTCCGAAGATCGGCGAGGAAACGATGGCCAGCACGGTTCCGACCACGGTCGTGATCTTGCCGACCACGACCAGCTGGTGATCGGTCGTCGCGGGCCGGTAGCGCTTGACAATGTCGTACGCGAACAGCGTGGCCGTCGAGTTCAAGGCGGCCGAACAAGTCTGCATCGCGGCAGCCAGCATGGCCGCGGTTAC
This sequence comes from uncultured Pirellulaceae bacterium, assembly GCA_964486845.1. Taxonomy (GTDB): domain Bacteria; phylum Planctomycetota; class Planctomycetia; order Pirellulales; family Pirellulaceae; genus Anammoximicrobium. The sequence continues at coordinate 64,875 of CAZAQY010000001.1, forward strand.
CAGCCCCTTCAGCCCCCAAGGCAGCATGTGCGTGATCATGAACGTGTAGGTGTCGGCCGGAACCTTGGGGGCCTGGCCGTTGAATACTGGAGCGCCTTGTTGCACCAACGCCACGCAGATCACGCCCGGCAGGACGAACAAGAACACCGGCAGGATCTTGAGGAACGAACAGAACAGCGGGCCCAGGCGGGCCTGCTTCTCGTCGCGGGCCGCCAGCACCCGCTGGACGATCGTCTGATCGCAGCACCAGTACCAGATGCCGATGACGGGATAGCCCAGCAGAATCCCGTACCAAGGCTGCTTGCTGGGATCGCCCGCGCTGCGCAGGATCGAAAGAAAATTGGCCGTGGACCAGTTGCAGCAGATTTTGGGGTCCGCGGCTTCTGCCAACGGATGGGGACAAATGGCCAGCGTGTGGGTCAATTCCGACCAGCCGCCGACGTGGTAGTAGCCTACCGCCGTGATGCACACGGCGCCGATCAGCAACAGGATCGTCTGGATGCTCTCCGTCCAAACCACGGCGAGCAGCCCGCCGATCATGGTGTAGATTCCCGTGAACCCGGCCAGCACGATGATGAAGAACATCATCGGATCCAGGCCGAGGATGGTGGAACTCGGGTCGATGCCCAAGATGCCGCGGAGCACCAGCGCGGCCGTGTACAGCGCCACGCCGATGTGGATCACGACCGCCGAGAAGATCGAGACGACGGTCAGCCAGTCGCGGCAGTGACGGTTGAAGCGACGTTCCAGGAAATCGGGCAGCGTGGGCACCCGCGAGCGCAGGTACAGCGGGGCGAAAAACAACGAGAGCAGGACCAGCGTGAAGCCGGCCATCCACTCGAAGTTGCCGTACACCATGCCGTACTTGTAGGCCGTCTCGGAAAGGCTGACTAGGTGGACGGTCGAGATGTTGGCCGCGAACATGGCCAGGCCGATCACCGGCCAGCCCAACGTATTGCCGGCCAGAAAGTAGTGGCTGCCCTCGCCCGCTTTGGCGCGGAACTGCCTGGCATAGCAGCCCAACCCCACGACGGCCACCAAATAGACCACCACAATCGAAAGATCAAACCACGAGAAGTCGGAAGAAATCAAGGCAGCACCCCGTTTCGCATGCGTGACTGCACCAGACCATTCAGTCCCCGTCTGAAACTTCATCGCAAGGGTGGCTGAAACGCTTGAGTCCGAGCCGATCCATCCGTAGCACAATTCCCGAACAGAGCGCCGTGCCGTCTCAAGTCTAAGAACTGGGGTTGGCGAAAACCAGTCGCCATGGGGAATTCCGGCCGTCCGTAGACGCTCGAACCCTGGTACCACCGGGCCGCGGTGGTGATTTGGCCGCGGTCGAAGCATTTCCACGTCTTGTGCAGTGCCGGCACGGACGCGTCCAATGGCGGCCTGAGACCGCTGGTCAAACGGCTGAAACGCGCGACCAAGGCCCAACGCGAGAAACTGCGCCGTGAATGTCTTGCGTTTGCGTCGGCCATCATTGATTCGTGGGCGCCCGGCCACCGTGGCTACCCGTTGGACAAGACGGACCGCGTTGACCGCAACGTGTTTCCGGACTTGCTCTGCCAGCGGGATGACGTGGAAAATCCCGACGGCTTCGGTCTTGAGCCGCTACCGCAGGGATAGGCGAACGCCGCGCGGATGCCCACCGCTTGCCGGTGGCATGTTCACAACCGAGCCGGTGCTGTTCGACACGATCTCACTCTTCCTTCGCGAGTTCCGTGAGCATGGCCAGCAAGTTGTCGGTGAGGATGACCGAAGCGTCTTCCTGGACCCGGTTGGTGCCCAGCCACGTCTCGTAGCCGCCGAGCTTGTGCTGTTCGGGCGTCGGCAGATAGCCGTTGGCGCCGTTGGCGATTCCCAGGACCATCGTTTTCGGGAAGGGGCTGCGGCGTTTGATGTCCAGGCCGATCTCGGCGAAGGCTTCAAACGGAATGGCACACACGCCCAGGTCGCCGATCCTTATGGCCTGGAGCGGCACGGTCAACGTCTCGTCCGCCTCGGCGAGGGACAGCACCCTCCGCGCGTAAGCATCGGCCAATCGCGGCAGCTTGGCGAGTTCAGCTTCGTCTTTGATGGCGAGGACAGCTTTGGCCCGCTCGATCTGCTGAGCGGTCGGACGCCGCACGCGCAGCGTGATTTCGCGCTGGATCATCCCCAGGCGTGCGTCCGCGCGGTGGGCGCCGATGCCGGAC
>CAZAQY010000001.1:67175-102547 GCA_964486845.1 uncultured Pirellulaceae bacterium
CATGCTGCGGGAAAGCGAAAGACTCGCGGTCTCTGTATGGCGGGATGGTCAGCCAACATTTCTCTGTCACCCCATCTTTCTGTCAGCTTCTCCGACCTTTCTGAGAAATACGCCGAAGTGGCGAGCCAGCGGCTGCGATCTCTTGGCGTAGTCCCAGATGTCGCGCAGGCTTGCTTCACTGCACCGCTTCGCATTCCGCGACCTTGCGGGCGTAGAATTCGTCGGTCAGCAGCCACTCTTCGTACAGTCCTTTGAGCTGCCGCAGACGTCCGGTGACTTGGCCCTTGGCGAACTTGGGGGCTTCGCCTGTCGGCGGCCTGGTTGCGGCAGCCTCGGCAATCGCCGGGGGCAGGACGCGTTTGGGCGGAGGCTCGTAGGCCGGGTCATAGACCCAGGCCAGCAGGTCCTCGGCGGGCACCAGATGCCGCCACAGGAACGCCTGCATCCTGTCTTCGGCCGGCACGGCTTGGCGAACGATCTCGCGATCCTGGATGGTCGCGAGGCCCTCGACGACCAGCCTGACTGGTTGTTTCGTCGCTGTTACGGTGGTTCGCACCGCCAGCCGAGCGATGGGCTCTTTTGCCGTCAGAACGACGGGCGCAGCGAAGAAACCTTCCGGCGGGTCTTTCAGGCCCAGTTTGATGTCTCCGGTGAATCCATCTTTACGGAGGGCATACACGCTAAGCGAGGCGGCGGCCCTGCCTCGCATCGCCACGCAGGAGGGCACCACGCGCAACGCAAAATCGGGGTGGGGCGGGCTGAGCCGCAGCCGGTACGCGTACGCTTCGCCGCCTTGGCGGGCAGCGTCCGTCAGGTGTACGAAGTACGTTCCGTCCGCAGGCAGTTGGACCATGAGATACGAGTCCGCATGGTGCGTGTTGATCCCTCCGCCAGCGTCCTCGTGATCGTCGTTAAAGGCCAACAGCTTGCCGGCGGAATCGGTGATTTTGAGCATGGAATCCAAGGGGGAATCGAGCCGCCGCGCCGTCACTTCGGCCACGATCTTGTCGCCGGCACGCCCCTCGAACTGGTACACATCCTGGTCGCCCGCACGATCCATGCGCCCGTTGACGATGACCGGAAGCTCGACTTGATGCGCGTTGGACGAGACGCTGTTGGGTTCCTGCTCCAAGCATTCCGGCAGTGTGTCCAGCGCGAGAGGCAGACGGTTGGCAACGAATCCGTCCTTGGTTGCGGCCACCAGGTGGACACCGGACTTGGCGTCCGCGGGAGGCAGCATCAAGTCGGCCAGATCCAAGTTCCAGCCCTGCATCTCGATCTTTCTGGGCGTTCCCACCTGGCCGCCCAACGGGAAAATGCTCGTTACCAGCGGCAGTTCGCCGATGGTCACGCGATACACGAAGTCCTCGCGTCCGCGATAGATGGCATCGGTGATGCTGAACAAGTACTCGCCGTCTTCGGGCACTTCGAAGAGCAGGGTGGGGTCCGGTTTGAAATGGAAATCGTCGTTATACGCCAACTCCTGTCCCCTGGCGTCGGAGACGGCAATGACGGGTTGAAACCAGCCGGGAACGGCGTCGGCAAGGAACGGGACCAACTGCCGTGCCGCGACGGAGAGTACCAGCCGCTGTCCCTTGCGGGCCTCGAACCGGTACCAATTCACTTCGCCCGTGGCGACTTGGCCGTTGGCGACGCACGGCAACGTAATGCGCTGTTCGATCTCCTCTTCGGGCCTCTTGCGGAGGGCCAGTTCCTCCTTGCCGAGCACCTGAAGTTCGCTCGTCCGCATGGGCTTGCGGGAGAATTCAGGCAGCTGGCCGACGTGAAACACCAGCGGGTTCGTGACGCCGCGGGGCGTTGCCAGCCGCAATTCCCGAGCGCCCGGTTCTGCATCGGGAGCAATCGTTACTTCGAGAAAAACGAGGCTGGAGATCGAAGCGCAGGCCGGCCGGTTGACGTAGGCGGCCAGCCTTTTTTCGAGGTTTTCGAGCATCTTCAGCGTTGCGGGGTCCGGCGGCGGAACATCTTGCTTCGGCCTGGTCAGTTTCGGCCTGCCCTGCTTCGCCCGCTCGCGCCCTCCTTGCCCCGTTCGCGTGGACCGCCTCAATTCGTTCAATTGCTCCCTCATGAGCGAAGCATCCTGAGGCCCGATTTTCCGAAAGTACTTCACCACCTTGGCGGAAACCCCCTCGCCCGTCACGAGCACCTGGTTGACGCCGTCCAACCCCTGTCCGCCCAGATTGACCTGAAACGTCGTGCCCTGCTGACCTCCGGCAGGATAGACAAACCCGATGTACGATCCGGCCTGTCTGGTCTGTCCATGAGCCGAGGATACCAGGGCCAGCAATCCGGCCAATCCCCAGATCGGCAGCCATCGAACGTGGTTCATGTTTCGCTCCCTTTACATGATCTCTGTCAACAATCCGCCCGACTTGGCCCCTTCCGCCGCCGAGGGCAGCACGTGAGCATCCAAGCCCATGGGATGGGGCAACTTGCCGTTGGGGTCGATGCCGGCCAGTTGGTAGATACTGCCCAGCAGGTCCACGGGATAGACGGGCCGGTCCTTGACGACCTCGGCCTTTTCATCCGACGAACCGACGACGCACCCGCCCTTGAATCCGCCGCCGGCGACCAGGACGGTGAAGACCTTCCCATAGTGGTTACGGCCGCCGTTCCAAGGCGGCTGCCAGTCCACCTTGGGCCCTCGGCCGAACTCGCCGCAGCACCAGACGACGGTGCTTTCCAGCAAGCCATGATCGTGCAAATCCTGCAGCAGCATCGCCAGGCCTTGGTCCAGTTGCGGGCACTGGCGGCGCATGGTCTCGAAGTGCCTGCTGTGGGTGTCCCAGCCTCCAGGGTAGTTGATGACGACATAGGGGACGCCCGCTTCGACCAACCGCCGCGCGACCAGGCATTCTTGGCCGAAGGTATGGCGACCATACCGGTCCCGCAACTCCGGCTTTTCCTTGGAGAGATCGAAAACCTCTTTGCCGGCCCCCAAGATCAACTCATAGGCCTGCTTCTTGGCCTCCGCGGCAGCAGCCAATTGGCTGCTGTCCGCCATCGCCTTGGCCATCGTGTCCATCTTGTCCAGCAAATCGCGGCGGGCCTTCTGCCGGTCGTCTGTGATGCTCCGGGCGACAACCCCCTCGACCTCGAACCGCTCTGCGCTGGGGTCGCCGCCGGTGGCAAACGGCTTGAACTTCGGGCCCAGAAAACCCTCCTCGGAAAACCGGCCCTGGGCCCGCGTCAGCACGACATACGGCGGAATCAGGCCCTCGTATCCGCGGCTCTTGAAGAACGCAAACACGGCGCCGATGCTCGGATAAGCCAACCGTTCGCCGGGCGCGTGCCCGGTCTGCATCAGGTAGGCCGCCGTCTCATGACCGTTGTTGCCGTGCGTCATGCTGCGGATGAGGGCATATTTGTCGGCCTGTTTCGCCAGTTCAGGAAACAGAGCGCCGAGTTGGATGCCAGGAACGTTCGTGGGAATGACCGCCGAGAACTCTCCCATGTAGTCGCGGCCGGAATCCGGCTTGGGGTCCCACGTGTCGTTGTGCGACATGCCGCCCCACAAGAAAATCTGAATGACCGACCTGGCTTTGACTTTCGCTGCGGCCGGTCTGACGGCCTGATCCGGCTGCGGTTCAGCGGCCAAGGCCGCTGAGCCCAGACCCTTGGCCAGCATCAACCCCGCCGCGCCGTACAGGCCCCGCTGCAACGTCTCGCGCCGGGTAATTCCTCGTGCGATGTCGGAAGTGTCATTCGTGTTCATGGCGAACCTCTAGTGGCGGTAAAGGAACTCAGTGTTATTGATCAGGCCCCAGGTGATATCCAACCAGTCATTCCGCTGCTTCGCGGCGTTCGGGCGAGTCGCCGCGCCACCGGAGCTGCTGTACTGAAGGGCCGATTTCATCTCCTCGGCCGTCGGACGACGCGAAAGCACGGTCAGATAAAGCTCTTCGAGGAGTTCTTCGGGGTTTCGGCTGCCGACAATCAAGACTTCTCTCAGTTTGGGACTTTGTTCGAGCTTCTGCTGGATTGTGCTCGAATTCAGCATGTGCAGCCATTGGGCGGGGACCGGTTTGTTGTCGCGTTCGTTTTCCATGCCGGTCGCCCGCGCCGAACGGCCGAACAACGTCAGGAAAGAACTGGAGATGCTGCCGTCTGCGATCGCGATGGCGCGCATGTCGCGCGGGATGTTCGTAAACGGTTCCGGAATGGGGCTGCTGTAGAAATCCGACGTGCCGGTGATGCTGTTGACCGCGTCGATCAAGACCTCGGCCTCCAAGCGGCGGATCGGGTAGCTCGCGAAATTTGCCTCGGCTTCAGGCGTGTTGAAGCGGGGCGTGGAGGAAAACTGATAAGTGCGGGAGTTCAAGATCAGACGATAGAGCCGTTTGAGATCGTAGCCGCTGCCGGCGAACTCCTTTTCCAGGTACGCCAGCAACTGAGGATTGCTGGGCGGATTGTCCTCGCGGATGTCGTCCGGCTCGTGGATGATGCCCCGTCCCAACAGCCAGGCCCAGACGCGGTTCACGATGTTGCGTTTGAACCAGGGGTTCTTCGGAGAAATCAGCCAATCCGCAAAAACCTGCCGCGGATCCCGGTCAGGGGGGATCAGGATCTCGATTCCGTCGGGAAGAACGGCCGTCAACGGACCACCGTCGGTTGGGGGTTCCGCCGCCGCTTCCGGCTCGGCACCAGGCCCCTTTACGACCGCGATGACCGCGTCCCGTCCGGGTGCGATGCTGGTCGGAACCTTGCTGGACTTGAGCGGATCCCAGAAGACGATTTCTTCCTTCCATTCGCTGGTGGGCTTGTAGCCGATCTGCGAGAAGAAGGCGGCCATGCCCTTCAAGCGATCTTCAGGCCAGGCGTCGGTGCGCGTCCCCATGAACGTCAACGCCACAGCGCTGGCGACGGTCTCCGGCGTTTTGCTTTGAACCGCGCGGTAGAAATTCACCGGTCCGACGCGAAAGTTGCTGCCGCTGGAGGTCAGCATCTCCCGGACGAACTGATCGTACGGCTTGTTGGCCGACAAGGAGGCCAGCACCCAACGATGGTACGCTTGGGCCGCGTTGGGCCACAAATTGACGGGGAATTCCGCCTTGATCCGCAGGATGTCGCTCCATTTCATGGCCCAGTAAACGGCGAATTCACTCCGCGCCAGCAAGCGGTCGATCAAGGCACTTCGCTTGTTCTCAGTGTCCGGATCCCGAAGGAACTCCCGGACCTCGTCCACCGTAGGCAGCGTGCCGATCACGTCCAGATAAGCGCGGCGGACAAACACCGCGTCGGAGCACAAAACGGGCTGGATGTCCAGCGAGGACAGCTTGGCAAAAACCAACCGATCGATCTCGCCTGCGGGTTTGGGCCGGATCGGGCTTTCGAAAACGTTCGTCGCCGACTCCGCCGCGGTAGCTCCCCCCGTGAAGGCCATAAGGACGAGCGCTGGAAGGAACGATGATTTCATGCTTTTCAGCTCCATGCAAAGGTCACCTTGCGGCGATCGGCGACCGCGGGGGGCGTGATTCAATTCGGGATTCCCGTTCGTCCGGAGCCCGCAGCCGTTCGCGCCCAGAACGGCTATCATGCTACCACACCCCCCCCCGCATTTTAGCAACTCGGTCCAGTCGCCAAAGAATCTCTGGGGTGCCAAGATCGCACCCCGGCGAACCTGTCTTCGAGCATCAAGAAGCCTTCAGCTGGCCATTCGGCAGCCTCCTCCTCGCCCGTTCTTACTTGATCAAACGCGATTCAATGCTCGCAAGCTCGCGGTTGACGAACTCGTCGGTGAGGAGCCACTCCTGGTAAAGACGTTCGATCTGCCTCATGTAGTACACCACCGAAGACCTTGTCAACGTGGGCGTCACATCCTTCGGTCGATCCTCGTCGCGGATCGGCGGACGCAGGCGTTCGGCCGGCGGGGCGTAGGACGGATTGCAGACCAGGGCCGGCAGGTCTTCCGCGGGCAACAGATGACGCCACAGGAAGGCCTGCATTCTGTCTTCGGCCGGCACGGCCTCATGAACGATTTCCTGATCCCCGATTTTCGCGCTGCCGATGACGGTGAGGTTGACCGGCTTTTCCATCGCAACCAGGCTGGTTTTCACCGCCAGGCCCGCGACCTCTTTGCTGGCCGCCACCGTAGCGCCGGCCGATTCGAGTCCCTGCGGTAAATCTTTGAAGTTCAGCGCAATGGGCCCGTCAAATCCGTCCTTGCGCAGGGCGTAGACCGTCAGCGAGGCAGACGCATTGCTGCGGATCACGACGCGGGAGGGGATCACACGCAACTCGAAATCGGGCCGCGGCTCACTGATCCTGAGCCGATAGGCATACTCCTTTCCCGCACGCCGCGGCGTGTCGCCGATGTGAACGAAGTACTTACCGTCGGCGGGCAGCTTCACCATCAGATAAGAATCGGCGTGGTCCGTGTTCAGCCCCGATCCCGCGTCGTAGTGATCGTCGTTCAGCGCGATGATCTTGCCGTCCGGCCCGGTAACCTTGACGAAGGAGTCGAACGGTGAACCGAGACGGCGCGCGTGGACTTCCGCGACGACGGTCTGGCCGGCTTTCCCTTCCACCTCGAAGACATCCCAGTCGCCCGGGTGATCCATTCGGCCGTTGACGATGATGGGCAGCGTGACCTTCTGCGCCTTGGACGGATCGTCGTTAGATTCCGCGTCCAGGCACTCGGGCAGCGTGTCCAAGGCGAACGGCACGTAGTTGGACGCGAGATTCCCGTTGGTGGCGGCAATCAGATAGTGTCCCGGCTTCGCGTCTTTGGGGGGCGGCGCGATCGTGGTCTTCTCCAGGTTCCAACCGTTCATTTCGATATTGACTGGTTCGCCCACGCGGGCCCCTAATGGGAAGATGCTCGTCACAAACGGCACCTCACCCATCGTAATCCGATACACGAAACTCTCGCGTCCGCGAAAAAGGGCTTCGTTGATGGTGAGCAGATAGTCGCCGTCCGCGGGGACCTCATAATAGATGAGCGGGTCCGGGTTGGAACGGAAATCGTCGTTGTACGCCACTTCGTTCCCTTTGGCGTCGAAGAGCCTCAGCACGGCTTGAAACCAGCCGGGAACGCCATCGGGGACGTAGGGCACCAAATCCCGAGCCTTGGCGGAGATCACCAGACGCTGGCCCTTGGTCGCCCGGAAACGGTACCGGTTGACCTCGCCGGCAGCGATCTGGCCGTTCATCGTGCAGGGCACGGCGACGCGCATTTCCACCTCTTCGACCGGTCTCTTGCGCTGGGCCAGATATTCCTTGCCGAGGATGGGAAGCTGCATGGTCTTCATCGGCTTGCGCGCGACTTCGGGCACTTGGCCCACGAAGAAGGGCAGCGCATTGGAGATGCCCCGCTTGGTGATCACGCGGATCTCTCGCCGGCCCGGCTTGGCGTCGGGCGCCACCGTGACCTCGCAGAAGACAAGTTCCGTTTGGGAACGGACGGCCGGAGTACGTTCGTCTTCCGCGAAGATGCTCTCGATCCGCTTAATCAGATTCTGCTTGGCGATTTCCTTCTCCGATGCGGGTGGTTCGCTCTGCGGGTCCTTGGTGCCCGGTGGGGGCGTTTTCGGTTTCTCCAGATTCACATTGCACGTGATGCAGACGGTAGCGTCAATCGGGTTGGCAGTGCCGCATACCGGGCAAATCAAGGAACTGACGGCGACTGGTCCAGTCGTATCCGGCCCGATGGGCGCAGGGAACTCGAACCAGGCCATCTTGTCGGCCATCGCGTCGTCTACGCCCGTTTCCTTCTTCTTCAACTCCCGCAGCTGCTGGCTAACCAACCCCAACTCCTGATTGTCCAGGACCCGGAAGTAATCGACCAGCCGAACAGAAACCCCTTCCCCGCTCACCACCACATCCGAAGGATCAAGGAGCTGCTGTCCACCCAACCGGATCGGAAAGGTGGTGCCCTGCTGGCCGCCGGCAGGATAGACGTAACCGATGTACTGGCCCTGCGCCCAGGCCGAGGATGCCGCGGCGACGAATACGGCCAGCCCGAAAATCGCGAATCGAAGGTTGTTCATAGTGTGCTCCCTTGGGTCAGGGATTGGTGATTAGAGGCCCTTACAAAAGCGGTCCTGCCCAATCTTCCCCAATCGGTCCTAATCTTTCACTTGATCTTTCACCTAATCTCCAGGGCGGAACATTAGGTGCCAGGATCAAGCGAAAGATCAGGTGAAAGATTAAGTGAAAGATTAGAGGCCTCTAATCCCTCATCCCTCGTCTCTAATCTTCTTTTTTCACATGATCTCGTCCAGCATCCCGGCCGACTTCATGCCTTCGCTTTCCGTGTCTAGCACGTGGACATCCAGCCCCTCGGGATTGGGCAGCGGGGCGGCAGCGTCGATGCCGGCCAGCAGGTAAAAGCTGGCGAGCAAATCCGCCGGATAGACGGGCCGCTCCTTGACATAAGCGCCCAACTCGTCGGATTCGCCGACCACGCGGCCGCCCTTGAATCCGCCGCCGGCAACCAGCACGGTGAACACGGACCCCCAGTGGTGGCGTCCCCCGTTCCACGGCGGTTCCCAGTAGATCTCCGCCGTTCTGCCAAACTCGCCGGTACACCAAACGAGGGTGCTGTCGAGCAAGCCGCGACTGGCAAGGTCCTCCAGCAGCATCGCCAGCCCTTGGTCCAACATGGGACACTGTCGCTTCATGGTCGGGAAATGGTTGGAGTGCGTATCCCAGCCGCCGGGAAAGCTGATGGTAACGTAGGGCACGCCCGCCTCGACCATCCGTCGCGCCGCCAGGCATTCCTGGCCGAACGTGTGGCGGCCGTAGCGATCTCGGAGTGCCTTCGGTTCGTTGTCCAGATTGAATACTTCCTTCCCTTGCCCCAAAATCAAGCCATAGGCTTTCTCTTTGGCCTCCGCGATGGCAGCCATGTCTGGCACGTCCGCAAGGCCGAAACCCAAGGTATCGACCCGTTGAAGCAATTCACGGCGGGCCTGTTGCCGGGCATCGCTGACTCCTCGGTTGACGATTCCCTGCACCTCGAAGCGGTCCGCGTTCGGATCGCCGCCCGTGGCGAACGGTTTGTACGCGGGGCCCAGGAAACCCTCCTCGGAAAACCGACCGGCTGCCTGGAGCATCACGATGTAGGGCGGAAGCAGCCCTTTGTAAGTGTCCTTCTTGAAGTAGCTAAATACAGCGCCCACGCTGGGAAAAGACAGTCGCCCGCCCGGCGCGTGACCGGTTTGCATCAGGTAGGCCGCCGTCTCGTGGCCGTTGTTGCCATGCGTCATGCTGCGGATCAGAGAGTACTTGTCCGCCTGCTTGGCCAGCAACGGGAACAGGTAGCTCAACTGAACGCCATCCACGTTGGTGGGGATGAACTTGTCAAACTCGCCCAAGTAGTTGTAGCCCGTACCGGGCTTCGGATCCCAGCAATCGTTTTGCGATATGCCGCCCCACAGGAAGATCTGGATCACGGACTTGGTCTGGCCTTTCTTGGCCTTGGCGATGGCTGCCGCGTCGTGGGCCGCTTTCATTTTGGCGAGTTCCTCCGGCGAGATCTTGAACGGCGCCGCCAGAGCGCGGGAAGCCAAACCGCCGGCCGCCATCATGCCCGCCGCTCCCAAAACGCCGCGTCGCATGGCCTCGCGCCGCGACATGCGATCCTGCCTGTCCGGATTGTCGTTTCTACGCATGATTTCAGTTCTCCTTCTACTCCCGGTTGGAGTGTGGTACCGAAAACCGACTGTATTGAGTTAACTGTATCGCGCCTGCAATTCAATGAAGGGGGGCTTTCTCGGGCAGCACCCTTCTGGTTTCCAACCCTTCTTCCCACCGGCACGGGACCGGTGGGGATCAACTCCAATCATATTAGATCAATGCCGCAGCAGAAACTCGGGGTTATTGATCAACGCCCAGGCAATATCGACCCAGAAGTCATTGCCTTTCGCCACTCCGGCCTGGGCATGCTGCTCTGCGGCCTTGATGTCGTCCTCCGTTGGAAGCCGCGAGAGGATTGTCAGGTAAAGTCTTTCGGCGATTTCATTCGGGGTGCCGCCTGCGGAGATCAACGCCTTGAGTTTCGGGCCGGTCTGGAGCTTGTTCTGGATTTGGCCCGAATTCAGCATGTGAATCCACTGGCGCGAGGAGAGTTCGTTGATACGCTCGCTTTCCGTCCCGGTGGCACGCGCAGAACGTCCGAACAAGGTGAGGAACGTATCGGTGACGCTGCCGTCGGCCAAGGCCACGGCGGACATATCGCTGGGAATATAGGTGAAAGGCTCCGGAACGGCACTGGTGTACAGGTCCGAACTGCCGGTAATTCGGTTCACCGCATCGATCAACACCTCGGCCTCCACTCGCCGCAGCGGATAGCTGGCGAAGTTGGCTGTTGCTTCCGGCGTGTTGGACCTCACGATCGAAGAGAACTGGTACGTGGTCGAGGTGAAGATCAGCCGCTTCAGGTGCTTCAGATTCCAGCCGCTGGAGACCAGTTCCTTCTCCAAGTAGGCCAGCAGTTCCGGGTTGCTGGGCGGATTGTCGTCCCGAATATCGTCCGGCTCGTGGATAATGCCACGTCCCATCACCCACCCCCAGGTCCGGTTGACGATGGCTTTGGCAAACCAGGGATTCTCCGGCCGAATCAGCCACTCGGCAAACACCTCCCGCGGATCGCGGTCCGGGGGAACCGTGACCTTGGCGCCGTCCGGAAAGACGGCCTCCAGCGGCCCGTTGGGGCTCAACGGTTCGGCCAGGGCTTGCGGAATCTGGTTGGTGGTGGTCACCGACAGGGGGATAGCGTCGATTCCCGGTGCGGTGCTGCCAGGCACGGCGGTCGAGTGGAGGGGATCCCAGAAAACGATCTCCTCTTTCCATTCGCTGGTGGGCTTGTAGCCGACCTGCGTGAAGAACACCGCCATGCCCGCGAGACGGTCTTCCGAGAACGACTGGACGCGCCTGCCCATGAACGCCAATGCCACGGCCGCCGCGATGCCCTCCGGAGTCTTTTGCTGCATGGCCCGGTAGAAGTTGACCGGCCCGACGCGAAAATTGCTGCCACTGGAAGTGAGCAGTTCCCGCGCGAACTGGTCGTACGGTTTGTTTTGGGCGATTGATTCCCACACCCAGCGGTGATAGGCCTGCGCTGCGTTGGGCCAGACCTTGACGGGAAACTCCGCCTTGATCCGCAGAACGTCACTCCATTTCATGGCCCAGTAATCGACGTGCGCGTACTGCTCGAGCAGACGGTCAATCAGGGCAGTGCGCTTGTTCTGGTCCGAATTTTGGATGAACGCTTTGGCCTCCTCCGCGGACGGCAGTCGGCCGGTCAGGTCCAAGTAGGCGCGGCGGATGAACACCGCGTCGGAGCAGAGGGCCGGCTGGATACCCAACGCCTTTAACTTCGCAAACACGATTTCATCAATCCCGTTCGCCGGCTTCGGCGGATCGGGACTCTCGATAATGCTGGGCATCTTCCTGGCGGCGATCTGCTGGTAGAGTTCGGCCTTGGCCTGGTTGGCCAGGGCGCGCTTTTCGTCGGCGATTTTCCTGGCGGCCGCATAGGCCGCCTGACCTTTTTCTGCTTCCCCCTTCAGCGGAACGGCTGCGTCTTCCGCCGCCTTGGCGGCTTCCTCTTCCGCGGCGAGTGTCTCTTTAGCAGCGGCGATGCGTTTCTTGAGACTCTCCAGCGCCTCTTCGGCCGAATTCTTTCGCGATTCGGCCGCGGCCAACTTCTGCACGCCTTCGTTGGCCTTCAGCGTGGCTTGCTCCAGCGCCTTCTGGGCCGGGTCCAGAGCGGCCGCGGCGTCGGTAGCCGCTTTGCGCTTGGCGGCGGCTTGCTCTGCGGCCTGCTTTGCAGCCGCATCGAGTTGGATGAGTTCCTTGGCCGCGTCCTGGGCCGCCTGGTTCGCGGTCGTGGCGGCGGCTGCCTGGTTCTTGGCGTTGGCCAGGGCGGCGTCGGCGGCATTTTTCTGCGCCTCCGCTTCCGCCTTCTTTTCCGCCGGCGCATCGGCCAGCGCTTTTGCGGCGGCGCTGGCCTGGGCCTGGGCTTGTTGCTCGGCTTGCTGCGCCTGGGCCAGTGCCGCCGCGGCATCAGCAGCCGCTTTGCGTTTCGCGTCCGCCTGGGCTGCCGCCTGAGTCTTTTCCTCGGCCGATTTTGCCGCGGCCTGGGCGGCTTGCTCGGCGGCCTGGGCAGCTGCGGCGGCCGCGGCTACTTGGTTCTTGAGGTTCGCCAGGACCTCGTCGGCCGCCTTCTTCTGTGCTTCCGCTTCCGTCATCTTCTTTGCAGCAGCCGCGGCCTGAGCCTGGGCCGCTTGTTCGGCCTGCTGCGATTGAGCCAAGGCCGCCTTGGCCTCGTCGACCGCTTTGCGTTTGGCGGCCGCATCGTCGGAGGCCTGCTTCTTTTCCGCCTCGGACTTGCCAGCGTCCTCGGAAACTTGCTTGGCGTTGGCCGCGGCGTCCTGAGCCGCTTTCTCGGCGGCTTGGGCAGCGGCGGTGGCCGCGGCCACTTGGTTCTTGAGGTTCGCCAGGGCCTCGTCGGCTGCCTTCTTCTGCGCCTCGGCTTCGGCCAGTATCTGCGGCGCAGGATTGGGCTGAGCCGTCGCTCGTTCCTCGTTTTGCTGTGCCGCGGTCAGGGCGGCCTTGGCGGCATCAACCGTTCGTCGCATGACCGCCGCTTGGGCTGCGGCCTTCTTGGCTTCGTCGTTGAGCCTGCTGGCCGCGTCGGAGGCGGCCTTCGCCGCAAGTTCAGCCTCCACAGCCGCCTTCTCGGCTGCTTCGTAAGCTTGCCGCAATGGGAGCGCGGCGGCTTTGGCATCGTCCAACGCCTTTTCCAGCTCGGGCTTGGCGTTGGTGGCGTCGGTCAGGGCCTGGATGGCAACGGGCACGGCCGCCTCCGCCTGCTTCAACATTTCGACGCCCCGTTCGCCCGCCAAATCCTTCGAACTCGTGGCCTGCTGTCGCTTCGTTCTGGCCGCTGACGTCGCGCTGCCATAGGCCGCGTCGGCCTGTCGCATGGCTTCCCTTATGGGTACGACCGCCGCTTCCGCCTCCTGGGCTGCCTTATCGGCCGCTTCGTACGCGGCCCGCGCTTTTGCTTCCGCGTCTGTCTCAACCCCAGCGTTGGCCGGCTTCGGTTCCTCCCCGGCGTGAGCCGGAAACCAAATGGAAATCGCAAGGATAACCGTGAATGGCAAAACCGTCTTGATTCTCATCCCAAATCCCCTTGAAGATGAACGGTGAAGGGACTTCTCACTACCCAGGTAGCCCTTGAACGTCTCCGCTTTCTGCAAATCACAATGTCTCAATAGCTGATGTTACGCCGCACCCAACCGCCCCAGGCAGATTCACTCTCCATTGAAGTAGCAGACCGGCCGAAAACCGAGCACGTAGACAGTTGGGGTGCAGGCTCTCAATCGGTAGGTGTCCACAGGCGGGTTCTTCGTTGAAACTGCCAGGGTGTGAGGCCGACTCGTGTCTAGCTTAGCACATCAATCAGGTAGGGTTTCCGCAACACGGCACCGGCAGCATCGGCGGCCAATTATGTCGTCTAGGAGGCCGCACTGTCAACCCGTAGGCCGCTTGTCGGGCCGGACCCTGGATGCAGCGAGCCGTCTAATATTTTACCAGGGCATGCCGCGCCGTACATAGCGCCGGCACCTTTTTCCGCCCGAAAGTTTGCATTCCTCGACTTCGGCCAGCCGTTGACTGGACCGCCCGTCCGGACTATCGTGAAGCCAAGTCGTGGCCGGTGTGGTGGGTGCAGACGGAGAAAACCGGGTCTTTGCGGGACGGTGCCTGAGGCATCGAAACGAAGGGGCGAGGGATATGGAAACAACAATCAACGCGCCAAGTTCAATTTGCCATCCGCCTGAATTTGCCATGCGTCGTGTGCGGATTCAACTCGGAAGTATGAAGGCACTTGTGGCTGCACTTCTTGTGGCTGCAGGGCTGTCGCGGTGTGTCGAGGTAGACGCGGCCCAGCTCTGGGCCGGGGTCGCCAAAGCCGACATCACGGATCGGGACGCGGCGCCCGTCAATGACCCGTTGTTCGTCAAAGCCCTGGTCCTGAAGGACGATGCAACGAGCTTGGCGATTGTCACCGTGGATGCGGTCGCCATCGGCGGGATCGGCAGAATCCGCGACGACTTCCTCGGCAACGTGCGCGCTCAGCTGGAAAAAGAACTGAACATCCCGCCTGCGAATGTTATCGTCAATGCCAGCCACTGTCACGGGGTCGTGTGCGCGGATGTCGAACAACGGACCGTCCAGGCCGCCAAGGACGCGTGGGCCAAGATGGAGCCGGTCAGCGCCGGGGCCGGCGCAGGTCACGAAAACCGAATCATGGAAAACCGGCGACTGCGGCTGAAGGACGGCAGCGAAGCGGACGTGCGCCATGCTTATGCGCTTCCGCCCGACGAGCAGGTTGCCGGCATCGGCCCGATCGACCCGGAGATCGGCCTTCTGCGGCTTGACAAAAAGAACGGACAGCCGCTGGCCATCGTGTACAACTTCGCCTGTCATCCCATCCAAGGCGTTCCGAGCCGAGGAAATACAGCAGACTTTCCCGGTTTTGCCTCTAAAGTGATCGAGGAGAGCCTCGGAGACGGGGTGCTCGCCCTGTTCCTGCAGGGATGTGCCGGCGACATCAATCCGGTGCAGTACAAAGATGTCCACAATCCGCGAGACGCGGAGACGTTGGGAAACCTGCTGGGCCTGAGTGCGATGCGGGCGCTGAAGAAAATCCAGCCGAAAGAAGACGTGCAGTTGAAAGTCATCAGAGAGGTGCTCGCGTTGCCCCGATCAACCGATACGCAGCAGCGGATCGCCACGCTGCAGGACGAACAGGCGAGGCTGCTTCAATCCCTGAGAGGAACCAGCCTGAACCTGGGGACGTTCCTTCCGCTGTACGTGCAATACAAGCTGTCCGGCGACTTCCCGTCCTACTACTCGCACCGCTACCTGCTTGACCAGGCCCTGGGCCGCGAAGATCTGACGAAGCTCGACGCCGAAAACCGGGCCAACATGGAGGCGTACCTCAAGAACATTCTGACCATGGAACAGCTGACGCGCGTCCAGGTGAACCTGAATTTGCTCAAGATGCACCAGACGCAACACGAGGCTGCCGGAAAGGACACGCTGGACGTCGAGGTCGTCGGGCTGCGGATCGGCGACTTCGTGCTGGTGACGTTTCCGGGGGAGTTGTCCGTGCAGGTCGGACTGAACATCAAAGAGCGCGCTCCCGCCGAATTCACCTTCGTCGCCGGCTGCACCAACGGCTACATCTATTATACGCCCACCGCCGAGCAGCGAAACAACTCGGGCCATGCCCAGGAGGATTGCGACTGCCTGGTGGCGCCCCAGTGGCAGAAGCTGTTTGAAGACACGGCAGATGCCATCCTGAAGAAACTCTAGCTGGCCTTGCTGCCGACCAGGATCGAAGCTTGGACGCCTGAGCCGGAGGTGAAAGGGATTGGCTAATGACCGACTTGTATCCGCTGCGATTTGAATCGTTGTTTCGTCGCTACACTTGGGGTGGCGATTCACGCCGATCCGGGCAGCCTGATCTACGCGGGTTTGCGAGACGGCGTCGACCGTCGCGCCGCAGCAACCGCAGCCGACCGGATCGCCGGAGGTCGAGCGATTGGTCGCCTGCGACAAATTCGCACTTGATCGCCGCTACGTCCGGCCGTCATCCGTCATCGGCGGCGATCAGCGGTTCCATTTGCTTGCCGTACTGTCCGGCCTCGTGCAATTGGATGGCGACCCAAGCAGACGATCATTGGAGTTCGCCTGACGAACTAAACCAGCCGCTTGAATCCGCTGTGCGCGACGGGACCGCGCAGACGGGACGCCACGTCGCCATGTCGTAAGGCCGCTGCGATCTCGCCGAAAACCTCGTCCACCGCGTCCTCGTACGCGCCGATGATCTCCGGCGTGTGGGCCAGACTGGCGTAGATCGCCGTGTTGGCCAGGAAGCCCCGGTCCAGCAGCGACTGGATGTACAGCGTCTTGAGTGCGGCCGCTTGCGGGTGATCGAAGGCAAAACGAGCCAGCGCCGGATAGCCGTCGTCGACGTGTACGGGCAACTGGTGCGTCGCGGCGTGCCGGCGCCAAGCGGCCTGCATGTGGGCGCCGGTCTGTTGGCAATGCGCGGGAAGGTCGATCCGCGACATTTTCTCGATCGTGGCCAGCGCGGCCGCCGGGCCGACGCCGTCCGTCCAGTACGAGCTGCTGATGAACGAACCGTGGGCGCCTTGCATCGCCTGGCGGGTCCCGATGATGGCCCCCATCGGGTGCCCGTTGGAAAGCGTCTTGCCAAACACGGCCATGTCGGGCTGGACGCCCAGCCGCAGATGGGCGCCGCCGAAACACAGACGCCAGCCGATCGTGATTTCGTCGAAAACCAGCACGGCGCCAACCTGGTGCGCCCGGTCGCGCACATACTCCAGGAATCCCGGCTCCGGGTCGCGGTAGCGGCACGGCTCCATGACCACGGCAGCCAAACGTTGCCCCGCTTCGCCCAGGATGCGGTCGAATTGCCGCCGGTCGTTGTAGGCAAACGTAAACGCGGTGCCGCGCAATTCACGGGGCACTCCCAGCGGTTCCAGGCCCGGCAGCAGATGGCCGCTGAGGGCCTCGGTCTCGCCCAGATTGGCCGCCAGGTACCAATCGTGCCAGCCGTGATAGCCGCAGATGGCGACCGCCGAGCGATCGGTCGTCGCCCGGGCGATGCGCACCGCCACGGCCATGGCCTCGCCGCCCGTCCGCGTGAAGCGGGCCTGCTGGGCCCAAGGGTGAATCGCACACAGCCGCTCGGCGAGTTCCACCTCCTCCGGCGGATTGAGCGTACACAGGCTGCCCAGGGCGACACGGCGTTGCACCGCCCGGGTCACCTCGGGATCGCGGAACCCTAGCAGGGTCGCCCCGATGCCGTGCAGGCCGCAGTCGTAATAGTGCCGGCCGTCGAGGTCCCAGACCTCGCACCCGCGCGCCTCGCGGAAATAGGCCGGCCACTGGTCCGGCGCCGCCATCTCCGGACGTTTGGACAGCAGCTGGGTACCGCCGGGGATCAGCGCCTTGGCGGTGCGGTACCGTTCCTGTGTCCGGGTGCCCGATTCGACCAGCAACCCCGTCAATCGCGCGGCGTTATCGTGGAACACGTCCTGGAGGTCGGCCGAATCGAGGCCCAACCGGGCGGCGGCGTCCAGCAGGGCCCGCGTCGATTCCAAGCCCACGAGCACGGGGCGGCCGAACAGCGCGCGCCGGTTCCAGTCCACCTGGTCCGTCGTGATCCAGGCAAAGCCGGTGCCCAGCGTCACGCAGCGGCCACGCTGTTGAGAGACTGGAAAATCGCTGCCCCACAGTACACGGCGCGGCCCGAATTCGTCCAGGATCGCGGCGATCGGATCGGACTCGCAGATCGCGGAGGTGTCGAACCAGACGTTGTCCAAGCCGCGCAGGGAGGACACGCCGCGGGCCGTATTCGGCGCGTGAAACCCGCGACCTGCGTGAGCGAGCACCAGTTTCGCCCGAGGAAATCGCTGGCAGCAGCGCCGGATGTACCGCTGATTCGCGCGGTCGGCCAAGGCGCCGTCCCGCACCAGGTGCAGCAGGATCACCAGGCCCCGAGCGCCGGCCGACTGCCAAACCCAGTCCGGAATGTATTCCGACGGCTCGCACTGGAACGTATCCGCACGCGGGGCCAGGAAGTGATAGACTTTGAATCCGACGATCTGCGGATCGGCATCCAGCAGCGATTCGATCTCCGCTCGCGGCGTCGCGGGGCCGGCCAGCACCAGGGCGCGCAGGTGCTTGCGACGGCGGACCTCCTTCACCACAAAACGGTTGGCCGCCGCGGCATCGCCGCCGCGTGAGGGAAACGGCAGGCACAGGGCATGCTTGAGCCGCGCCGCACCGAACTGCTGTCCCAGGCAGCGGCGCCAAACGTCCGCTCCTGCACGAGCGGGCCCGCTTTGAACTAAGCGAATGCCGGGACCGATGTGCGCCTGCTCGTACAGATGCGCGTGGGCGTCGAACAGTTGCCCCGGCAGTCGCGCGGCAAGCGTCCGGGCCACGGCCCGATCCTCCGCAGTGAACGTCCACAGGTCCGCCGCAGGCGTCTTGGTCGGCATGATTGAGTCCTCTCCAAAGTAGCCCTCTCCAAAGTAGTCCTCTCCAAAGTAGCCCTCTCGCTCCGCGAGAGGATAGCCTTTCTTTTCGCGGAGCGAAACGCCCCCAGCCCGCCCCGATTTCGTCGATGGGGCAAGCGGAAAGGGGGCGGCGACAAGGGCTCCGGCAGGAATGGCGACGAGGTTTGCGACGAGCACGCGCCGACAGGCGTTTTCTTTCCAGCTTGATCCTGTTAGAATCCGAGCGAATGGGCGAGCCCCGGTTTCTTGGACGGAAGCGGGGGTTCAGGTTCGGCGAGTCAATAACTGTCCAATTCTTGTTGGCGATCATCACGCGGAGCGTGATGGCTACTTTGAAACGCAAGGACTCCATGCCGTGTTCGCCGGTGAGCCAGCACAAACTCAGTTCGATTTGCACTTCCGCATTGCGGGCATCCCCGTGCGGGTGCACCCGTTGTTCTGGCTGGTGGCATTCTTGATTGGCGCGAGCGGCGGCGGCGAGCGATTGCCGCTGGTGATTTGGGCGGCTGCGGTGTTCGTGTCCATCCTGGTACATGAGTTAGGGCACGCGCTGACGATGCGTTACTTCGGCCAAGATGCGCGAATCGTCCTGTACATGATGGGCGGGATGGCGATTCCCGAATCGTCGCCATGGCGAGCGGGTGCTGGGAGACGCACGCGGGGACCGCTGTCCCAGATCCTGATTTCGGCGGCGGGGCCTGGCGCGGGTTTCTTGTTGGCCGCTCTGGTCGTGGCGCTGGTCTTTGCCGCCGGAGGCGTCGTGCGGTTCGGCTTGGCCTACGGCTTCCTTCCCATCCCCGCCGTACGACTGCCGGAAGCCGTCAACGAGGCGTGGTACGAATTGGTCTACAGCCTTCTGTGGGTGAACATCCTCTGGGGACTGATGAACCTGGTGCCCGTGTATCCGTTGGACGGCGGTCAGATCGCGCGGGAAGTACTCGTCGCCAGGGATCCCTGGGAGGGCGTAGTCAAATCGCTGTGGCTGTCGGTGATCGTCGGCGCGGCGGTCGCCTTTGTGAGCTTCGGGGTGCTGCACGACCGGTTCCTGGGAATCCTCTTCGGTCTGCTGGCATTTTCTAACTTCATGGCAATTCAGAACTTGCGAGGCAGAATGTGGTGATTCAGGGGGGCTGCAAAACGGGGTTCGAGCCGGCAGTTGGCCCCGCGGATGCACCGACGCCGAACTCGTCGCGGCGAGTCGTTTTTCTGGGCGCCAGCAACGTCGTGCGGGCGATCTCCACGATCATCGAGACCGCCGAGTTGATCTGGGAACCGCCGCTGGATGTGCTGGTGGCTTGTGGCCACGGTCGATCGTACGGACAGACCAGTCGCGTGCTCGGACGGTCGCTGCCGGGGATCTTGCAGTGCGGGCTTTGGGAGGACTTGCAACGCCGGCCCGCGCTGTCGGCGGCGGCGTTGATTACGGATATCGGCAATGACATTCTGTACGGCGCGAGCGTCGGCCAGATCGCGGAGTGGGTTGAGGAGTGTCTGGTGCGACTGCGCGGTGGGTGTGATCGGATCGTTGTCACCGAACTCCCGTTGGCGCGAATCGGGTCGGTCACGTCGTGGCAGTATCGCGCCATTCGGTGGCTGCTGTTTCCGGGATCGCGAGTGACATTTACGGACGCGATGCAGCGAGCGCGGGAGTTGAACGCGCGCGTCATCGAGTTAGCGGCGCGGCACCGCGCCGCGTTACAGTCGCCACGACGGGAATGGTACGGTTTGGACCCGATTCACATCCGGCGCGGGTCTTGGTCCGCCGCGTGGTGCGAGATTCTGTCGGCGGCCGGACAGCGCCGGCCGGCGCACCCAGCGCGCGGTTCGTGGCGGCGCTGGTGGCAACTGCGCCGCCAGCGACCGCAGTCGCGCCGACTGTTCGGCATCGCGCAGCGCCGCGAGCAACCGGCGTGTACGCTGCCCGGCGGCAGCGTGATCTCGCTGTACTGACGCGGAGAAAATCTTTTGTTTATTTGTGGAAAACATGTTGAAAACGTGTTGCATAATTTTTGCCGATGCGTAAAACATTAGCTAGCAGTGCATGGAGATTACGTGCCACCCGCGTCTGTGCTCGCTTCATTCGGAATGAGGACGGGGGCAGACAACTCGGAAACGAGTCAGTGGCAGTCAAGCAGTTGGCGAGTAGGACTCGTCGGCTCGGGGCAACCTGGATGCCATCGAGAAGGAACTCGCCGGAACCTAGTTTTACGGAGGACGTATAGTGGCCACGAAGAAAGCTGCACCGAAGAAAGCAGCCGCGAAGAAGGCGCCCGCCAAGAAGGCGCCCGCCAAAAAGGCGCCTGCCAAGAAGGCCCCGGCCAAGAAGAAGACGTAGGCCGCCGCGGGTAGCCGTTCGATGAACGACTGCCGCGTTCTGTCAGCTTGCTGGCAGCCGGCGACCGCCCATTGGACCCAGTGATAACGACGAGAAAGGGCCGTCCCGACAATTCGTTGGGGCGGCCCTAAGTTTTGCGGGGCTCGGCGTGTCTTTTCTTAACTGCCGGAGCGTTTCCGAGCCTCGTACACGGTCATGACGGCTTTCCCCAGACGGTCCGGAACCTCGAACCCGGCTGTATTTCCCTGTTCCAGACCTTACAATGCTCGCGGCGGGAACCCGGCTACGTGACCGGTTTCCACGCAGGCATTTCTGCATCAAGGAGTCCAACCGTGTTCAAAGATTTTCTGGCTCCGCCGCCGGTGCCGCCTCCGGAAGGCATGCACCCTCTGGTCGTCCATTTCCCGATTGCCTTGCTGCTGTTTGCGGCCGTGTTTGTCGTCCTGGCGATGATCGTGCCCAAACGCGGCTGGTGGTTCTCCGTGTCGGCCCTGATTGTGTTGATCGGCGGCACGGCCGGCACGTTTGTCGCGGTGGCCACGGGCATCGCGGCACGCGACGTGGTGGAAGATGCCGAAGACGATGCGATGTGGGACGTCATGCAGGAACACGAAGACCTGATGGAGCAGGCACGAAACGTGTTCGTCGCTCTGACCGTCATCTACGCGGGAATTGTTGTCCTGCCGCTGTTGGCCAACTCACTGCAAAGCTTGAAATTCGCTTTCCCGGTGAACCTGGTGTTCCTGGCAGCGCTGATGGGGGCCAATGTGTATATGGCCAGCGGAGCCCACCTGGGCGGCCGACTGGTCCATCAGTACGGCGTCAGATCGGCGCTGGTCCCCGAAGACGGGGCCGCAGGGGCCGAGGAGGAGGCGCCGGCCGCGGAAGACGCACAGGACGCTCCGGCCCCCGACGCAGAAGCCAAGCCGGACGCCCCGGCCCCCGAGGCGGAGAAGGAAGCCCCCGCTGCGGAACCGAAGCCGGCAGAGCCTGCCGCGGAAGCCAAGTCGGCGGCGGCACGTGGCAGGCATTCCGTGCCCGCCTGAGTTGCTCCGCGACCAAGGCGTGTCCGACCATGTTGGCGTCCTGCTGAGCCGCCTGGGCAACCCCGCGCTCCCCTTGATTGCGTCTGGTATCTGAAACTCAGAAAGACGAAGAAAGCTGACAGAAAGATGTCGGTGGCAGAAAAATGACCGGATGAGCTTCCTTGGTCATCTTTCTGTCACCTCTTTCTGTCCGCTTCTCGCCGGCATCTTTCTCTTCCCTCATGTTCCTGTGCGCGTCCTGGCGGCCTGCTTTTTCTTCCGCGGCCCGTCCCCCTGATTTTCAAGGCGATTGCCAAGCCGATACAATGACCGCGGTGCGCTGTGGCCCGGCGGGGCGTGATCCGGACGGGCCGGCGCGGTTCGATGTGACGGGCGGCGGTGCTGAACGCGACAGCCGGACTGGGCGGTCCGGCCGGATCGTGTCAGGGCCATCGCCCTTGGAACCTTCAAGGAGCGCAGATCATGAAGAAGCCGAAAGCGAGGCTGAGTCGCCGGCAGTTCGTGCAAGGCTCGGCGGCGGGAGTCGCGGCCTTTGCGATTGTGCCGCGACATGTCTTGGGAATGGGCGAGACGCCCCCCAGCGAGGAGATTGGCGGGGCCTTGATCGGCTGCGGCGGCCGCGGGCCGGGAACGTTCGGGTGTTTGGGCCCCAATGTCCGACGGCTGGCCTCGTGCGACGTGAAATTCAAGGACCGCTGCGACAACAAGGAGTACTACACCGACTACCGCCTGCTGCTCGAGCGGCAGGACATCCAGGTGGTGGCCGTTGCCACGCATCCCGGCTGGCACGCCTTGATCTCGATCGCCGCCATGGAGGCCGGCAAGGACGTGGTGTGCGAGAAACCGATGACGCGATTCATTTCGGAAGGCCGCGCGGTGGCCGACGCCGAACGGCGATTCGGCCGTGTCTTCCAAGTCGAACGCAAGGGTGGTTACAACCCCAACAAGGTCCGCAAGATCTTCGAGAGCGGGCTGCTGAAGAACTGCGACTCGGTGCTCGTCCGGCCCGGCGGATTCAAGGTGGCGGAATGGAGCGGCCGGGTCAAGTACGAGGTCCGGGAGGTGCCCAAGAGCCTCGACTGGGACATGTACTGCGGGCCGGCCCCGCTGCGGCCCTTCAACCCGCACCGGGTCGGCGGCACGCACCGCGGCTACTGGGACCACGAAGGCGGCGGCCTGGCCGATATGGCCCACCACCACCTGCACGCGCTGGCCTATCAGTACGGCCGCGATTTGACCGCCCCCGTGGAGATTATCCCCTATGCCCCACCGGCGCATCCCGAATGCTGCGGCATGTGGGGCTGGTGTGAACTGAAATACGCCGACGGCTTTACCCTGGTGCTGGAAAGCACCGAGTGGGGCGAGCGATACAACCGGCACCAGCACAAAAACCTGGGCGAGGCCGAACTGCTGAAGATGCTCAGCGAGGAGGACCGGAAGAAACTGGACGAGATGCCCGATCCGGTGCGGCTGCCGTTTTTCGAGGAGGCGATCCGCACGCGGTCGAAAACCGGCGGCAACGCCGAGCGCTCGCACCGCGTGGCCACGATCTACCACCTGGCCAACGTGGCCTTCCGCTGCGGGCGGCCGCTGAAGTTCGACCCCGTCACCGAACAGATCGTCGGCGACGAAGAAGCCAACCGCCTGGTCAACCCGCCACTGCGGGCCCCGTGGCGGCTGTAGGCAGATTTCAGATTTGAAATTTCACATTTGAGATTTGAGATCTGAGATCTGAGATTCGAGATTTCAGATTTGGAAAGACAACATCGGCCCGTTCGCTGACACTGAAAGGAACCCATGCGATGGCAGTCTCGGAACAATTGAAGGCCCTGGTCGGCCAGATGCCCGATCCCGACGGCCGGGGAATGTACACGGAAAATATCGACAAAGAGAAAATCGAAAAAGCGATCGCCTCGATCCACGGGGGCGGCCGCGACAACGTCCGCGGACTGATCGAAATGCTCGGCGAGCCGGGCAGCGATCAGGATGTCAAACCGCATTACGCTTTGCACTGCCTGGCCAACCATACGCTTGTCGCCAAGGACGAAAACGGTCGCCGGGCGCTGTGTGAAGTGCTGTGCGAGGCCCTCACCGGCGACCATACGCCGTACGTCAAGGGCTTCCTGTGCCAGACGCTGCAGTGGGCCGGCCATCGCGAGTCGGCCGCGGCGCTGGGCAAGCTGCTGACGGATGAAGCGTTGTGCGACGCCGCCGCGATGGCCTTGGTCGCAATCAAGGACGGAGCCGGCGAACAGCTGCGGTCGGCCTTGCCCAACGCCAAGGGCCGCTGCCGGCTGACCATTCTGCACAGCCTGGCCGCCTTGGCCGATGCGGGCGCTGCCGACGCGTTCAAGCAGGCGCTGAAGGACAACGACCGCGAGGTCCGCATCGCCGCCGGCGCAGGACTCGCCAATCTGGGCGACGCCGGCGCTGTCGACTTGCTGATCAAGGCGGCCGATGTGCAACCCGGCTGGGAGCGGATCCAGGCCGCCAAACACTGCCTGGTGCTGGCCGAAAAGCTGACCGCCGCCGGCAACAAGGCGGAGGCTCGGCGGATCTACCAGCACCTGCGTGACACTCGCCAGGATGCGTCGGAAGCCTACATCCGCCAAGCCGCCGACAAGGCGCTGGCGGCGGCTTGAACGGCGGCGTTATGCGTCCAAAAGTTCACGGCGGGCGGCGGCGGTGATGCGGTCCAGCTCTCGGGCAAAGGCTGGACCGATCTGCGGCGGTTCTTGCTGGGCGACCAGCCTGCGCCAGGCCTGGTCCGCCCGGTCCAGCAGGGCCTCGTCGCTGACGACCGCGGGCGACTCATGATCGCAGTAGCTGCGGTCAAACAGCTTGGGCAGCCAACCCACCTGGCGGAAGTGGTGCGCCGTGTGCTCCGTCTCCAGGTACGTCCGCTGGGAACAGAACTCCATCTCGGAGATCACGTCCAGGCCCATCGTTTCGTCGCTGACCTCCATTCCGGCATAGAACTTGTAAAGCGCTTCGTTCGCCTCCAGGTCGATCATGGCCTGGGTCGGCGAGAACACGGCGGCGCTGTCCAGGGCGCCGATCGCCAACGGCAGGCTGACCGTCGAGCCGAGGGCCATTTGGCGATAGACCTTCATCATCGCGGCTTGAATGCCGGGCACTTTCGCCTCGACATACGCCGGTTCGACGTTGTGTACCAAACCGTACTTGCAGCGGAACAACTGGTGCAGCGCGGCGTCCGTGAGGATGGCTGCCGGAGTGGCGAAGCAAACTTGCGTCGTGCGCATGTCCATCTCAGCCGCGATGCTGGTCGAGAAATAGAACCGGTCCGGCTGGATCAACGTCGTCGCGGCCAGGCAGCCCAGGATTTCCGCAGCCGCGACGATCACGCTGCCGGCCGGGGTGACGGGACTGGTCGCGCCCAGGATGGGCATGGGTGCAAAGTTGACCGGAAAGTCGTACTTCAAAGCCTGTTCTAACACTTCGCACGATCGCGTGTCCAATTTCAACGGCGAGGTGGTGCAGTACGCGGTGACGATGATCGGCGGCTGGGTGCTCAGCAGTTCCCGATCGCCGCCCGTGGCCAGCGCGGCCATCTCCGCCAGGTACTTGACCTGCGCGCCGGAACTGGTGCCGACCCAGCCGGGTTTCTTGGTGTGCAACAGCAGCAGCCGGGCCGATTCGATGTTCTCCAGGCGCGGGTCGAATTCGCTGCAAATGAACGGCGCGTTCACCGCCGCGACGCAGTCCAGCGCGTTGCCCAGTTGGATGGCCTCGATCTGGTCCTGGACGGTCGGCCCACGGTAGCGCCGCTGGCGATAGTCGAAAATCCACGGCGTGCCGAACCCGTAGTCGACCACGAACCGCTCCGGCACGGCGACGCCGTCGGGCGGCAACTCGCGGCAGAAGGGGTACCACAGCGACGAGCGGACCATGCGGTAGCGGTCCCGCTGGGCGGCGATCTGCCGCTCGACCAGGTCCGGGGGGAACCAGGCCCGCCGCGCCGCAAAGTCGACCCTGCAGCCTGCGTCCGCCAAGGCGCGCAGGAGAAACTCGCCCTGGATCTGCAGGCCGGTGCGCTGGAGGATCGCCAGCGCGCCGGCGTGCAGGCGGTCCATCTGTTCGGCATCCAGGACGCGGAGGAAACCGTGTAACATGATCGGGTCCTAACGCGGTCAACGGCCTAGGGGATCAAGATCGGGAAGAGATACGAGTGTACGAGTACGTGTGCGACATGGGAAACCGTTCTCGCTTGACCTCCTGCCGTGCTCGTACACGCCAATCCCTGGAAAAACAGGAGGCTGCGAGGTGCCTGTCCCAATTTTTCACAGCCTCGGAGCGTGCGGCCTACGATTTGGCCGCCGCCCACGGGGACGGGCCGTCCTTGTAGGTGACGAATTCGATCGCGGCCCCGTCCGGCGTCTGGTAGAAGCCGGCCACGGCGAAGCCCGCGTCGAACGGCTCCAGCAAGACCTTCAGCCCCTTTGCCGCTTTGTGGATGGCTTCCACGCTGTCGACCCGAAAGCCGATATGCGGGCCGTCCCGCAGAGGGCCGGTCACCGGACTGTCGGGCTCGAAGTACAGCCACTCGACCCGATACGGGTGATCCTCCAAGTTGGTAACCCACACCCGCGTGGCTTCCACAAAAACCGCGCCCGGCTTCTTCTCGTTGGTCACAATGCCGACATGATCGAATTGCATGGGTAGACTCCTGACACGGCCGGCGGCCGCACGCAGCCCTCGAACAGCAAAATTCTGCTTCCGACAGGCACCAATATGCCTTGCCATCGCGACGTAATCAATCCATGATAAGCTTTGTCTTGGATGGGAAGCCACTACCGAGTGCGCCCTCCGCCGTTTTCGGTCACCGCGCGAACGTTATGCCTGAGATCCAACACATTCCCCGCATCGTCTTGGTCACCGGCGGCGCCGGTTTCATCGGCGTCAGTTTCATCCGCCACCTGCTGGCCGCCGATCCGGCGGTCCGGGTGATCAACCTGGACGCCTTGACGTACGCCGGCAGCCTGAGCAGTCTCGCCGGCGTGGCGGAACGGTACGGCGATCGCTATCGCTTCGTACACGCCGACATCTGTGACGAACCGCCGGTGGCTCAGGTCTTTGCCGAGGAGCCCATCGACACCGTCGTGCATTTCGCCGCCGAGAGCCACGTCGATCGCTCGATCACCGGCCCGCGGGCGTTCCTGGACACCAACATCATCGGCACGTACACGCTGCTGCAGCAATCGCTGGCGGCGTGGCGGGCCCGCAAAGTGTTCCGCTTCCACCACGTCAGCACCGACGAAGTGTACGGCTCGCTGGGTCCGTCAGGCTACTTCACGGAAGAAACGCCCTACCATCCCAACAGCCCGTACAGCGCCTCGAAGGCCGCCTCCGACCATTTGGTGCGCGCCTGGGGCCATACCTACGGACTGCCGGTCACCATCTCCAACTGCTCGAACAACTACGGCCCCTACCAGTTCCCGGAAAAGTTGATCCCGCTGATGATCACACGGGCGTTGGCCGGCCAGTCGCTGCCGATCTACGGGACCGGCCAGAACGTCCGCGACTGGCTGTACGTCGAGGATCACTGCCGAGCAATCGAGCGGATCGTCCGCTGCGGCTGCGACGGCCGGACGTACAACGTCGGCGGCCTGAACGAATGGAACAACCTGGACATTGTGTACTTGCTGTGCGATCTGCTGCAGCAAAAACGGCCGCGGGCGGCGGGCAGCTATCGGGACCTGATCGCGTTCGTCAGCGACCGGCCCGGACATGACCTGCGGTATGCCATCGACGCCAGCCGGTTGCGCACCGAGCTGGGCTGGGAACCGCAGTACACATTCGAAGCCGGCCTGGGACGTACGATTGACTGGTACTTGGAAAACGGGGCCTGGCTGCAGGCGATCGCGGCCAAGGGCTATCAGGGGCAGCGGCTGGGACTGCTGGGGCGTTAGATCAGCGACCAGGGCGGCCGCATGGCTCGCAACAGCATGGCGTTGGCCTGGTCGTCGTCCAGGAACCGTTCGGCCACCGGGTCCCACTTCAGCGAACGGCCTAGGCGCAGGCCGATGTTCGCTGCATGGCAGATGGTGGTGGCGCGGTGGGCGCTTTCGGGGTGGCAGACGGGCTGCTTGCGGGACTTGATGCAATCCAGCCAGTCGCGCACGTGGTCGCCTGTTTGGGCCCAGCCGGGAGCCGACAGGTTTCTGGCTTGCAGAATCGACTTCGGCTCGGCCGTCACCGCGTCGGTCTGATCGTCCACCTGGATCCAGCCTTCGGTGCCGACGAAGCGGATGTAACGATCCTGAAAAAGACCGCTGGAGCGGATGACGATTTTGACGCCGTCGGCATAGGTACAGGTGCAGTCGGCCGTCACGGGCGTTTCACTGTACGCGTCCGGTTTCCACGTCGCCGTGCCCTCGTAGCTGACGGGGCCCGTGTCGTCGCGCTCCAGGCCCCATTGGGCGATATCGGTATAGTGGCAGCCCATGCCGATGATGGGCCCGGCCCCGGTGTCCCAGAAATAGTTCCACCCGCTCACGAAGGCCGGCGAGTACGTACGCCAGGGGATCGGACCGAGCCACATATCGTAATCAAAGCCCTCCGGCACGGGTCGCGGCTTGTCGAGTGCGACCGTCGGGCCTTCCCACACCTGGCAGATCACCGTGTGGACTTTTCCAATCATGCCCTTGCGGGCCGACTCGATCTGGAAACGGTACGAGGCCACGGAGCGGCGCTGGTGGCCGGCCTGGTAGACGGTGCCGTAGCGCGTCATCGTGTCGGCCATCGCCCGGCTCTCGCCGATGGCCAGCGAGACGGGCTTCTCGCAGTAGATGTCCTTGCCCGACTTGGCGGCCAAAATCGACAGCGGCGTGTGCCAGCGGTCGCCCGTGGCGATCAGCACGGCGTCGATGTCGGCGCGGCCCAGCAGGTCACGAAAGTCGGGATAGGTGGCGCAGTCCTGGTTTCCGTTCTTGGTGTCGACGACCTTCTTGGCCGCGGCCAGTCGCTCCGACCGGCAGTCCGACACGGCCACGCAGTGCACGTCGTCGAACATCAGGAAATGGGGCAGAATCGCCGCGCACCGGCCGCCGTATCCGATCACCCCCATCACGATCCGCTGGCTGGGGGCAGCAGCGCCCCGGCCCAGCACGTGTCCCGGCACCACCAGCGGCGCCGCCAACGCCACTCCCGTCGCTGCGCTGCATTTCAGAAAGCTCCGGCGGCTCAGACTCGGCCTCGTTTCCATCGTGTTGCTCCTCTTCATGGGACGGGAAGGCGAAAGGCTGACGATGGCCGTAAATCTAGGCGGCGCCGCGGTCGCTGTCAAGCAAGCGTCCGCCTCCCGCCTCGCCGGCTGCCAACAGGCGATTCGCGACGAGCGCCCGCTGGGAGTTCTCGCGCCGATCAGAGCGGGGCGTCTCGTCAGTCTTCGATGCCGAGGAACTCGGCCGGCACGGTCCGCAGGATTTCCTCGGTGCTGGTCATCCCTTGGGCCACTTTCAGCAACGCTCCGCGACGAAAGGGAATCATGCCGTTCTTGATGGCCGCCTCGCCGATCTGTTCGGCCGTACTGTGATCGGCGATCAAGCGGCGGATGTCCCGGTTCAGGGTCAAGATTTCAAACAGGCCGGTGCGGCCGGCATAACCGGTACGCTGGCACGCTTCGCAACTGCCGGGGCCGTAAATCGCGCGGCCTTCGCCGGGTTCGAGCAGGTCCTGGATCTCGTCAAAGGTGGCCGGGGACTCATCCAAGTCGAACCGCTGGCGGCAGTCGAGGCAGAGTGTCCGCACCAACCGCTGGGCGACGATCCCCAGCAGACAACTGGACAAGAAATAGGGCGGCGCGCCCAGCGCCAACATGCTCTGCGCGGCGGCGGATGAGACCGGAGCGTGCAAGGTGGAGAGCACCAGGTGGCCGCTATTGGCCGCGCGCACGGAAGCCACGGCGGTCTCCTCGTCGCGGATCTCACCGACCATGATCACGTCGGGCGCCTGCCGCAGAACATGCCGCAACAGCTGGGGGAAATCCACGTCGATCTTCGGATTGACCTGCGATTGGCGGAGTCCGTCGATGGCGTATTCAATCGGGTCTTCCAGCGTGTTGATCTTGCGTTCGCCGTTGTTCAGGTGCGTCAAGCACGCGTACAGCGTGGTCGTCTTGCCTGTGCCCGTGGGCCCCGTCACCAGCAGCAGGCCGCTGGGCCTGGAGAGCAGGCTCTTCAGCGTTTCCAGATCCTTGGAAAACATGCCCAGGCAATCCAGCCGTCGCAGTCCCCCGTCACGGTCCCACAACCGCATCGTCAGGTCCTCGCCGAACAGCGTGCCGATGCAGCTGATGCGGATATCCAGGCGTCTCCCCCCTTTGGCGTGCAACCAGCGCCCTTCGCCGGGGCGCCTGCGGTCGGCGACGTCCATGCCCGACATCGCTTTGACATGGGCGATCAGCTGGCGACTGAGGTCACTGGAGACGAAAGCGATCGGCTCGATCTTGCCCAGCCGGCGCATGCAGATGTTGCCGCACGTCTCGTCGCTCAACACATACAAGTCGCTGGCTTGCATCGTCGAAGCGTGGCGCAGCAAGGCATCCACGGCAGGCTCCGCCTGCATCTCGCCCAGTTTCGCGGGGTCGAACTGTTCGGTGACCGCCAACTCGTTCATGGGTTGCCTTTCGCGACCAAGCGCCGGGCGACTGCCTCGTCTTCCGCTATCTTGAACACCAACTGCATGTTCAGGATTCTCATCACATCGCGGGCAGCAGGCGAAAGCGAATGCAGGACGAGCGTGCCACCCTTGGTGCGGAACTCCTTGTGGCACGCCAACAGCCAAGCGATTCCGCTGGAATCGATGGCCTGAACGGCGTGCAGATCCAGCAGCACTTGGCTGCCGTAACAGTCAGCTCCCAGCAGATCGCGCAAAGGCTCGTGCCCGACGGCCAACTGTCTCTGGGAAACGTCTCCCAGGACCTCGACCAGGGAGAGACCGTCTTGTCGAGATTTGATGAAAAGTTCCATCTGCCACCCCTCACCTGCAGGTGATTTAATCGCCCCGTCGCCCCAAGTGCAACCCCCGTCGTCCTTTTTCCGTGTCATCGCCCGTGTTGTGCCCCGTTGTGCCGCACTCCGAACAACGCCGGCTCGCTTCGTGCTGTCGGCGTTACATCTTGCCAAGCTTGACTCGTTTTCGCGGTACAACCGCGACCTTCCGCAAAATCGAAAAAAAACTGCTAACCGTCACGGCACACAGCCGAGAACTAATAGCGAGGGGAACCAGCCCTTGGAGGACAGAGAAGCAGGATGACAGAGAAGCAGGATGACAGATAAGCAGGATGACAGACAAGCAGGATGACACGAGTTTATTCGAGGAGGCACTCATGAGACGTCGCGTTGAAGGACTGGCATTCCTTGTTTTGGCTGCCGCCGCATTCTCGTGGTCGCCGGCCGAAGGTCAGGAGACAACCAGGGCGCCGGCGGTGGTCATCAGTCAGGCGACCGGCACGCCGCCAGCACAGCTGGCAGCCCCAGGATACACGGCCGTCCCCGCCATGAACGAACAGCCCGGCCTGCCGGGATATGCGTGGCCGACCTATGCCAGTCATGCCAACTACGCGGCGGTGACATATCCCAGACACTATTCGCCGTCGGCTTGGCCCTACATCAGTCCGTTCTACCCCTACCCGCAAGCCCCGTTGGGGTGGCGGAACGTGACGCTGAAGTGGGATGACGGCTGGTGGGGTCTGGATTTCAAAACGAAGTGAGTTGCCTGCCCGATGTTCACCTCCGCCGGAGGTTCCGGCGGAGGTTTTTGACTTTCTTGACCGGGTACCTGGGGACGCGGGCGAGCATTCCGAAAAGAAGACTGTCTGAGGAGTGTTGCTCAGAGCTTCGCCTGCGGCACTTCGCCGCAGTTCAGTAGCCGGAGCGGGACTCGAACCCGCACGTCCCTAACGGGACAAAGGATTTTAAGTCCTTTGCGTCTGCCATTCCGCCATCCGGCCAAGTCGTTTAAAATTAAGCGCTTATGTAAAACGTGTTTTTTCTTTGACGTGCCATTGTAGAACCTAGAGTAGACCCGTACAATAAAGAGCATGGAAACACACCCGCCCGGTTGCAACGAGCGGGTGTTGAACCACACCTAACCCTTTGAGTCGGAGGTATGGCCCATGTCTCGCAAGTCTACCAAGTCTGCATCAAAGCGAAAGCATCCCAAGCCCAAGGGATTCCCGCTGACCTACAACTCCTGCGGTCAGTGGTCCAAGAAGGCCACCTTGCCCAACGGCCAGAAGAAGACCTTCTACTTCGGCCCGCTGGCAGATCCGGACGCTGCCCTTGAGCGGTTCAACCGGGAATGGCCATTCTTGAAAGAGGGCCGCACGCCCCCGCCCGTGGATACCGGCGACGGATGTACTCTGATGAGACTCTGCAATGCGTTCTTGACCGCGAAGAAGGCCAAATTGGACAGTGGCGAGTTGTCCGGTCACACCTTCGGCGGATATCACCAAACCGCTGAGCGTATGCTCGCCCATTTCGGCAAGGAACGGCGGGTTGACGATCTTCGCCCAGATGACTTTGAAGACTTCCGCAAGGCGTTGTCCAAGTCGCTGGGTGTAGTCGCCCTGCGAAACGAAGTCAACCGGGTCCGCATCGTACTCAAGTACGCTTTCGACAACCGGCTGATCGACCGCCCCGTGGCCTACGGCCAAGGGTTCGACAAGCCATCCGCCCGGATGCTACGCAAGGCCAAGCACGAAGCGGGGGCGAACCTACTGGAAGCGGACGAAGTGAAACGCATCCTTGACGCTGCGGACCCGATCCTGCGAGCGATGACCTACCTTGCGATCAACACTGGCTGCGGAAACACCGACATCGGGAACCTACCGAAATCCGCCATCGACTTTGCGGGCGGCTGGCTGGACTATCCGAGGCCCAAGACGCAGATTGCCAGACGCGCCAAGCTCTGGCCCGAAACGCTGCAGGCGTTGCGGGCGGCGTTGGACCTGCGCCCCGAGCCGAAAGACCCGGCGGATGCCGATATGGTCTTTCTGACGATCCAAAGGAACCGCTGGGTTCGATGTACTCCCAGCAAGACGACCGAGGGCAAGTTTGCTGTCGTTGACACGATTTCCGCTAGGTTCAAGGCGTTGCTGAAGGAACTGGGAATCAACGGCCGGCGCCGGCTCGGATTCTACACCTTGCGGCACGTTTTCGAGACCGTGGCCGGCGAGAGCCGAGACCAAGTTGCGGTGGATGCCATCATGGGCCACGTCGACCCGTCAATGGGGGCGGCGTATCGCGAGCGGATTTCCGATGCCCGGCTGCAGGCTGTGGCGGATACGGTTCACCGCTGGTTGTTTGGAACCGTGGCCACCGGTTCGGTCGTCCAGGATCAGGCTGGCGACGACCGCAGCCAGGCGACCGGCGAGGATCGGCCGCGACTTCGGATAGTCGGTGAGTAGGGCACGGTGGTATAATTCACCGGAGCCGGGCTAGGCCTGCAACCGAACCCCTGACCTGACAGGTTGCCCCGCTCCTTCCGTTCGATCAGGACCAACGATCAGGAGTTGGGAGTATGGATCTCGCCACCGCCTGGAAAGCGTTTCGAGGGATTGTCAGGGACGCGCAGGAAGCGATTGACATCCTGGACGAGTGCTTTCGGGAATCCACCGGCGAATCGAGCGGCCCACGCGCCTACCGCATACACCGGTTCCCGTGACAACAGGACATTCTGGACCAGCACCAGCAGAGCCTGCGCCGTGAGGAACCGACAGCGAGGATCATCCGCGGGCAGGTACTCTCGAAAGAACTCCTCCAACCGCATCCGCTCCAAAATCTGATTGACCAGCGGCATCGCGCCGATCTGATACGAATGCAGCGTCGGCCCCGCAGCCAGAGCTTGCTGACCGGGCTTCAGCGGTTCCGCCACGAAAACCCGACGACGAGCCGCACTACGACGCGAAGACGAACGAGACTTCTTGCCTCTCGACATGACGAACCTCCTGAGACGACCATCCTGAAAAAAACTCAAAAACGTCGCCACAGGATTGCGATCTCGAACGAGTAGGACAAGGGCCAAAATTTTTCGCGCGCGACTTACGTCGACAGACTTTGACGTAAGTCGAGTGCGACTCGACTTACGTCGAGTGGATTTTTCGTAACTTTTTTTGAGATTCCGCGCGCGCCGTCGGCTCCCCTTGTCGAAACCTCCTGCCCCGGCTAACAATCGGGCAGCGAGCGACTCATGTAGTCTCTCCGTCTCTCTGTCCCAACTGATTTCTCAGCTCGCAAAAACCGACGGAAATTCCCGACGCGACTTGCGGAACGTAGGAGCATCTGCGATACTGAAAACGAGTTTTCGGAACTGTCTGCCGAGCGAGCCAAGGTGAACAGCTTGTCATGGGGAAATCGGGAAATGCAGCGCCAAATCACGTGCAAATGCGGTAAGTGGTTCACGGTAACCTCGCGGCTTGCCGGGAAGCGAGCCAAATGCCCTGGCTGCGGACAATCGATCGTTTTCCCAGCCATCGACGTCCCCTCTAACGTTGATAGTCCGCAGCATCAGCAGTTGGCGGACGATGGCTTCTGGGACGCCGTGGCGATTCCGCCGGCAGCAGCTTCCGATCCGGTGCGAGGACAACAAGTCACGCGACGCAACCTGGAGTTGCGAGCGCTGCAGGAAGAACTGGGTCACTACAAACTTGCGGGCGCTGCAATGGGAATCTATGCCATTGACAACCGAATCTTGGATCACGCCGTTAGCGATGTAGTGTCTGGGGCCGTCGGCCGGCGAGTCGTGTTCACCTCCGAGGCCACGGTCGATGGGTTTCAGGCGACGAAGGCAATTCTGCAACGGAAGTTGGCATTGGAGGCAGTTGCCGATCCTCAGCAGAGTCTCCCGCTGTGGATCGCCAAGTTCGGTAGTTTCTTGCTCGTGTGCCTGGGCTTGCTGTCAGTACGGTGCCGTCAGCCGTAATCTCGCTAGTCCTTTGGCCGACGTTCCGATATGTGCCACGGGAATCGCAGTTGTTCTATTCATCTGGTGGAGGCGAATTCGCCCCATCCAGAAAGTGCTGGACGACTATCCGCTTGCCAGGCCCCGTCCGCAAGGTGCCATCTCACAGGCCACATACTACTACCTCCTATGTATCGGGCTCCTCGTAGTCTGCGCGATGGCGACGGGATGGGTGCTTATTGCATTGTGCATCTGAAAACCTCTCGACCTTCCGTCGCAGCCAGCCTACGCTCACGGGCGGGGCCTATCGCGTGAGCGTCCGGCTGCCGGATCGCAGCCAGCCCACGTCGCAACGCCAGACGGACTGGCAACCACAGAACGCCTCTTCCGTCCGTGAACGCGGCACCGGCGAACGGCGGGAAGCGGGGCCGGCATGACCTGCCGAAACGCGGCCAGGCTACGCGCCCGGGCGGCCGCAATCGTGTGGCTGACAGGCTGTCTGGGGAAGCGTGGACGTGCCGCTCAGCTAGCTCGTGCTTTTGGGTGCGGCTGGACAAATGCGTGCGGATGAGCCTGATTGTCGCCAACGGGACTTCTACCAGTTGTTGAAGACCGTGTGTTGATGGCCAGAATCAGGTCTGCATCGGTATCGTCGCGATCGGGTTCGTAACCCAATATCTTTGCCTGCGATTCCAACTCGAGACGGGTCGTGTACCGTACCATAACGCTCCCTCTGGTTTGCACCGATTGATCGGGATGCTCCTTGGCGTGCTGTTGGTCGAGAGGATCAAGCGAGGATGCTAGCTTAGGCAGAGATCAACGATCAGGCAAGACCCTGGACTGCGTGGGGCAGCGTCACGCCATGAGGGTGGCGATAGCGTCGACTTGATCCGCTGAGCGTGATCGAGGTCAGAGCGGTATAATTGGGAACGGGATGGAAGCCGTCCGCGTTTTCAGGAGCGTGAGGGGCCGCAGTGG
>CAZAQY010000002.1:0-100274 GCA_964486845.1 uncultured Pirellulaceae bacterium
GAAGCGGCGCGCTGCGAAATGGAAGCGAAGTGGCAAGTGGCCGAGGCACAGGCCGAGCAGTTGCGTCAGGAGTTGGAGCGGCTGCGCGGGAACTCCGCCCGCTAGCACCGAACGGGACTTGAGCAATCCCCCGTGGCGCCCATCGTGTCACGGCCGCACGTGGCACGGCCTACTTGTTGGCCGTGCCTGCAGCGCGCACGGCCAACAAGTAGGCCGTGCCACACCGAGAAGCGTGCTTCCATTCTCGCGGCAAGCCAACGATTCCCGAGCTGATGCTTATTCTTCCGCGACCTGCTCCAGCCGCGCCGGGACCGGCGACGCGCTTGCACCGGCTTACATGTCGCGCAGGATTTCGTCCAGCGGGTCCAGCCAGTCGCCGACGGACGACAACACCTCGTCCAGCCGCTGCTCCGGGTCCGCGGACTGCTACCGCGGCGCGGCCGTCAGCCGAGCCACCTCTTCGTCCGCCGGCGCCCAGGCCGCCGGCTGGTCGTCCAGCAGGGCCACCAGGCCCGCGTCCGCCCGTGTTGCGGCCGCATCCCGGCGGCGGCTGGCCGGCAACGGCAGTCGCCGGACGCCCGGCGGCAAGGCGAAATCCATCAAACCCGATTCGCGATCGTCGTAGTCGTCCTCGTGACCCAGCGGCGGTGCCGATCCACGTGTTGCAGCCCGCGGCGCTGACGTGGGACACGGTCAGCGTATCGCCCGCCAAGGCGCGGATGACGCCGGCGGCATTGGCGCCGCTGGTCGAGGCGATGGAACCCGCGAAAATGCCCGTGTTGTTCCTCGTCTCGGTCATCGTGACCGTCTCGCTGTCCCCGCTGGTGCTGGTCAGCGTCACCGTGAAGCTCTGCGCGGTGCCGGGATTCGTATTGGCCGGTCTGTCGGTGATGCGGACGTAAATCGTGCTGTCCGTGTAATACGAGGAGATTTTCGGATCGTCCGCCCTTTCGCCGGTCATCCGTGCCCCGGCTTTGCCATCCGTGCTCTTCTTGGGTTGCGGGCTCCGACCTGCGTCACGAAGCTGGTCGGCCTCGATTCGTTTCTCCGTGTCCTTCGTGCCTCTGTGTTTCCTTGCCCTGTGAGTTGCCAGGGCGACCCCGGCGGTGATACAATCAGGGGCAGCAAGAGAAGGCTGCCAAGACAAAACGAAGTCCGGCTTTTTGCGGAACGCCGGGATTCTGAATCGCAAGAGACCAACGCGACTTTTGCCGCAATCGAATGAATTCAAATCATGGAACAAGAGCCAACACTTGTGACCCCCACGAGCGGGCCCGTAGCACCTGGGAAGGGCAGGACGTGGAGGCGTTCCATGCACTACGAAGTCGAGCAGAAATTTCCCGTGGACGACGTGGCGGCGATCGAAGCCGGACTCGTCGCGCTGGGTGCCCGCTTCGAGAGCGCCGTCGAGCAGGTCGATCGCTACTTTGCACACCCCAGTCGCGATTTCGCCCAGACCGACGAAGCGTTGCGGATTCGGCAGACCGGGGCGCAATGTTACGTCACCTACAAGGGGCCGAAGGTCGATCCGGCAACCAAGACCCGCCGCGAGATCGAGTTGCCGTTGGGCGGTACGGCTGAGGCTGCCGCACAATGGACGTCGCTGCTGGAAGCGTTGGGCTTTCAAGGCGTAGCGGAGGTTCGCAAACGGCGGCGGCCCGCACGCCTGGCGTGGCAAGGCGCCGAGATCGAAATCGCCTTGGATCGGGTCGAGGGCGCCGGCACGTTCGTGGAATTCGAGTTGCCGGCGAGCGCGGAGGGTCTGGAGCAGGCCAGGTCGCAGATTCTATCACTGGCCGCCGCGCTGGGGCTGTCGAACGCCGAGCGGCGGAGTTACCTGGAACTGCTTTTGGGGGGAGGCAACAGGAATTTGTAATCGGGCGGATTTGGTAGATCGGGGCGAACAGCCAATGTGGAAGAGATTTGCGTGTACGAGTATGGGTACGAGTACGAATGAAAGGCCACGGAGATGAACATGAACGCCCGTCCTTGCGGTATTTCCCGGCGGCATTTTCTGAAGGCGTCGGCGACCGCCGCCGCGCCGTGGGTGGTGCCGAGTTCCGTTTTCGGCGCCGATCCGCCCAGCGAACGCATCCACGTGGCGTTGATCGGGTGCGGCAATCAGAGCCGTGTCGATCTGCCGTCGGTGATGCGGTTTGACGACGTGCAGGTCGTCGCAGTCTGCGACGTGAACCGCGGCAGTCACGGGTACGCCCGGCCGGAACACTTCCTGGGCCGCGAGCCGGTCCGCGATACGGTCAACGCATACTACGCCAAGAAGACCGGCGCGGGGACGTACCGAGGCTGCGACGTGTACGGCGATTTCCGCGAAGTGCTGGCCCGGGACGACGTGGACGCGGTGCTGGTCGTGCTGCCCGATCACTGGCACGCCTTGGCCAGCGTGATGGCCTGCCAGGCCGGCAAGGACGTGTATTGCCAGAAGCCGCTGTCGCTGACCGTCCACGACGGCCAGCAGATGATCCAGGCGGTGCGGAAGCATCGGCGGATTCTGCAGACCGGCAGCCAGTACCGGTCCAGCGGCAGCGTGCGGCGCGTGGCCGAACTGGTCCGCAACGGGCGGATCGGCAAGGTCCAGCGGGCGATCGCGATCGTCGACGGCAGCGGAGCCGGACCTGGCCCCGGCTGGCAGCCGATGCCGGTCCCGGACGGTTTCGACTACGATTTCTGGCTGGGCCCCGCTCCCGTCGCGCCGTATCACATCGACCGCTGCCTGTACCGCTTCCGGTTCCACCTGGATTACTCCGGGGGACAAGTGACCAACACCGGCGCGCATGCGCTGGACATCGTGCAATGGGCGCTGGGCAAGGACGGCACGGGCCCGGTGGAGTTCGAGGACTTGGGGGCGGTCTGGCCGCCGCCGGGTCACCTGTACACCACGGCCATGAAGACCGCTTTTCGAGCCCGTTGGGCCGACGGCATCGAACTGATCTGCCGCACGCAGGAGCCCGGCTTCGGCGCGCGGTTCGAGGGCAGCGAGGGCTGGATCCAATACACGGCGGGCAAGATCGAAGCGTCGTCGGACGCGATCGCGAATGCGGTGATCGAACCCGGCGAGATCCACTTGCCGGTCAGCGGCAATCACTATCGGAACTGGCTCGATTGCATCCGCAGCCGCGAGGAGCCGATCGAACCGGTCGAAGCCGGGCACCGCACCGCCTCGATCTGCCATTGCGGCAACATCGCCATGCGGCTCAAACGCCGCGTGCGGTGGAATCCGGAAACCGAGCAGTTCGTCCAGGACGACGAAGCCAACCAGATGCTGCGGCGGCCCCACCGCGAACCGTGGAAGATTATCTTCGCCGGATGAGGTTCCGGGCAGCCGGTCAAGAAAAAATTAGGGGAAAGATTAGGGGTTCTGGTTCGGGCGAAGCCGGTTACGTTCACACTGTTCCTTGAGGTTTCCCGCGTGAAACAAGTCATCGCTGTGATCAAGCCGTTCCTGGCCGAGAAGGTGCTCGAGGGGCTCAAGCGCGCCCCGCTCGAATCGCTCAGCGTCCGCGAAGTCAAAGGTTACGGGCGGCAGAAGAGCTACCTGGAGGAATACGGCCGGACCGAGTACTCGACGGCCTTCCTGCCCAAGGTGGAGATCGCGATGTGGGTGGATGATTCGCGCGTCGAAGAGATCGTCCGCCGCGTCGTCGAGGTGGCCCGCACCGGCCGCATGGGCGACGGCAAGATCTTTGTCCTGCCCGGCGAGTCCTACGAGACGGTGATCGCCATCGGCGGCGAGGCCGAAGAGGCGGAGCAGAAAAAACCGGCTCGGCGGACTCCCGGCCGCAAGGGCAAAAACAGGTAGCAACGCAAATCGAGACAACTTCCCGATTCGTGCTTCCCGACCGTCTCGGCAAAGACGTACTTGCCGCCGATGATCTTGGTGAATTCGTCCCAGTTGCGTGGCTATCTGCCCTGCAATTCAAACCAAGCCACGACGCAGTTGCTTCCCGCCGGTACGGTCAGTCCGATCATACCGGGCATGTTCGGCGTCACGTCGCCGCGGATTTCTACGGGAACTTCTTTCTGGTTCAGGCGGCACTGGAACACGCCGTTTTGCCTGGCGAATTCGATCATCATCGAGCCCTTGGGGAGCGGAACCTGATAGCCGGCGTCCAGCGAATCACTGGCCAGCAGGCCAAACACTTGCCCCTCGGCGACGTCTTTCAGGATTGCGCGGCAGACGAAATTGCCGGCCAGCTTGCGGCTGTAAACCACTTGTGCCGCGCCGGTGTCAGCGGGCAGGGCGAGCTTCAGATAGCCTTCGGCGGTTTGCTCGGCATCCTTCTTGAGCGTCTCCCGGACGGCGCGCTCTCCGGCCTGCCGCCGCACGGCCCAGTTAGCGGGCGCCAACAGCTTGCGCATGATCGACGCGAGCGGGGGAATCTCCACCGGCAATGTGGCCGGGGGCGCGGTGCCCAACTCCGGCAACAGTGCGGAGACGTCGACACCGGCCTTCTGGGCTTCGGACCAGAGTTGGCGTGCGGCTTCCCGGTCGCCCTTGCCGTCCATCGCCAGGAACGCGCCGAAGAAGACCTTGTTCTGCGGCGCATCGGGCTTCAGCACGCGCTCGGCCAGCGTCAGTGCGACTTTGGCGGGCAGCGTCTTTACGGTGTAGCGTTTGTTTTCGCCTTTGACCCGCAGCACCAGCAGGCCCGGCGTGTACTCGACGACGGCCACGCGCACGTCCCCGATCATCAGCTCCTCGACCGCCTTGAGGGAGCTGGCACTCTCGTCGACGGACTTCCAGAAGCCCTCCAGGTACTCGTACAGCAACTGCAGCCGTTGACGTTGAGTGTCGAAATCTTCGCTGCCGCTCGCCTTCGCGGCTTCCGCCAGCTTGGCCTTGGCGACGTCCAAATCGCGGTCCGCCATGGCGGCGCGGATCTCGTCCAGCACGCCTTCCGCCTCGGCGGCTTGCAGGGAACATGATGCCCCCCAACAGAGAGTCAAGGAATAGACGACAACGAGAATTCGGATTCGAGTGTTCATGGTTCCTCCGCAAAAGGCACAATTATGACGCACGGCCGGGAGCCTGCAAGAAGGGCTCAGACGTACAGGATTCAAAATTGGCGGAGTCACGACGATGCTGTCTCCCACGCGCCAACTCCGCCAATTTTGAATCCTGTACGTCTGTGCCCTTGGGCCAAAGCTCCCGGCCACGTTACAATGTTGGCACGATGAAGACCACCTGGATTCCCACCGTCGTTCCCACGTTGCTCGCCGCCGCCGGCGTGGCGGCGCTCGTGTTGTGGCTCAGCAGCGCGTCGTGGCCTGTCGAGCCGGAGCCGGAAGCAAGCCACAGTCTCACGTCTTGGCTGCTCTCGCTGGGCAATCAGGGCCGACCGCCGCTGGCGCTCCGCGTGCCGGGGTTGGACGGCACCCCGAAACCCGCTCAGGGCAGTTCGGCGCGGACCGCAGAGGCGGGGCACCCGGTGCGCGGGCCCGGCCAAACGGCCAACATCCCCGGCGTGTGGCCGGCGTTTCGCGGGCCGAAACGGGACGCCATCTCCGACGACCCGACGCCGCTGGCCCGCAGTTGGCCGGCGCAGGGCCCGCCGGTGCTCTGGCGGATCGAACTGGGGCAGGGCTACGCCGGCGCGGTGATCCGCGATGGACGGGTCTACGTGCTGGACTACGACGAGAAAGCCAAAGCTGATACGATGCGCTGCTTGTCGCTGGCCGACGGCCGCGAAATCTGGCACAACAGCTATCCCGTCGAGGTGACGCCGAACCACGGCTGTTCGCGCACCGTGCCGGCGATCGTCCACGAGTACATCGTGTCGATCGGTCCTCGCTGCCACGTGGCCTGTTGGGACGCCGAGACGGGCCAATCTCGCTGGCCGATCATCGACATGGTCAAGCAGTTCGGGAGTGAAGAGCGTCAATGGTACACGGGCCAGTGCCCGCTGGTGGACGGCGACCGGGTGATCCTGGCGCCGTGCGGGCCGGACGCGCTGCTGGTAGCCGTCGAGTACCGCACGGGCCAGATCCTCTGGAAGACGCCCAATCCCCGCGGCTGGAAAATGACCCATTCGTCGGTCATGACGACCGAGTTCGCGGGCCAGAAGATGTACGTCTACTGCGGCACGGGCGGCACGGCGGGCATCGCGGCCGACGACGGGCGGCTGCTGTGGGACGAGACGAGTTGGGTCGAGAATTTTGCGACCAGTCCTTCGCCACTGCCGCTGCCCGACGGCCGGATCTTCCTGTGCAGCGGTTACGATATCACCGGCGCGATGATGCTGCAGATGAAAGGGGCCGGCGAGAAGCTGACGGTCGAAACGGCGTACACGCTGAAACGCAAGGAATTCAACTCCGAGCATCAGACGCCAATTTTCTACCGCGGTCACCTGTACGGCATCCGGAAACTGCGGGAACAG
Source organism: uncultured Pirellulaceae bacterium (assembly GCA_964486845.1). GTDB lineage: Bacteria > Planctomycetota > Planctomycetia > Pirellulales > Pirellulaceae > Anammoximicrobium. Next base: position 6,396 of record CAZAQY010000002.1, read on the forward strand.
ATGATTTGTATGGATCTGAATGGGAAAGAGCTGTGGAACAGCGGCAGCCTGAAGTTCGGTCACGGGCCGTACATGATCGCTGGCGGAATGATTTACGCCCTGGCCGACAACGGCCTGCTGGCGACGATGGAAGCCACGCACGAGAGCTATCGCCCACTGGCCCAGTTCCAGCTGTTCGAAAACGGCCATGATGCCTGGGGACCGATGGCCATCGCCTCCGGCCGGCTGATCGCCCGCGATTTGACTCGGATGGCCTGCGTGGATGTGCGAGCGGGGAAGTAGGATCGGTGAGCGGTGAGCGGTAATCGGTGACCGGTGATCGGTCAGCGGTCAGCGCTGACGAATGACGAATGACCAATGGACAATGACCAATGACCAGTGACCAGTGACGAATAAAATGGACGTGAAACCCTGCAAAACCTGTCGCTGCCAGCGCCGGCCGCGGCGGGCGGTGATCCGGCCGGTGCTGATTGGCGCGTTGGTCGTGGCGGCCGTCGTGATCGCGGCCTGGGCCGCACTGCGCATGGACCCGTGGGGCGAGGATGGCGGAGGGTTGTCGGAGCGTTTCGAGTTCAACGCGGATGCCTACCAGCGAGCCGACCCGGCGCTGATCGAGTTCCAGGAGCGTGGCTCGTTTGCGACGGAGTTGAGCGGCGTGCGGGGACTGGCTGCGGGCCCCGGAGACCGCATTTATGTCGCTGGAGAAAAGGTGGTCCGCGTGTTCGACTCGGACGGAAGACGGTTGGCCGAGATGTCCGTCAAGGGCGAGCCGACGTGTTTGGCGGTGGGCGGGGCGCAGCACGTCCACCCTGGCCGGGTGTACGCCGGGGCAGGCGGTCGCGTGTTCTTGTTCGATCCGCAAGGGTCCGCCCTCGGGAACTGGACGGAGGGACTCAACGACACGTCGGTGCTGACGTCCCTGGCGGTAGATGACGAGGCCGTCTTTGCGGCCGATGCCGGCAACCGCGTGGTGCTGCGTTTCAACGCGGACGGCAAGTTGCTGGGACGCATCGGCGAGCCTGACGAGGCGCGAGGCCTCCGCGGGTTTGTGATTCCCAGTGCGCATTTTGACGTGGCCGTCACGGCCGACGGCTTGCTGCGCGTCGCCAATCCCGGCGCCCGGCGGATCGAGACGTTCACCCCCGAGGGCGACCTGCTGGGCGACTGGGGCAAGTCGTCGCCGGAGATCGACGGCTTCTTTGGTTGCTGCAACCCGGCCGACTTCGCCGTGCTGCCGGACGGACGGTTCGTGACGGTGGAGAAAGGCATCCCGCGCATCAAAATCTACAGCCCCAAGGGCGACCTGGAATGCGTAGTGGCCGATCCGCAAATGCTGGGACAGACGGCCACTGCCGCTCAACTGAATGAAGACAGCGGCCACACGCCCACGTTTGATGTGGCGGTGGACAGCCGCGGCCGAGTGTTGGTGCTGGACCCGATGGCGAGGCAAGTGAGGGTGTTTGTGCGGAAGGACGGTCAGGATTCCACGGCGAAAGAGAGTGACGCAGATGGAAAGCAGTCGTAGCTCACGGCGACAGTGGTTGGCGGGATTGCTGCGGTGGGGCGCGGTGTCGGCACTCGCCGCGGTGACCGCGGTGTTGATCCGGCGTCCGGGCGGCGGTTCGAACGGCCGTTGTGCGCGGCGGCAACCTTGTGCGCGGTGCGGGAGTCTGGCGGATTGTCCGTTGCCGCGGGCGGTGAGTTGGCGGGAGCGGGCTCAGACGTACAGAATTCAACTTTCGCGGCGACAGGTCATTCCAGATGGCCCGACGATGGGCCGCGAAAACTGAATTCTGTACGTCTGAGCCCTTGTGCAGAGGGGAAAACGATGGAAACCAAGGTTGATCGTCGTGGGTTCCTGGCCGACGGCATGCGCACGGTGGGCACGGTCGCGTTGGCCGGCGCGGCCGGCGTGCTGGCGGGGCGGACCAGCCGTGCGGAACAACTGGTGTGGCAACTGGACCCGGACAAGTGCATCGCCTGCACCAATTGTGCGACGAAATGCGTGCTGGACGTGTCGGCGGTCAAGTGCATCAATTGCTTCGACATGTGCGGCTACTGCGACATCTGCACGGGCTATTACGAGATGGGCTACACGGCGCTGGACACGGCGGCGGAGAACCAGGCCTGTCCGACGGGCGCCATCGTGCGGCAGTTCGTCGAAGAGCGGTCCGGGCAGCGGTTCTACGAGTACACGATCGACGAGCCGCTGTGCATCGGCTGCGGCAAGTGCGTCAAGGGCTGTGCGCTGATGAATGGCTCGCTGTACATGCAGGTCGAGCACGACCGCTGCTTGGACTGCAACGAGTGCGCGATCGCCATCGCCTGCCCGACGCAGGCGTTCTATCGCATCCCGGCGTCCCAGGCGGAGATCATGAAGCGCAAGGCGGCCACGGCCTTGGCATCTCGCGCTCAACGCGCGCTGCAGGCTGCCGGCAGGGACGCCGCCCAACGGCAGGAGGCGCTGGAGATGCTGGCCCGCGTCGAGCAGCAGCAGCGGTGGCGGGCGGAGCAGCAGCGGTTGGAAGCGATCGCCCAACGCCGCCAGACGGACCGGAATGACGAAGCTCGAATGGCGGATGACGAAAGAACGACGAATGCCTAGAGTCCGGCGCACACACAAGAACGGCAAGAAAAGTGGCGGGCACAGTCCGGGTGCCGTGGCGGACGGCACACGGAGTGTGCCTGCTACTCTGGTCCGAATTCACGCAGTCCTGGTAGGGGCCTGGCTGCAGTCGGCGCCGGCCTTGGCCGGCGACTTGATCCCCACTCCGGAGTTCGCGGACCACGCAATCCCGGTATCGATGCCGCCCGCGCCGGAGAGCATGGCCTGGGAATGGATCAACGTCGCGGTCCTGATCGGGGCGTTGTGTTTGGCGTCGTATTTCGCACTGGTAAGCCGCTGGCGGCGAGGATTGTTCTTGCTGGCGGTGGCGTCGCTGATCTGGTTCGGCTTTGTCCGCGACGGGTGCGTGTGCTCGATCGGTGCGACGCAAAACGTGGTTTACGCGATGAGCGATCCGGCGTATGCCATCCCGGCGACGGTTGTGTTGCTGTTTGTCCTGCCGCTGGTCTTCACGTTGTTTTTCGGGCGCACGTTCTGCGCGGCCGTGTGCCCGCTGGGGGCGATCCAGGAAGTCGTCGCCGTGCGGAGCGTGCGCGTACCGAGTTGGCTCGATCACGCGCTGGGCCTGGTCCCCTATCTGTATCTGGGGGCCGCCGTGATTTTCGCGGTCTCCGGCACGGCCTTCGTGATCTGCCGTTACGATCCGTTCGTGGCCCTGTTCCGGCTGAGCGGCGACGTGAACATGCTGGTGTTCGGCGCGTGCTTGCTGTTTCTGGGTCTGTTTGTGGGCCGGCCGTACTGCCGGTATTTGTGTCCCTACGGAGCCATCCTGGGAGTGTTGTCGAGCGTGGCGAAGTGGCACGCCAAGATTCCGCCGGAGGAGTGCATTCAGTGCCGGCTGTGCGAGGATTCCTGCCCGTACGGGGCGATCCAGGAGCCGGCGCCGCCGCTGCCGCCGGAAGCCAAACCGGCCGCGCGGCGGCTTCTGGGTTGGATGCTGCTGCTGGCGCCGGCGCTGATCGCCGCGGCAGCCGGCCTGGGGATGCTGCTGGCGGTCCCGCTATCGCGTCTGGACCCGCAGGTTCGCCTGGCGGAACGTCTGCGCCAGGAGGAGACCGGGCAAGTTGCGGGAACGACGGATGCCAGCGACGCGTTCCGCGCCACGGGCCGGCCTGTGAGCGAACTGTACCAGTTGGCGGTCGAGCGGCAAGCGCGATTCGGGACGCTGGGCGGTTGGCTGGGCGCCTGGATGGGGCTGGTGATCGGCGTCAAGCTAGTGACGCTGTCCGTGCGCCGCAAACGGACCGACTACCAACCGGACCGCTCGCGGTGCGTGTCCTGCGGCCGCTGCTACTGGTATTGCCCAGGCGAACAAGTCCGCCTGGGGCTGATCCGAGACGTTTCCGAGGTAGTCAAATAGCGCGAAAAGGGGTCAGGACTCTTTTCCAGTCCAGAACATGCTCACCGCGTCTGAAAAACACACCGTTGTCTTCCGCTGTGCCCTGGTCGCTGGGGTGTTTTCCTTCATTTTCGGCACGCTGCTGCTGGTGGATTACAGTGCGCGCGTGGCCGAAGATCCGCTCAATGCGCCTGAGTATTTGGCGCTCAAGGCCCGACTCAAGGCGGACCCGCAGGATGCCGGCGTCAAGGAGCAACTTCGCCAGTTGGATCTGCAACTGCGGAACGAATACTTCCAGCGGCGGCGGTTCAGCGTCTGGGGCACATGGCTGTTGTTGGCCAGCCTCGTGGCGACGCTCGCCTGTGCCAAAGGGGCCGCAGTGTTGCACCGAAAGCTGCCGCAGCCCCAGCCTCGCGACTTGCCGCACGACCCGGAGGAGCATCTGCACCGGCTCAGCCGCTGGTCGGTCGCCGCGCTCGGCGGAGCCATCGTGCTGAGCGTCGTGGGATTGTGGGCGGGCATGCGAAGCGCCGTCGATCCACAGGCGGTTCAAGCCGCTGCCGGGCCCACCGGCACGGAACCGGCGGAATCCGAGACGCCCCGCGTTGAGGCAGAAGCCCCGCCGTCCCCCGTCGCGCCGCCGAGTGCGCCTGCAGAGGCCCCTCCGCCGCCCAAAGAGAGCGCGGCGCCGGCACCGCCTACGCCACCGGCCGAGGCGCCGGCGGCAACGGAGAAGAAGCCCAGCGGCGAGGCGCCGGTCGAAAAACCACCAACGCAGGAGGAATGGCGGCGGAACTGGCCGCGGTTCCGCGGTCCCGGCGGGACCGGCGTTTCCGCGTCTGCCGACATTCCGGCGAAATGGGACGGAGCGTCCGGCGAAGGAATCCTCTGGAAGACGCCGATTGAGTTGCCCGGAAACAGCTCGCCGATCGTTTGGGACAAGCGTGTCTTTGTGACGGGCGCCGACGAGACGCGGCGCGTGGTGTACTGTTGCGACGCGGATTCCGGAGCGCTGCTGTGGCAAGCCGAAGCGCCGGGCACGCCCGAAAGCACGGCGGTCCCGCCCAAGGTAATGGAAGCAACCGGTTTCGCCGCATCGACACCTGCCACGGACGGCCGGCGAGCGTACGCGATGTTCGCCAACGGGGACGTCGCCGCCGTGGATTTCGCCGGCCAGGTGAGCTGGTCCCGCAGCCTGGGCATGCCGAAGAATACCTATGGCCACGCCGCCTCGCTGGCCATGTACGGCGACCTGCTGCTGGTGCAGTTCGATCAAGGGACCAAGCAGGAAAAGCTTTCCAAGCTCCTGGCCTTGAAGGCCGACACGGGCGAGACGGCGTGGGAGACGCCGCGCGAAGTGCCCAACTCGTGGCCCACGCCGATGGTGATCGAGCTGGACGGCCAGCCGCAGATCATCACGGCCGCCGATCCGTGGGTGATCGCCTACACGCCGAGCGACGGCAAGGAGATTTGGCGGGCCAAGTGCTTGCAGGCCGACGTCGGACCTTCGCCGACCTTTGCCGACGGGCTCGTGTTTGTGGCCAACGAATTTCCCGGCATGGCGGCGATCCGCCCGGACGGAAGCGGTGATGTGACCGACAGCCACGTCCTGTGGGAAGCCGACGCCGGGTCTCCCGACTGCTGCAGTCCGCTGGCCACCGACAAGTACCTGATGGTGCTGGCCTCGTTCGGCACCTTGACCTGCTACGACGCCAAACAGGGCGGCGAGCCGTTGTGGGAGGAGGATTTCGACGGGGCCAGTTTCTCTTCCTCGCCGGCCATGGCCGGCAAGAACGTGTTCCTGTTCTCCGAAGAGGGCAAGACGTTCATCCTCGAACCGACGGACGGCGAGTGTGTCCGCGTCGCGGAGAACGAACTGGGCGAAGCATGCGTCACCAGCCCCGCGTTTCAGCCCGGCCGCATTTACGTCCGCGGCAAGGAGCACCTGTTCTGCATCGGCGCCAACCAGGACAAAGCCAGCGTCCAGTAAGCAGCGTTCGAGAAATAACTGTGCAGTGTTTCTTGCCGGTCATCACACGGATTCACCTCAATTCCCCGACAGCGCTTGACCAACACCGAAGGGCGACTGCCGCTTTGAATCGAACTGCCGCACCACCCTCCGCCCCATCCTCGGCTACGTCGCCTCACGCCGTCTTAGGCACGCTGTGCGGCCTGTTCTCGGCCGTGGGCTACACCGCCGCCAATGCCTGCCTGCGGGCGGTGTCGGATTGCGACCCGGTTTGGGTCTCGGCCATGAAAGCCCTCCCGACCCTGCTGCTGGTCGGACCGTGGGTTGCCGTGCAAGCCTGGCGCGGCCGGAACATCTTCCCTGGATGGCGCGTGTTGGGCCTGTTGGCGGTGGGGGCCTTGATCGGACAGTTGGTCGGCAACGTCGTGTTCCAATGGTCGCTGGGCGTCGTCGGACTGGCACTCACCGTGCCGTTGACACTGGGCACGATCATTCTGGGAGGGGCCCTGTTGGGACGCACGCTGCTGCACGAACCGCTGACCCTGCGCATGCTGGCCTCGGTCGTCACACTGATCGCCGCCATCACCGTGCTGTCCCTGGGGGCCAGCGACGCCCACCGGTCGGTCGCAGGTCCGGCACCGCAGGCAGCGGCGTATGGGTGGCTGGTCGCCCTGGGGGTCGCGGGAGCCATGTTGTCCGGCCTGGCGTATTCGATCTTGAGCGTGGTGATTCGCTACGGTGTCAAAGGCCGGGCGTCCCTGTCGATCACGTTGTTCACGGTAAGTCTATTTGGCGTGGTCAGCTTGGGCGGCTGGAGCCACTGGCGGATCGGCTGGCAGGGGATGGGGAACACGCCGGCAGACGATTTTGGGATGATGCTGGCGGCCGGGATCTTCAACGCCCTGGCGTTTATCGCGCTGACCAAGGCCCTGCAATTGGCGAACTTGGTCTACGTCAACGCGTTGAACGCCACCCAAGCCACGATGGCCGCCATCGCCGGCGTGCTGATCTTTCACGAGGCGCCCTCGCCGGAACTGGCCTTTGGCGTCCTGTTGACGATTCTGGGCCTGCTCATGATGAAGCAGCGGCCCCGCGCCGAACCGCGGCCGGCGGCCGGCGAAGCGGCTTCGCGCCAGGCAGAATAACTGGCAGAATGATAGGGGCAGAACCATGCCAGGCAGATACCTGAATTACTCTGCCCCCATGATTCTGCCGTCCTCTTGTTGGTGGTGCTGCCCACGGTTGGCTCGGACGGCGATACGCTCCGCCTCTTCGCCGACCAACTGGTAGAACACGTTCCGTTGGCGCGGCACGTAGCCCAGTTCGCGGATGGCCTCGCGGATTTCTTCCAGCGTCAGGTAGTGCACCGTGCCCGCTTCGGCCACGACGTTTTCTTCGATCATCAGGCTGCCCATGTCGTTGGCGCCGAACAACATCGCCAGCTGGCCGATCTTCAGGCCCTGCGTGACCCAGCTGGCCTGCACGTTGCGGAAGTTGTCCAGGTACAGACGCGCCACGGCCAGGGTTTTGAGGTACTCGCACGGACTGGCTTTCGGGATCTGCGACAAGCGGGTGTGGTCGGGCTGGAAGGTCCAGCCGATGAACGCGGTGAACCCGCCGGTTTCGTCCTGCAGTTGGCGGAGTCGCTGCAGATGTTCGATCCGCTCGGCCGGCGTTTCCACGTGGCCGAACATCATGGTCGCGGAACTCACGCCCCCCAGTTCGTGCCAGACGCGCATCACGTTCAGCCAGTCGCCGGTCAGGCACTTGCCGCGCGTGATCTGCCGGCGGACGCGGTCGACCAGGATCTCCGCGCCACCGCCGGGAATGCTTCCCAGTCCGGCGGCCTGGAGACGTTCCAAAACGGTGCGCAGCGGCAGACGATTGACCTTGCTGAAGTGATGGATTTCCGGCGGACTGAAGCCGTGGACGTTGACTTGCGGAAAGCGGCTCCTGATGTCGCCCAGCAGTCCTTCGTACCAGTCCAGCTTGAACTCCGGGTGCAATCCGCCTTGGAGCAGGATCTGGTTGCCGCCCAACTGCACGGTTTCCTCCACTTTGGCCAGCAACACGTCGCGCGGCAGGACGTAGCCGTCCTCGCTTTTCGGCTTGCGGCAAAAGGCGCAGAAATCGCAGGCGGCCGTGCAGATGTTCGTGTAGTTGATATTGCGGTCGATGTTGTAGGTCCGGTAGGCCTCCGGGTGCAGTCGCCGGGTGACGGCGTCCGCCGCGTGGCCCAGCGACGTCAGATCGGAGGAGCCGAGCAACGTCAGGCCTTCCTCCGGCGACAAACGTTCGCCCGCCACGGACTTGTCAAGCAATCCGGCAATCGTCACCGCTGCAGACTCCTCTCGGCCGCAAGCGACTCGATTTTCGCAGCCAGTTGGAAAAACAACTCCAAACCGCGCCGCTCTTGTCCATTCAAGCAAAAGTACAGGTTGTCGCGCAAGTAGCCCAGCGTTTGCTCGTAACTGAGGCCCACCGCCGCCGCTTCGGCGCGGGCAATTTCCTCCACGTGCGCGACTCCCCAATCGCGCGCCCGGCTCAGGATGCCGTCCATGCCGCAAACGTCGATGCCGGGACGCGCCACCCACATGGCGAACACGAAGGGCAATCCGGCCCAGCGGCACCACTGGTCGCCCAGGTCCCAGCATTCCACAAATCCGGCCGGCGGCGGACGAATGGCCCGATCCCCGATCAACAACACCGCGTCCGCCGCACTGGCCTCCGCACCGCAGTCGATGGGCAGCACTTCCAGCCGCGGCTGCACACGGTACCGTTCCCACAACAGGATGCGGGCCAGCAGATGGCTGGTGCGCGAGCCCTCGTCCAAAGCCAGGCTGCCGATTTCACACAGCGGCTTGCGGCCGAACAGTTTCACGCTCAACACGGGACCACGACAGCCGATACAGGCGTTGGACACGATGGTGCAACCTGCCTGGCGCAGGTATTCGATCGACGGGATCAACGCGACATCGAGCCGTCCGGCGTGCAATTCCTCGGCCAAACGGCTCGGTACGTCAAACACGATCTGGAGGTCCGGCGCCAGCGCCGGCAGGGCGTACACAAGCGGCTTCGTATTCAGGTACGAGACGGCTCCAACGCGGAGACGAGTCCCGCTGATCGCCGTCATCTCGTGCATGCACGTTTACTCCCGGATTCCGTAGGGCGGAACATCATTCACGGCGAGCCCCGATGTCAATGTAGTCGTCTCGGCCGGCATCGCAAAGGGCAGCAGGTACAGATGCGGGCGCAGCATGGTAATCGCGGCTTGACTTTCTCCGCAGGACTTAACCGTCCGGAAATGCCTGAGATAACACGCTCAACGGTCGCCAAGCGGCCGGGAGGGGGGCGATTTGGTTCACGATTTCGCGCGTCATGGGGTGCCGGAATTCCAGGCGGCGGGCGTGCAGGGCGATCCAGCGGCGCCGGAAATCATCAGTCACCGGTCCGAAAGGCAACACGGACCCGTACTGTGCGTCGCCCACAATCGGGTGCGAGCGTGAAGCGGCCTGGACGCGAATCTGGTGCATGCGCCCCGTCTCCAGGTCGATTTCAAGCCACGATGTCCGCCCGTCGCTTGCTAGCACGCGATAGTACAAGACCGCCAGCCGGCCTGCGGGATGTTCCGCGGACACGACTTCGACCTGGGCGGTGTCCGGGATTTTGCGGAGGTGGTCCGTCCAGGTCCCGGCGTCCGGCGAGACCGTCCCCTCGACCACCGCCCAATACTTCTTGATGACCGTCCGCGCCTCGAACTGTTCGGCCAAACGGCGTGCGGCCCGCACATGGCGGGCCAGCACCATCACCCCGGATACGGGCCGGTCCAAGCGGTGTGGGATTCCCAGGTACACCCTGCCCGTCTTGCCGTCGCGAGTCCGCAGGAACTCCTTGACGCGGACTTCCAGGCTGTCGATGCCCGGCGGCGCCTGCGTAGCAAGCCCCCCGGGCTTGACCACGACCAGGCATGGCCCTTGCTCGTACAGCAAATCGAAGGCTTCGGGGCGGATGGAGCGTGTTTCTCCGTCAGAGTTGGGCATTCTCAGGAGATTGTCTGGGTTTCTTGTACGAAAGCGCCGGCTGCGCGGCACTAATGATAACGGACGGACCGGGAGTTTCGTCAACTGGCCAGAAGTGCCTGGCCCTGACCATCCTTGTCGGAGAAAGGGTGTCGCCATGAGACTTACGCTGCGAACCATGTTGGCCTACTTGGACAATATCCTCGACGACCCGTCGGAAGCTGAGGAACTGGGCAGGAAGATCGAGGAGAGCGAGTTCGCGACGGGGCTGGTGCATCGCATCCGCAGCGCCACGAATCGGCCGCGGTTGGGGGCGCCCAGCCTGGAAGGGCGAGGCATGGGATTGGATCCCAATACGGTGGCGGAGTACCTGGACAATCAACTTCCGCCCGAACGAGTGCCGGATCTGGAGAAGGTCTGCCTGGAGTCGGATGTCCACTTGGCCGAGGTCGCTGCCTGCCATCAGATCCTGGCGCTCGTGTTGGAACAACCCGCCGAAGTCGATCCGGACTTGCGGGACCGAGTCTGTCGCATCGGCTCGCCCGACGTGGCACATCGGGCCGCGGGCCACCCCCAGCACGACGCGCGGACCCGCGACGAACTTGTCGGAGAGCCGCCCTTGGGGGCTGCGGAAGCAGAACCCGTTCCGCCGCCGGCGACCATGATTCCGCCTCCGCCGCAGACCGAGCGGGTCGCGGCCCGAGGGAGAAAACCCTTCGAGGTTCCCGACTACTTGCGCGTCGCACAGGGCGGCCGGTGGAAACCGCTGGCGATCACCCTCTTGCTGGCCTTCCTGCTGTCGGCGGTGGCGCTGCGGGCCATGGGGCCTTTCAATCGCAATCACCCGTTGATGCGGCTGCTGGGCGGCGAGCCAACCGCCGAGGTGGTTCACGCTCCACCGCAGGCTGCGGAGGTGTCCGAACCGCCGGTACCGGTCGCGGAGCCCTCGTTGCCACCAGCGCAGGAAGGCGAGGCCGCCGAGGCGGAGCCAACGGGCACGGAGGTCGAACCGCCGCAGGCGGCGCATGACGAGGCCGCGGCCGCGTCGCCGGCGGGCGCCGACAGAGCGCCTCGCGAGGCGGAAGGCAGCGGGGCCCCTGCCCCTGCCGCCCCGCCCCCCACGCCCATCGACATCAGCAAGCCCGCCTTGGAGCCCGACGTCGGCGCGCCCGCCAAGCCGGGAGCCGGTGCCACGGAAAGGGGACCGGGCATGGAGCCCAAGCCGGCCGAGATGCAAGAGCCCGCAGAACCGCCGTCCCCGGACGACGCTCCGCCCGTAGCCCCCATAACGCCCAGCAACCTTCAGCCCGTCGAGGTGGGTTACGTCAAGTTGTCCGATCCGCACTTCCTCGTTCGATACGTGCCGGAGTCCGCCGACTGGTTTCGCTTGCCGGCCCGGTCTCGATTGATGTCCGGCGACCGTCTGATCGTTTTTCCCACGTACCGGCCGGAAATCGTGCTGACGCCCGGGGTACAGGTGATCTTGGCCGGTCCGGCGTCCGTCCAAACCAGGCCGAACAACGCCCAAGGAGAGCCGGAACTGATGATGGAGTACGGTCGGGCGCTGATCGGGACGGCGGGCGTGGCCGGAGTTCGCATTCACCTCGAACTCGGCGGGCAGCGCGGCACGGCGACGTTCCTGGAGGCCGCTTCGGAGATCGGCATCGAGGTCTCACGCTATCTGCCGCCGGGAGCCAACCCGGAGACCGATCCCGCGCTCCCCGTGGTCCGCATCTACACCGCCATCGGCCGCATCGAATGGCAGACCGCCGAGTCGCCGGCGCCGCTGCCGGTCGAGCAGGGCCAGGTGCGAATCATCATCGGCGGGCAATCGCAAACGAATGTGGTGTCCCAGAGTCCCGCTTGGATGGAGGGTGCGGATCTGCGCGACGTCGATCGTCTGGCGTCCGATACCCTGCAGCCCATGATTGCCGCGGATCGGCCGGTGAGTCTCATTCTGAAGGAACGCAGCGAAGACCGGAAGTCGGAAGTGCGATCGCTGGCTGCCCGCTGCCTGGCCTACCTGGACTCCTTCGAGATCCTCGTGAAAGAGTTCCGCGACGACCGGCAACGATCGTACTGGAAGTCGGAATTCGACGTTCTCCGGCAATCCTTGTCGCGCAGTCCGGAGACCGCAACCGCCGTACGGAAAGTGCTGGAGAGCTACTGCGGCGCCGATGCGGCGAATCTCTACCGCCTGAGTTGGGGTTACAGTCCCGAACAACTTCGTCAAGGAGGTGATCGAGAACTGGTCGATTTCCTGGGCCACGATTCGCTGGCGGTTCGGGTGTTCGCGTTCGAGAACCTTCAGCGGATTACCAACAAGACGTTGCTCTATATGCCGTGGGCCAATGACCGAAAATCGAGCATTCAGAAGTGGAGGGAACAGCTCCAAAGCGGGGCGATCCTTTATGAATCGCTTCCCTCTCCTCTGCACAGTGACGGGTGACTGGCCCCTGGGATCTAAGGGCGAATGCAGTTCTGCTGGCGAAAAGAAGCCCGGTTCTTCAGAGAATCCGGGCTCAGCTTCTGCGAGACCTCCTAGTGCCGCGTCCAATCTAAATGTTGGGGTCGCAATGGGTGAGCGGCACGGCGCCAGCCGCCGGTTCCGGACGCCACCGGCGGCTAGCGCCGTGCCGCTCACAACCCACGGATTTAGCTTGGACAAGGCACTAGGCGGGCGTTACGAAATACTCACTATGAACATCCTGATATCCCGCATTGTATTTCGTCTTTTTTTGGGCTGCCTAAACTGGCAACGCCCCTTTTTACGAGTTGTGCAAGTGAATAGACTGACGATGTTGTGAATCGCGCGTTTCGGCGATTTCGAGGTGCTTGGGCACTCGATTTTGGTTCCATGCCGCCAGCACGGTCATCGACGGCGGTTCGCGCCTGGTGGGCCCGTTGACTGGCAAGGATCTTAAGGGAGGTCAATTCGGTGCAAGTCAAGATTTCGGCGCGGCACGGTCATCTCAGTTCGGACACTCGAAGCAAGATCGGCGACAAGGTGGAAAAACTGAGGCGGCTATTCGACCGTGTGACTTCGATTCAGGTTACGGCGGACCTTGAACATCGCGAGTCGCCGAGCGTCGAGTTGCGGGTGTCGGTCGAACGTACCGATGACTTCGTGGCGACGGAAACCGCGTCGAGTGTGCTGGCGGCCTTGGATGGAACGATTCACAAGTTGGAACAGCAACTGCGGAAGCACAAGGACAAACGCCGAGGTCATCGTTCTCGCGGGGCCAAAAGCGTGGAGGTCACGGGGACCGACGAATCCGAGGAAGACTGATTGCGCCGGCGCTCTTGCCGGCCTTGCGGCCCGAGCGACGGGCGGGATTGATATGCCTCGAAGGAAAGGACATGGGATATGAAGTTTGCGAATTTCATTGAAGTGGGGGCAATTCGAGCGGACTTGAAAGCGGAGGACAAAAGGAGCGTTGTGGAAGAACTGATCGGGGCCTTGGCCGAGGCGGGGGCCGTCAAGGCGGAGGACCAGGCGGGAATCGTCCAGGCCGTGATGAAACGGGAGGAATTGGGGAGCACGGGGATCGGCCGCGGCGTGGCGGTCCCGCACACCAAACACTCCAGCGTCAACCGCTTGATCGGCACGGTCGGGATCAGCCGTGAGGGCGTCGATTTCCAGAGTCTGGACGGCGAAAAAGTCCAGATTCTGTTCCTGCTCGTTTCTCCTCCGGATCGGCCGGGCGATCATCTGCGGGCGCTGGAAAACATCTCCCGCCAGCTGCGTGACGACACGTTCTGCCGCTTCTTGAAGCAGGCGAAGACGGTCGAGGACATCAAGCAGTTGTTGGACGAAGCGGACAGCAACCAGAGCTAGTCGGTGTTTCGTAGTGGCGAATCCTATGGCGGATCTGGTCGCGCGGAAAGACGTGCGGGTCGCGAATCCGATCGGGCTGCACATCCGCCCGGCCTATCTGATTGCGCGGTTGGCGGGCCGCTACGAATCGGCGATCGAGATCATCAAAGACGGGCAGAGCGTCAACGGCAAGAGCGTCCTGGAGATCCTGATGCTGGCCGCGACTCAAGGCACCCTCTTGACCATCCTGGCTCGCGGACGCGACGCGGATCAGGCCGTGGCGGCGTTGACGCCGGTGATCGAACAGGAGACGTTTGTCGAGGAGCCGCTGCTGCAGCCCGAGGTGCCGTTGCCGCAGGCCGAAGAAACGGAGCATGGAGAGGTGTCCCTGGGAGAGAGCATCTGAGGACCAACGGAAACGATGGCCGGCCAGCCGTGGCCCCGGAATCTTCGGGCGCCGACAGGGAACGCCGGCAAGCGGGGTCATGGAGATACTGCAAGGCATAGCGGTTTCGCCGGGCATTGCCCTGGGCGGAGCGTTGGTGATCGACAACGAGGGATTCCTCATCCCACGGTCGTTTGTGCTGCGCGAGTCGGTCGAGGACGAAGTGCAACGGTTTGACCGGGCCATCGCGGCGGCGTCCGACGAAGTGCTGCGGACCCAGAATTCGATGACGGCGCAGCTGGGCGAGCAGGTCGGGGCGATCTTTGCCGCGCACCTGCAGATTCTGCAGGATCCGCGTTTGCGGCGCGAGGTCGAGACCGCGATTCGGGAACATGCCTACTCGGCCGAATACGCGGTGACGATGACCTTGGGGGCCTACGCCAAACTGTTCCAACAGTCGCCGAATCCCGTGCTGGCGGAGCGGGCCCATGACATCGTCGACTTGGAACGGGGTCTGCTACGGCACCTCACCGGTCGGCCGGAGGATGAGTTGGGGCAACTGCCCTCCGCCGTAGTGCTGCTGGCGCACAACTTGACGCCTGGCGAGACGGCCAAGCTGAAGCCGGAGTCCGTGCTGGGCTTCGTCACCGAAATCGGCGGTGTGGGGGGGCATACGGCCATCGTCGCCCGGGGATTGGGAATTCCCGCCGTGGTCGGCATCGGACATTTTCTGGCCCGGTTGACTGGCCGCGAACAGGTGATTGTCGATGGCAACCGCGGCCTGGTGATCCTGGATCCCGACGACGTGACGTTGACGCGGTACCGGGTCGAGTTGCAGCGACAGGAGGCGGTGGCTGTCGAACTGGAGCCGCTCTGGCACATGCCGGCCGAGACCAGGGACGGAGTCCGCATTCGGCTGATGGCCAACATCGAGTACCCGAAGGAGGCCGAGGGCTGCCTGCAGCGCGGGGCGGACGGGATCGGCTTGTACCGGACGGAATTCCTGTACACCAGCCAGCACGACAAGCCGTCCGAGGAGGACCACTATCAGGCCTACGCGGAGGTGGTGCGAGCCATGCAGGGGCGGCCGGTCGTGATCCGCACCCTGGATCTCGGCGCTGACAAAATGCGCATCACGCGGGCCGCCCCGGAGGACGAGCCTAATCCGTTCCTGGGGCTCCGCAGCATCCGTCTGTCGCTCCGCAATCCCGACCTCTTCGTGCCCCAGTTGCGGGCGATCCTGCGGGCCAGCGCGCTGGGCGACGTGCGCGTGATGTTCCCCCTGATTACGACGTTGCCCGAGTTGCAGCAGGCCCGACAAGCTTTGACCCAAGCCATGTCGGATTTGGACCAGCGGGGCGTGCCGTTTTGCCGCGAGATTCCCGTCGGCATGATGGTCGAGTCCCCGGCGGCCGCTGTGTTGATCGACCGTTTTGTCAAGGAAGTGGATTTTGTCAGCATCGGCACGAACGATCTGGTGCAGTACACGCTGGCGGTGGATCGCAGCAATCCCAGCGTGGCCAACCTGTTCCAGACCGCCGATCCGGCCGTGCTGCGACTGATCCGCGGCTCTCTGCGAGCCGCCCGCAACGCCGGCGTAAAAGCCAGCCTGTGCGGCCAGATGAGCGGCCATCCGGTTTACACCATGTTATTGTTGGGGTTGGGGTTGCGCGAACTGAGTGTTCCGCCGAACTCCATCCCGGAAATCAAGCGCGTGTGTCGCAGCGTCACCGTGGCGGAATGCGAAGCGGTCGCAGCCCATGCCCTGACGCTGGACAGCGCCTCGAAAATCGAAGCTTTCCTGCGCGAGGAGTACCAGAAGCTCCGCTTCTGATCCCGCCGGGAAGCAACGGTTCCGTGCTGCGGCAGGCCCCGCCGGGGTGGCCGCAGCCGGACGACGGGTGCTTTTGATGAATCGAGTTCGCATCCGCCTGCGGTTTCGCAAGCGGGACGACTTGCGTTGGATCAGCCATCACGACCTGGCGCGGACCTGCGAACGCTGGCTGCGCCGGGCCGGATTGCCGCTGCGCCGCAGCGAAGGGTTTCACCCGAAGCCCAAGCTGAGTTTTCCCTCGGCCCTGGCCCTGGGGATCGCCGCGCTGGACGAAGTGATGGAGTTTGAACTGACCGAGTCCGTCGCCGCCGACCGCCTCCGCCAAGGCCTGGACCGCACCGCCCTGCCGGGGCTGGAAGTCGCGGATCTGCAGGTGCTGGCGCCGGGCGAGGGCAAGGCGCAGGCGCGGCGATTCACGTACGAGTTGCCCGTTCCTCCGGCCTGCAGCCAGATGCTCGCCGGGCGGATTGCCCGGCTGCAGGCCCCTGCTCCGTATTGGTTCCGTCGAGCTGGATCGGACCAGCCGGTCGATCTCAAGGCCGGTCTGGACCAGCTCGAATTCCGTGACGGCAGACTCCGCTTTCGCCTGGCCGCCGATACGCCCCGCAGCGCGCGAGTGCGCGATGTCTTGGAGGCGTTGGGCGTCGCCGGTTTGGAAGGCGACGGCTGCTGCCTGACGCGCATCCGCGTCGAGCTTGCCGCACCTCCGCACAACTCTAACGAGGAAAGAAACAAGTCGCATGAGAAAGGAAATGCTGATCAATGTCTCGCAGTCGGAAGAGTGCCGGATCGCGGTCATTGAGGATGGAGTGCTGGAAGAGCTGTACATCGAACGCGCCAGCCAGGACAACTACGTGGGGAATATCTACAAGGGCAAGATCGTCAACCTGGAGCCCACGATTCAAGCAGCCTTCGTGGACTTCGGCGTGGGACGCAATGGGTTTTTGCACATCAGCGACGTCGAGCCGCAGTACTTCCGCCAGGGCGGCTACGCCCCGGACGACCCCTCGCTGGCCGGCAACGGAGGCCGGCACGACGACATCGACGACGGCGAAGAAGAGGACGAGGAACCGGCAGGGCGGCCGCGCCGCCGCAACCGGGGCCCGCGCTCGGGCGGCCGTCCCCGCTTCAAGCCCCCGATCCAAGACATCTTCCGCCGCGGCGACGAAGTGCTGGTCCAGGTCATCAAGGAAGGCATCGGCACCAAGGGGCCGACGCTTTCCACCTACATCAGCATCCCGGGCCGCTACCTGGTGCTGATGCCCGCCTTGGGTCGCGTCGGCGTCTCGCGAAAAATCGAGGACGACGACGAACGCCGCAAGCTCCGCGAAACGATGCTCGAGTTGAACCCGCCCAAGGGCCTGGGCTTCATCGTCCGCACCGCCGGCCAGGGCCGTACCCGCAAGGAGTTGTCGCGCGATCTGGCGTACCTGCTGCGGCTGTGGAAAGTCATCGTCCGCCGGGTCCGCAAGCAACCCGCGCCCGTGGATATCTACGAAGAAAGCGACATGATCATCCGCACGATTCGCGACATGTTCGCCTCCGACGTGGACGCCATCTACGTGGACGAGCCGAACGCCTTCGAGCGGGCCAAGAACTTCCTGCAGCTGACCATGCCTCGCTACGTCCACCGGCTGCAATTGTACGAAGGCCGGGAGCCGCTGTTCCACAAGTACCGGCTGGAACACGAGATCACCAGGATCTACAAGCGCGAGGTGCCCTTGAAGGACGGCGGGTCCATCGTGGTGGACCAGACCGAGGCCCTGGTGGCCATCGACGTCAACAGCGGCAACTTCCGCATCTCCGACTCGGCGGAGGAAGCTGCCTACCAGCTGAACCTCACGGCGGCCAAGGAGATCGCCCGGCAACTGCGGCTGCGCGACCTGGGCGGCGTGATCGTCAACGACTTTATCGACATGCGCCGCGAGAAGCACCGCCGGGGCGTCGAACGGGCGCTGCGGGACGCGATGCGCCGGGACCGGGCCCGCGTCAAGATCCTCCGCACCAGTCCGTTCGGCCTGATCGAAATGACGCGGCAGCGGATCCGGCCCAGCCTGAAACGCAACGTCTACACGGACTGCCCCTGCTGCAGCGGCCGCGGCGTGGTCAAGAAGGCGGAAAGCATGGCCATCGAAGTCGTCCGCATGCTGATGCTGGCCAGCCAGCAGCCCGGCGCCTCGCGCGTGACCGTGCGGGTCAACGATGAAGTCGCCTCGTATTTGAATAACAAGAAGCGCAAGGAAATCACGCGACTGGAAGACGACGGCGGCCTGAACGTCCAGATTCTGGGCAGCGAAGGCCTGTTCCCCGAACACCTGGAAATCGACTGCCGCGACAAGGAAGGCCGGGAAATCGAATTGCCGGTGTGATCGGCACGGCGGCGCAGCCCACCGCCAGAAGGAGCCCGACGACCGCATCCGATCGCACGTGCGTGGCGTTCCCCCTTCACGTCCATACGCGGCCCACGCACACCGTGTATCGAGAAACGTTCCTTTTGCGATCTACGCCGCGCTGGAACATGGCCGGATGGCTGGTCGCGCAGGACCTCGCCGTTCACTGGATTAGAATAGCGGGTTTTTACGCAGATGCAATACTCCGGACCCTTCTTTAGCGTGGGGACAACGCCAGCGAGGTCTGGAGCGGATAGCCGCAGATGCAGCCGGCGGTGGACTCGGGGATCAGGATCAGACCTCCGGCCGGCAGGATGTTGACCCAGCAGCCGGAACGCGTGGTCTGGCTCAAGACGGTGTATTGGCCGGTCTGCAGGTCGAACATCCGTGGCTGCGCGTAGCGACTGAACGCGCACTGGGCCGACGTCGTCAGCGTGCCGCAGTGGCCGCTCTTTTGCCATTTCCAGCCGTCGATCGCCTCGCCCGTCCGCAAGTGGCAGGCGAAGCCCGTATTGTAGATCGTCTCGCCGGCGATGGCTGGGTGCTGCACCTGCTCGCCGTGCCCGCCTTGGAGGATGTGGTCGGGGATGGGCGTCTGCGTGTTTTGCCACAGCACCTCGCCCGTGGCCGCATCGAAGGCGTGCAGGTCGTAGCGGACTCGGCCCTTGCCCTCGACCTGCACGTTCTTGGAGCCCGTCACGACCACGGTCTCTTTGGCGTAGCTCAAGAAAATGATGTGCTGCAACGCGGCGAAAGGAGCCTCGCGTTGCCAGATGGGCTTGCCGGTCCGAACGTCCAACGCCACCAGTTTCGCGCCTTGGCCCAGCAGCACGTCGAGTTTGACCCTGCCGTCGGCGTAGTCGCGCGAGCGAGGGTTGGTGCTTTCGACGCAGTATACCCGGCCGCCACCCACGGCGATCGTCGGGTTGATGATCACGCCCTCCTGGGGCGTGTGCGTCCACAATTCCCGGCCCGTGTGCCGGTCGCGAGCGAACAGCGCGTCGCTGCAGACGACCGGCATGAAATCGCGCCAGATCAGGGTCTCGGTGTCCAAGTCCTGGATGCGAAAGGCGGCGCCGGCACGGCAGACGCTGCCCAGCAACAAATCGCCCTCGCAAGCGACGTACCCCCACTCGTTGCTGCGGCCGTCGGCCGCGGGCGGCACCGTGAACGCGAGTTTCTGCTGGCCCGTCTGGGCGTCCAGGGCCAGGCAGTCGCCGCCGGCGGCCAGGTACAGCCGATCGTCGGTGGCCACCATGCTGCCGGAATGCTTGAAGGCGCCCAGGCGAATCGAATCCGGCACGTCCCGCTCCCAGAGGACCGTCCCGTTGTAGGCATCCACGGCCACCACGTAGTTGTCGCCGGACACGAACAGCCGCCCGTGTTTGTACAGCGGACCGACGTTCTTGTCGTGCCGGTCAGGCATCCGCCGCGGTCCGGGCCGGCCGAACCATTGGATGTCCACCGGACCCGGTGGCATGCTGTCGCCGCTGCAGGCCGAGTTGCCGTTGTCCGCGTAGAAATTCGCCCACTCGCCTGTGCCTGGCAGCGGGCTGCGGACGGCCGTGCCCACGACACCGCCGGCGGGCAGGGACTCCGTCTTCCAGCCGGCGATGCCGTCCCCGCCCCAACGCTGCAACGCCGCCGCGTCCAGGCCGCCGGGGCCTTGCGCCACGACGACCGCTCCGCCACAGGGGCGCAACACGCGGAACAATTCGGCGGCCGAGAACGGCAGCTTGCCGCCCACCGCGGACTCGTCTGCGACGATCAGGTTGGCGAAGTACCGCGGGTACGGCAGCTTGTCCAACGGGGCCTGGTGGATGCTGATCCGCGTGCCGTACAGACCCGCCCGGCTCAGCGCCCGCCGGTCGGCAGCGGTCTGGGCCGGGTCGCTCTCCAGGGCGATGACCTGGAACTGGGACTGCCTCGCAATCTCGTAGGCCAGCCGGCCCGTGCCCGCGCCGAGCACCAGGCAGTACCCGTGCTTGACGCCTGCTCTCTGGAGGGCCAGTTCCGCCACCTGCCGATGCCGCGGATCGCTCGCATCGCCGGCGTAGGGCGAGCCGGGCACCAGCGGCTCGGTGGGCAGCGGCACGCGATCCGGATCGGCCGTGTTCTGGAAGCAGTAGATCAGGCCCTTGTCGGTACTGACATACAGCGCGTCGCCGGCGACGGCCAGTCCGTACGCCTTGCCCCAGACAACGACGTTCCAGACCATCTTGCCGTCGGCCGTGTTGAAGGCCGCCACGCGGCTGTCGCCGCCGGCGAAGATCGTCTCGCCGGAGAGCACGATCTCGTAGGTCGCCGGACAGGGGACCTCCCATTTCACGAAGGCCTGGCCCGCACCGCGCAGCTCCGCGAGGCGTTCTTGCTCCTCCGCCGTCTTGTCCTTCTTGTTTTGCAGTCGGCCCAACTCGAAATACTCGACGAAATCCAGAGCCAACAGTCGATCCCGGCCGTAGATGTACGCCATCGAGCCCTTGGCCAGCATTCGCTGGCCGGCCGTGAACATGATCTTCTCGTTCGATCCGGGCGCGGAGAAGCTGATCCCGCCGGCCTCGCCGCTGCTGTGGGCGACCGTCTCATCCAGCAGTACGGCGAAGCCGCCCCCGGCCCGCCCATCGACACCGCTGCCAGGCAGGCTGCCCACCGTCTTGCCGTCGGCCCGCTCGTACACGCTGGGCGCCGTCCGCCCCGTGGGCACAAACAGCCGGGTGGGCGAGGCGAGCAGGTAGCCCTGCGGCGAGACGTCGATCTTCTGCTTCCAGACTTCCTTGCCGCTGTCCGCGGCCAGCGCGCACAGATACACGCCGTGTTCGGGAAACAGCCCGGCCGTGAAATACACCGTCCCGCCGGCGACCGCGATCCCGCAACGGATGGGAAACAGCGAGATCATCCGGCCGTTGCCTGGCAGGCGGCGGTCCTCCGGACCCGGCCGGTACTTCCACTGCAAATCGCCGGTCGCCGCGTCCAGGCAGTACAGGCAGCCATCATCGCAGCCGGCGAAGACTCGGCCGTCCGCCACGGCCGGCGCCAACCGCACCGGGCCCTCGGTCAGAAACAACCAGCGCGGCTGGCCCGTCGTCGCGTCCAGGCAATAGACGGCATCCTCGGCCGATGAGCCAAAGAACAGCTGACCGCCCGCCACCGCCACGTGGTACGCGCGATCGTAGGTCGTGGTCGGGGCCAAGCCCTGGATGCGGTGCCACACGTCCACCGTGGCCGGCAGCTCGGGCCACGCCGGCTGGGGCGGGTGCGCCGCCTTGTGGACCCAGGCCTCGTACAGCGGCAGTGTCAGCGACTGGGCCGCCACGCCGCTCCGCCGGTAGTCCCCGCGGTAGGTCGGCCAGTCGCCGCCCAGTGTCCGCGCGGCCCACAGCGGCAGCACGAGGATCGTGATCGCGAGAATCGCCCGCAAGTTGTCCCGGCCCGTGTTCACGGCTTGGCTCCTTTCCTGTTTGAACCGAAGATGCCATGCCCGTGATTATCCCGGTTGGCAACCGTTCTGACAAGACGTTGCTCATGGTGCCGGCTTGGATGATCCCTTTCATTGGGCGATGGCAAATCTCCCCGGCCAAAAGGCGCAGATGGCTCATGGAAAAACTCTTGATGACGTGGTCGTTGGCGGCAGTATAATCACCTTTCGATTCGGCGCCGTACGAGGCGGCAACGGCCATACTTCCGCGTGGTCCAGCGGCTGGATCCCAAAAAACCCGACGAGGAATCAACACCATGCAAGCAGCATCTACGTCTGAAGGGGGCTTCCGGCAACGTCCCCGCAACGCGCATTCCCAGGCGATCCGACGGCCGGCACGAATCCGGATCGCCCGAGTACGCGATGCCGGGCTACTTCGCCGCCGACGGCGATGCGGCCAACAGCTCCGCCGACTGCGGCAGGAAATGGCGCGCCCACCTGTCGCCGGACAAGCCGGGACGGTGGACCTATCACGTCTCGTTCGTGCAGGGGAAACATGCGGCTCTCGATCCGTCGGCCACCGGCAAGCCGCTGGCGCCGTACGACGGCAAGACGGGTTCGTTCCAGATCGCGGCGACGGACAACGCCGATGCCCTGGCCAGCAACGACAAGAACGATAGCAGCCGGTACTGCCTGGCCAAACCCGGCAGCGTGTATCTGGTCTACCTGCCGGCGGGCGGAGCGGCCGAAATCGACTTGAGCGGCATGTCGGAGACATTCACGGTCGAGTGGTTTGATCCGCGCCATGTCGGACCACTGCGAGCAGGCTCGGTACCCAAGGTTTCCGGCGGCGGCAAGGTGGCGCTGGGCACTCCGCCCCGAAACCCCACCGGCGACTGGCTAGCCGTCATCACTCGGAAATTGAGGTAGCTTGGCAAGCGATTAGATGTTTCGCCAACGTTTTCAGCGGGAAGACGATCAGCGCCGGGAGGTGGCGGCGAGTTGCGCGCAGGGTGTGACCTTGCTCGGCACAGCGATTTTTTGTGCTGCGGAGGCGAGGCGGTGCGTGTTTTTGCCTGGCGTGGGGAGCGTGGACGTTGGTTGGCAGCGGTGGAAGGACGGACGAGGTCCCGTGGGTCGCGTGCCACGATGCAGGGCGCGTCTGCGGTGGTCGCCAGAACTCGAGTATGTCCCAACTCATCGAGTTTCTGCAAGATGCGGCCGACAGGATCGTCGATGTACTTGACCGTGCCGCAGCAGATCATCGCTCAGAACAACTGCAGTTGATTATCCGTCGATCTTCGCTTCCTGCGGCCCTGGGCCTGTTGGATTCGCTCCAGCAGTTCTTCGCGGATCTGCTCCAGGAACGGCGAGGCGGGCATGTCTCGAACCTGTCCGCGCCAGAGGCGCTGCCGGGCGTGGCTGAGCAGCACTCGATCGCGGGCGCGGGTCAGGCCCACAAAGAACAGGCGGCGTTCTTCGGCCACGTCCGCGTTATCCGCCGGTCCCCAGCGCAAGGGCAACAGGCCGTCCTCGCAGCCGACCAGAAACACGACGGGGAATTCGAGCCCCTTGGCGGCGTGCAGTGTCAGCAGCGACACGCGGTCGGCACGCGGATCCCACGAGTCGGCGTCGGCGCCCAAGGCTAGTTCGGTCAAGAACCGCGACAGGTCATCGCCACAGTGCTGGGCCAGCGGGTGGAGTTGGGCGAGCAGGTCGGGGGCCTGCGGATGTTCGGCACGGACGGCATCGGCGGCTTGTTGGAGCAGATCGGTGACGGAGGCGGGGGCAGGGCGGATAGAGAACGCTGCTGGGCTGTCCTCACGCGGAGCGTGAGGGCTACGATGGGGCGCGGCTTCTTGCAGAAAATGCAGCATGGCCTGGACGGCCGGCGATTCGGTCCAGCGGCGATGCGATTTTTTCTGGAACGGGATGCCGGATCGCGCGAAGGCTTCGACCAGCGAATCCGCTTGGGCCTCCGTCCGATACAGGACGGCGAAATCGGCGAAGGATCGCGCCTCGACCTCCGGCGTGTCCACGCGGCCGCTGTCCAGCGAGAAAAACGTCGAACCGCCGATCGAGCGTTCGATCGTGTGGACCACGAACTCTGCTTCCGCCCGCTCCGTGGGACTCGTGTGGATCGAGATGCGGTCTGCGTTCTCCGACAGCGACTGCAAGATTCGGCCGGGGACCAGGGAGCTGGGAGCGATCGCCTGCAAGGCCGCCGCGACGATCGCCTGCGAAGAACGGTAGTTCCGCGTGAGTCGGACCACGCGAGCTGTCAGGAAGTCCCGCGTGAATTGGAGAAAGATCGCAGGATTCGAGCCGCGGAAGCCGTAGATCGACTGGTCCGGGTCTCCGATCGCACACAAGTGGCCGTCGGACGCGACCAAATGGCGGAACAGGCGGTACTGGTTGTCGTCCAAGTCCTGGTATTCGTCGACAGAGACCCACGGCCAGCGACGGCGATACTCGGCGGCGATCGCGGGCTCACGCTGTAGCAACTCGGCGGGCAGCAGGATCAGATCGTCGAAATCCACCAACGCCCGCTCGCGCATCAGCCGCCGGTACGTTTCTCGGGCCGAGGTGTTTTCGTCGGATACCGCCGTCGCCTCGCCGCCGCGCTTGGCGCGAGAGACATCGGCCAGCAGGCGACCGGCTTGCCGCTGCGACAGTCCGCCGCTTTCGACCAACAGTTGTGTCCGCTCCTGGTCGTCGGCGACGCGGAAATCCAGCGGCAAGTCGAACCGCGCGGCGTGCTCCCGGAGAATCGCCAGCCCCAGCGCGTGAAAGGTCATGACCGGAACTCGCGCCCCCTTTTTGCTATCGGTCAGTAGCTGCGCAAGACGCTCGCGCATTTCCTCCGCCGCGCGGCGACTGAAGGTGATCGCCAAACAGTGTTCCGGCAGCACGCCGTGATCGGCGACCAGGTGGGCGATGCGGTGAGTCAGCGTGCGCGTCTTGCCGGTGCCCGGACCGGCGACGATCAGCAGCGGACCGTGTACCACCTCGGCAGCGGCTCGTTGCTCCGGGTCGAGTTGGGCCAGGATCACGCTTCGGACAATGGGTTCGTCGCGGCTTCCCCCGCGTTCGGCGTGGGTCTCCGACCCCGCCGAAATAACCGACCGCAGGTCTCCAGCTACGTCTGCAAAGATGTCGTCAGCGCCCGTTTGGGAAATCCCCCCTGCGCCCGCTGACAGCTTCGCGTCCCACGGTTCGGGCGCTTCGGCCGCCAGATGAACGCTCCCTGCCTCCGCGTCGCCGGGTATTTGAAACAGCAGCGAAACCGTGCCGGCGTTTTTCAGTTCGCCGTCCTCGAACAAACGGATTCGTCCGTACTCGCCGTCGTAGCCGGCCTCCCGGATCACCCTTCCCTCGCGCATGCGCCGGATCGCCTCGGCCACCAGCGGCGATCCGGCGTGGCGGATGTCTTCCAGCGGAGCTTGTTCCAGGACGAACAACTCGGCACCGACGCGGTCGATCAATTCCTCGTACGCTTGCTGGACCTTGCGGCTTTGTTCACCGGCGCCGCGCACCTCGGCGATGATTTCCGGCAGCGGCACCAGGTTGCGGAAAGCGCCGGCCCGCGGTGGCCGGAAACCGTCCACCCGGTCTGCCAGTGAAACGACGCGGTTCATAACACCGATTGTCAACGGCTTGCCGCACACGGGGCACCGTCCTGCGCAGGACTTGGTCTGGTCGGGCGTCAGCCGCACGTTGCACTTGCGGTGCCCGTCCAGGTGGTACTTGCCTTCTTCCGGGAAAAACTCGACGGTGCCGCCGTAGCCCTCACCCGTCCTCAAAGCTTGGCGGATCGCAAAGTAGTCCACGTGGGTATCGAAGACGCACGCTTCCCGGCCGATCTTGGGCGGCGAATGGGCGTCGGAGTTCGACACCAGCGTGAAGCGGTCCAGTTGCGACAGCCGCCAGTTCATCGGCGGATCGGACGACAGGCCCGTTTCCAGCGAAAAGACCTCGCCGGCCAGATCGCCGTAGCAATCGTCGACCGAATCGAAGCCGGACTGAGAACCGAGCGCGGCGAACCACGGCGTCCAAATGTGGGCGGGGACCAGATAGCAGCCCTCGCCGCACTCGAGCGCAATCTCCAACAGGTGCCGCGAGTCCAGCCCCAGGATCGGCCGCCCGTCCGACTTGAGATTGCCGATCTTGGACAGCTTCTGAATCAGCAGTTCGGCCTGCTGCCGGCCAGGCACGTAGATCAAGTGGTGGACCTTGCGCGTTCGCTCGCCGCGTTTGTAGATCGTGGAAATCTCGACTTGCAGCATGAACCGCACAGTCTGGGCGCACGCCTGTGGAGTCTCTTTGTCAACGGCACGCTCCAGTTCATCCCGCAGTCGAAACAAGCCCGGTTCCGCCGGCACCAGATCGCGTTGCAGTTCAGCGAACCACTGCGGGTGTGTGAAGTCGCCGGTCCCCAACAGGGTCACGCCCTTGCGCCGCGCCCAGATCGCCATGTGCTGCAGATCGGCGTCGCGACTCGTGGCCCGCGAGTACTTGGAATGCACGTGCAGGTCGGCGTAGAACATCCGTGACCGGCTCCTTCCCGAAAAAGAGGCTCCTTAAATCGTGCCGTCGATTATGTGGATCGCACCGGCGCAGGGCAAGCCGCCGCTGCCGTTTCGGGGCTTCTCAAGTCGCGGTGTGCGCGGCAGGCTGAGACCAAAGCAGCCATCACACTCCGTGTGATGATCGGCAAGAAACACTGGCCGGTTATTTCCCGAACGCCGCTTGCGCAGTGACACCGGCGGCTTACGCCCGCCGCTCGCCGGGGTGGGCAGAGTCCAACCCGGCCTGGCGGAGCCCATGAAGCAAGAGTCACGGTGCAATCGCAAGGCTCCGCCAGACCAAGGGTCTTTTCGATTCGCCGCAGCGGGTCCAACCAGCGGCGCATGGCGTCAGCGCGGTTGGAAGCATGAGCGACGATCAGATGGCGAAGAAAAAGCGGCGCGGGTTCGTCACCCGGATCGACCCGAGAAAAGGAAAAGACGCGGCGGGGTGCCCGCCGACGGACATCCCCACCGCGTAGCTGCCTCGGGCATCTCGTCGAGCCCACGTCACCAGAAACCTAGGTTGCTCGTAGGGCTTGTCAAACGCGGGGGAAAGAATGCAGGGAGACCTATTCCGGATATGTTCGAGACGGGGTATGGGGGGCGGAAAATCAGCGCACAAAAGAAGCCCGGCTCTTCCGGAAAAGCCGGGCTTCTTCTTCGCGTCAAATTGCCACCAAGCCTCCAGATTTAACCGAATCGGTCTGCTTGTGGCACAGAATGATGGCGTCGCGTGCCAAGTCGCCAGACAAAGTGGATGACGAACAATTGGCTTCGATGCATTTCACGACTTCCGCGATTTCACGCGCGAACGGCTCCGCCGCATCCTCGCTGCCGACCTCCGGCCGGACGACTTGGCCATCGGCCGTCAGGATCTTCAGCGGCATCAATTCGCCTTTGTCCTGGAAGCCGGCAAACTCGTAGTGCATCGTGGCTTTTTCGAGATGGATTTCGAATCCGTGAGTAAATGGACGGCCTTGCTGGTTGATGACGCCCATGACGGCGCTGACCACCAGCGAAGGATCGGAGAAGTGGAACATCGTGTTGCAGTATTCCACTATCTCGCCGCGCAACCGCCCCACGCTGACCAGAGAAGTGGGCATCCCGAACAAAAGCCGAATCAGGTGAGCGTCGTGGATATGAAGGTCGATAAGTGGTCCGCCGCAGCGGTTAGGGTCCCAGAAATCGGTCATCCAGGCCGGATCTGAAATGACTCGTTTGAAGGTACCCCCGAGGAGCTTGCCGTACTGGCCGCTGCGGATCAATTGCACCGCGTGGGCGTATTCGGGAAAGAACGGCAGAACGTGGCCGATGAACAGCTGCTTTCCAGCCGCCGTAGCCGCCTGGACCATGTCATGGCATTCGGCCGTAGTGAGGGCCATAGGTTTCTCGCACAGCACGTGTTTTCCCGCTTGGGAGGCAGCAATGGCGGCCTGCGAGTGCATCGACGGAGGCAGGCAGCAATCGACGACATCTACGCTCCCGTCCGCGAGCATGTCGCGGTAGTCCTTGTAGCGGGCGACTTTCGACAGGTCGACCATTTCCCCCGGCGGGCCGAAGTTGCCCTTGATATCCCGCCAATCACCGGACAGGCGTTTTTCATTTGGTTCGGAGACGGCAACGAGTTCGATACCGGGCACTTTCTTGTAGGCCAAGTAATGAATCCAACCCATGAACCCGATCCCGGCAAGTCCAACACGGATCATACGAGCGACTCCTTATGATCTAGCGGCGACATGATCTAGCGACGACATGCGAAGCGAAGCGTTTTCGCCAACCCAGTCTAACGTTTTCCGCGAAGGACAACAACCAAGCTGCGGAACATCAGGTCAGGCCGGGGCGGGAACAGGCGCGTGGTGGCACAATACAGGACAGCCACGTCGATTTCGTCTACGGAAGAAAATCGCAGCTTTTCCGAAAAGACGGGCTTCTTGGGGTGACGGCGTGCAAGTCGGGCGCTTACCTTGCACAGACCCAGTTCTGGTTTATAGTTACGATTTCGCGAAACAGAAATCGCCGTGGGGGTGTCGTTTCTTGCCTTTGCGTCGAACCAACATGGTCTGAGCAACGTACTTACGCATAAAATCGTGGCCTTCTTGGAGAATCTTCATGGATATGCCAGCCGCTGCAGCGGGAACCGCGTCCCTTGTGGCTGGGGACGCAGCGAGTCAAGATTCGGACGTGATTATCGAGACTCGCAGCTTGTCGAAGACTTACCGCGATTTCTGGGGCCGCCAAAAGGTGCGGGCGCTGAAGGCGTTGGACCTGGAAATTCGCCGTGGCGAGATCTTCGGGCTACTGGGCCCCAATGGATCGGGAAAAACGACGACCATCAAGCTGGTCTTGGGTCTGCTTTTTCCCACCAGCGGCCGGGCGATGGTCTTCGGGAAGGACGCCAGCGAAGTAGCCAAGAACGAGCGGATCGGGTACTTGCCAGAGGAATCCTACCTGTACAAATTCCTCAACGCCGAGGAAACCCTCGATTTCTATGGCCGCTTGTTCGACATGCCGGCCTCGTCGCGCAGGCAGCGGATCGACGAGTTAATTGACCGCGTCGGGCTCAACTGGGCGCGGCGGCGCCAGTTGAAAGAGTACTCGAAGGGCATGACGCGCCGCATCGGCTTGGCTCAGGCGTTGATCAACGATCCGGAATTGATCGTGCTGGACGAGCCGACGACGGGCCTGGACCCGATCGGCACCCGCGAAATGAAGGACATGATTATCGATCTGCGGTCGCAAGGCAAAACCGTCTTGATGTGCAGCCACTTGCTGGCCGACGTCCAGGACGTTTGCGACCGCATCGCGATTCTGTACCAGGGCGAGTTGAAGGAACTGGGGCGCGTGGACCGGTTGCTGACCGTCCAGGACGTGACACAGATTCAAGTTCGTGGCTTGACGGATGCGGCCAAGCGGGAGATTCGGCAGGTGATTGACCGGCACGGCGGCGAGTTGTTGCGCATGGACAATCCCACGACGACCCTGGAAGACCTGTTCTTGAACATCGTGCGGGACAGCGAGGCTCACCCCGGACGCCGAGCCCACGAGGTGCAGTAGACGTATGGCACTGGAAAAAGACATTCTTCCGTTGCTGGACTGGCTTTTCCCCAGCATCCGTGGCCCCGGCGCGTTGGTGGTGTTCATTGCCATCGCGGCGGGACTGGCGGTGATTTCGCTGTTCGCCGGATACCTGCGGATGGCGATCCGCTTGGGGCCGGGCGAAGGCTTCTACGCGGTCGCCAAGGCGGTCGCGACGGCGGTGGCGTCCGATTTTCCGCACACCGCACCGCGGCGAATCTGGGCCATGACACGGTTGGCGATGCAGGAGGCGATCCGGCGGCGCGTGCTGATCGCGTTCGGCATCTTTGCGCTGATCGTGCTGTTTGCCGGCTGGTTCCTGGACCGCGAGAGCGATCATCCGGCGCGGCTGTACTTGGGCGTGATGCTCACGGCGGCGCAGTTCATGATCCTGGTGTTGGCGATTCTGTTGAGCACCTTCAGCTTGCCGGCGGACATCAAGTCCAAGACGATTTACACGGTGGTGACCAAGCCCGTGCGGGCCACCGAGATCGTGTTGGGGCGGATTTTCGGTGTGATCATCGTGAACACGGCCATCTTGGTGCTGATGGGCGCGATCAGCTACGTGTTCGTGGTCCGCGGCCTGGCGCACCGGCATGAGATCGCCGTGGAAGACTTGGAACCGCTCAGCGGCGAGGCCGGCGGACGGCAGGGCGTGACCAGCCGCGATGCCTATCATCGCCACCGGGTGACGGTCGATGCGGAGGGCCGCGGGCGGACCGACTTCATCATGGACCACGATCACGAAGTCGGGGCGGCGGCGGGTGCGGGCAGCGAGCAGAAGTTGATCGTCGGTCCGCCTCGGGGCGCGCTGGTGGCCCGCGTGCCGATCTACGGAAAGATGCGTTTCACGGACCGGACCGGCCGGGCCGGCGAAGGGATCAGCGTGGGCAAGGAGTGGTCGTATCGCAAGTACATCGAAGGCGGCTCGCTGGCCGCCGCCGCGTGGACCTTTTCGGGAATCAAGCCTCGGGCCTTCCCCGAAACGCTGCCCGTGGAAATGACGCTCAGCGTGTTTCGCACGTACAAGGGCGACATTGTCTCCGGTATCTTGGGCACGATGACCGTCAAACATCCGGGCACGGGCCTGAGCAGCGAGCCGATCCCGTTTACGGCGCGCGAGTTCACGCTGTACCGGCACGAGATTCCCCGCAAGCTGAAGGCGGTCCAAGCGGACGGCACGCTGAGGGACATCGATCTGTTCGAGAGCCTGGTCGACGAGGAAGGCAACGTCGAGATCTGGATTCAATGTTCCGAGCGGGCCCAGTACTTCGGCATGGCTCAGGCGGACCTGTACATTCGCGGCGGAGACGCGCCGTTTGCCTGGAACTTCTGCAAGGCGTACGTCGGCATCTGGCTGCAAATGGTGATTGTGACTTGTTTCGGCGTGGTCTTCAGCACGTTCCTGAGCGGGCCGGTCGCACTGTTTGCGACGGCGATCACCTTGGTCGTGGGGCTGTTCCGCGCTTTTATTATCAGCGTGGCCACGGGCGAGCAGGTGGGGGGCGGACCCGTCGAATCTGCGATCCGGATGATCACGCAGCTGAACCAGACCGTCGAACTCGATTTGGGCAAGCCGATCGAGTGGACGATTCGCGGAGTCGATGCGGTCCTGATGTTCTTCATGTGGGTGGCCGCGAACGTGCTGCCCAATTACTGGACGTTCAATACCTCGGATTTCGTAGCGTACGGGTTCAATATCGACGGTAACCTGCTGGGACAGCACTGTTTGATCGCCCTGGCGTTCGTGCTGGTGCTGACCGTGTATGGCTACTTCTTCCTGAAATCACGGGAAATTGCGGCATGAGCCAGGAAATCTCGTTTTGGCGCAAAGTGGTCTACGTCGGCGCAATTGTGCTGCTGCTGTTCCCGCTGTTCTGGATCGGCCAGCCCGCGACGCGCAAGAGCGCCGGCGGGGTGCTGGCCCGGCTGCGCGCGGAAAACCAACTGTCGCAAGCTTCGTTGGGCGAGATCGATCCGGCCGGAGAATCCATCAAACTGGCTACGTTGGGACTGCGTCCCCTGGCGGTGGCCCTGTTGTGGAATTCGAGCTTTGAGTTCAAGAAGAAGGAGGACTGGGACGGGCTTTCGGCGACCTTGAATCAGATCACCAAGCTGCAACCCAATTTCATCACGGTCTGGGAGCACCAGTCCCACAACCTGGCCTACAACGTGTCGGTCGAATTCGACGACTACCGGATGCGCTACCACTGGGTCACCAAGGGCATCGACTTCCTGGTCAACGGCGTACACCTGAACCGCGAGAATCCGCGCCTGCTGCACTACACCGGCTGGATCACGGGCCAAAAGATCGGCCGAGCCGACGAACACGTTCAATTCCGCGAACTGTTCCGCAAGGACGATGACTTCCACAATTCGTTGAACAACGAGGTGGCGATCGACAAAGCGCACGGCTGGGATGGCCGTCCCGACAACTGGCTGGTGGGCCGCCTGTGGTATCAGCGGGCCGAGCGGGCGGTCGACGCGGGCATTCCGCTCAAGGGCAAAAGCCCGCTGATTTTCCACGCCGACAATCCCATGTCGCTGGTCAACTACTCGACGACCATCGAGGACGAAGGCGTGTTGGGACAGACCGCGCAGCGCTCCTGGTACGATGCGGGGCGGGCGTTGGAGGAATATGGCCGCCGGCCCATTCCTACGTCGTGGGGACATAACATTCGCTTGGGCGAGTACGATCAGGTCAACGAGGGGATCCTGCGGATCAGGCAAAGGCTGGAGGAACTGGCGCCCGGAGTCCGCGAGCAGATCCGGAAAGAGAGGATCGCCGAGTTGACCCCGGAACAGTCCGCCGCACTCGACGTGCCGGAGGAGAAGCTGACGGAGGCGAACTACAACCAGCATCTGGAGGCGGTCGCCAAGACGGCGGTCACGCACGAGGAGGTGGCCCAACGCGCTCCGGAACAAAACCGGGAAGCGGCGGAGAAGTTGGCCAAGCGGCTCGCGGATGAGGAAACCCTCTCGAACCGGATTGCCCACTACCGCAGCATCGTGAACTACGACTACTGGACGATCCGTTGCGCCGCAGAGCAGACGAAAACCGCCGTCGATGCCCGCGAGTTCCTGTACAAGGCCAAGCAGGCTTATGACGCTGCCGAATTGGACAATGCCCGCAAACTGTTCGAATCCTCCTGGCGCGCGTGGCGGAAGCTCTACGACGAGTATCCGCGCCTGTTGGACGACATCTCGGCGGATGAACTGGCGGAGGGAATCAAGCAGTACCAGCGCCTGCTGCAACAGTTGGACGAGGAACTGCCCGCCGATTTCCCCCTGGTCGATATCCTGAAGATGAGGCAGGACCGCGACGATGCCTTGAAAGCGATGTATCGGAGCCTCGGCACGCCGCTTCCGGGGATGGAGGAGAAACCGGCAGCGGAGGCACCCAAGGAGGAGCCCAAGGAGGCGCCGAAGGAAGCAAAACCGGCAGCAAAAGAACCCAGACCAGCCTCCGAACCGGAGAAGTCAAAGCCGGCTGCGAGCAAGCCGGCCGGCGAAAAGACCGAACCCGCCGCCGAGGCCAAACCGTAGCGGAATTCCCCGCGAAAAGTAGGCCGGAACAAGCCCTCGCAGTTCCGGCCCGCCAGGCTGTCCGCCTTGGCGATAGCCGGCCGATTGCCGCCGAAGATGGCGTAATACGTGTCATCCTCCCGCCAGCCGTACGGGTCCCACGAGCGGTGCTTGTCGTGATGCGGATCGCCGGGCTGAGTCTTCGGAGTGATGGGATTCGATTCCAGCTCTGCCGCTCGTTCAGCTCGTCATCCAGCTCCGAGTTGTCCGCAGTGTACTCCGCGTACTTGCTGCCGTTGCGATACAGAGTAATCTGCTTGTTTCGGTAGAGTGAAAACTGGCGATTCCGATTCCCCACAAGCCACTAATCCGAAAGCCCTCCAGATCTGCCGACAGCGTGATCTTCACTGACGAAGGTGCTGGTCGAAGAATGCCAGCAGTCCCGGCAGGTTGACGATGTGACCTTCCAGATGCGCCAGCAAGACTGCGTGCTGCGGCCGGCCGCAGTCGGCATAGATCAAACCGATCTCCCGCAGGGCCTCGGCGGCCAACGGCACCGGGAATTGCGACGGGGGCTCTTGGAGGCCGTTCTGGCACAGCAGCGCCCGCGGTGCGGTCAACGAATAGATGTCGGCGAAGTCGACCAGTTCGCGCAAGCCGTCGAACTTCCAGCACATGCAATGGTTGTGTTCCATCTGGTCCATCTTGGTCAGAAATCCGCAACTGACGGTGGCCGCGATCCGCGTGTCCATGCCGCCCAGCCACATCGCCATCTCGCCGCCCAAGGACAATCCGCCGCAGCCGATCCGCGACTTGTCCACCTCCGGCAGCGACTCCAGACAATCGACGCAACGCATCAAATCCCAGAGCCGTTCGCCCATCAGCGTCCGGTTCTCTTCGTACACCGCGTGTTGTCCCACGTCCGCGGCGATCGTGACGAAGCCGCGTTCGGCCAGCGCGGCGGCAAAGCCCCGGTACAGCGAGTTGGGATCGTACACAATCCGCCGGTTGCCGCCGTGGCCGTGGATGCAGACCACCGCGGGGCGAGCCGAGACTTGGGCATTCCCAGCTTCGGCCGAGCTGGCCTGCGTGGGCCGAGCCACCAGCACCTTGATCCGCCGCGCGAGCGTGCTGTTGATCTCGATCTCCTGCAGTTCATAGCCCTTCTTCTTCTCCGACGAAATCTGCGTCGGATGAAGCGCGATGGCCGCGTGGCTGGCGACCAGGTCGTCCAACTTCAGAAGGGGCCACAGTTTGGCCCGCACGTCCTGCTGCCATGTCGCCGCGTCGGCCTGCGGGCGCGGCGAGTACTTCATCGTCCGCAGTATTCACAAATGCCACGGCGGCCGCATGGCCCGCGACGTCAGCCGCGACGCGCCGAGATCGTCCAGGATCACTTCGCGTTGGGCGTCCCAACGGATCTTGCGCCCCGTGTAGATGGCGATCATGCTCAACTGCGTAATGGAGTCCGACAGCACGGCGACTTCGACCGGAGCCACCGTGCGGCGGCGCGTGCGGACGCAGTCCAGGAAGTTGCCCATGTGGTGGTTGCTCTCGTACAGGCGGATCTCGTTCGGGCCGATCTTCTCCTGCATCAGCGATTCGGGTTCGGTCTGCAACCCGCCGCGGCTGATATGGACCTTTCCGCGCTCGCCGACGATCGTGGCCCGGTCGCCGCCCGGCGTGAAGTGAAACTCGACGCCGCTGGCGAAGCGGCCCTTGATGTCCCAGTCGAACGGCGCGTCGAACAGGCCCGCTCCGAACTTGCCCGTGCCTTCGTATTCAATCGGCACCGCCCCGGCGTCGTCGCCCATCGCCCAGACCATGTCGGTCAGCGGATGAGCGCCCCAGCCGCCGATGAAGCCGTGAGCGTTGTCCAGGCACCAGTACGTGCCCCAGCACGTGCAGCGGTCTTTGGTGTACGGCCGATACGGGGCCGGTCCGAGCCACAGGTCGTAGTCCAGCCCTTCCGGCACGGGCTCGGGTTCCAACGACCCGCCCTCGAAACCGTAGCTGGGCGCGGTTACTTCGACGGACTGCAGCTTGCCGAGCCGCCCGTTGAGGACCAGTTCGCAACCGAAGCGGATGTGGCTCATCGAACGCTGCTGCGTGCCGTACTGGAAGACGCGGCCGTACCGCTGGACTTCGCGGCGGATGGCGAAGTCTTCTTCCAGACTGATTCCCAACGGCTTTTCGACGTACACGTCTTTGCCGGCCCGCACGGCCAGCAGGGCGGCCGGCACGTGCCAGTGATCCGGCGTACCAATCGTCACCGCCTGGATGTCTTCGCGGGCCAGCATCTCGCGCAAGTCGCGATACGGCGTGCAGAGATTCGTGCCGTAACGCTCGTTCAAGTTCGCGGCGTGCTTTTCGCGGCGATCCTGAAAAACGTCGCAGACGGCCACGATTTTCGCGTTGGGATGCCCGGCCGCTTCGTACATGATCCCCGACCCGCGGCCACCGACGCCGATCGAGGCGACGTGCAGCTGGTTGCTGGGCGCCTCGGCCCCCAGCACCGACGAACGCACGATCAACGGGGCCGCCAACACCGTGCCCGCCGCTGCGGCGGACTTTTTCAAGAACCCTCGGCGTGTTACTCTGTCAGGCATGCAAGCTCCTCCCCTTCGCTGAACGGTGCGACCGTTTCCAATCACCTCACGGCTCTCCAGTGTAACGGAGACCGTTGGGAGTTGGGAAGTAAGGCAGACGCAGTGTGGCACGGCTTACTTTGTTAGCCGTGCCACATGAGAGAACCCATCAGCCCAGCGCAGCCGCCAAGTCGTTGATGAGCCCCGCCGCTTCCTGCCCAACAACGACCAGGCGGAACACCCGCTCGGTGTCGCCCACGACTTCGATGTGAATTTCGAGCCGTTGCGGCGGCAGGCAGTCGATCACGCGGTCCGCCCATTCGACCAGCGTGATGCCGTCGGACTCGAAGTATTCCTCCGGTCCCAACTGCAGGAACTCGTCGTCGCCCTTCAGCCGGTAAGCGTCCAGGTGGTGCAGCGTGCGGCGGCCGTGGTACTCCTGGCACAAGACGAACGTCGGACTGACCACCGTCTCCGGCGGCACGCCGCAGGCGGTCGCCACGGCTTGGACCAGACGCGTCTTGCCGGCGCCCAGTGTCCCGATCAACGCTACCGTCGTACCCGCGGGCAGGCTCCGGGCCAAGGCCGCGCCCAGCCGGCGTGTGTCGGATTCGCTGTTTGCGAGGAACCGGTATTCATTCATGGTCCGCAGCACAATTCATCGTCCACCAATCCGGCGGCCTTGGGATCGGGCACTTTGAAATATACGGCCTCGCCCGCCGGATCGGCGAACTCGGTCAGCGTCAAGTCCAGCGTCTTTTTGCTCATCGGATACCAGGCTCCCGGCTCCCACGCCTGCAGATGGCAGGCGAGCCCGCCGGGATGCACCGAATCGTCGGCCACCGGCTCCTGCAGGGTGTTGATGCCCGCCAAGGGCGGTCGGTTGTATCCACTGCTTACACGGCGGATCGTTTCTCTCCCAGCAACTCGAGACAAAGGTTTCGGAGCTTAGCCAATTCGCGATTGAATTCCCTCTGAGCCTGCTCCGCGAGGAGAACGTCGAAAACGTCTGCGAGCTGCACGCCGTGACTCATGATTTGATCGGCAACTCTGATACGCAGCTTCTTCCGGACGAACAGACAGTTGTCGGCATGGAAGAACAATTGCAGACTCTCGGCGGCGCTAATCAGTCCGTTCGATAAAGACTCGACGATTCCCAGATTGATCAAAGCAAACAGCGCGACCTGTTCGGGTCGAGATTTTCCGGTGCCTTCAGGCAGGGCCGCGAGATCAATGCGTTTGTTCATGGCATATACGTCCGGGTAAATGTGCAGCGGCATTTTCCTCTCCTGAATGCGAACCGGCGCCCGCTGCGCGGCTCGCCGTCAATCAGACTACCGCGCTTACCGGCTGCCGACAAGCCGGTCCGGGCAACCACGAGGTGATCTGCACCCTCTGCCCGCGAACGTTTGGTTTGGCGTCAAGCAACTTCTGGCGGCGTTGCCCCCGGACAAGGGGGCGCGAAACGCTACGAACGGCCGCTGGCGGCTCGTCGGGCGTCTTGGTGGCGATCGGCGGCGCGGTAGGCTTGCGCTAACTCGTCGATCGCATCGGGGGGCAGCGCATGGCCGGCGCGCAGCTCGGCTTCACAGACGTCGATGACTCGCTGCGACTGGCTGGCGTCGTTCCAGACTCGGCAGGCCCAGGCCAGCCGGCCGGCGCCGAGTTGGCCGGCGCGGTGCAGCGTCCAGACGAGTTCGGCGGCCAACGTTGCGTCGCGGGTCAACTCGGCTTGGCAAACACGCAACTCGGCGGCCAAGGCGGAATCCGCCGCGGCCCGTTCGGCCAACTGAGCCGCCGTCTCGGCGTGCGCGGCGGTCGTTAGCTCCCGTCTCAGGGCGTCGCAGCACTCGCGGCGCTGTTCTGACCCGGCGGGCTGCAGCAGGGCGGCCTCGACCAGCGTCCGGCAGCGGGCCGTGCCCGACTGGACGGCGGCCCAGCGGCGGAGCAGCCGGTAACGCAACAGGGCGTCCTCTCGTGCGGCGGACATCGCCTGCCCAAAGAACTTGTCAGCGGTATCGGTTTCGGCGAAACCCGCTACCAGCTCTGCCATCGCCGCCAAGCTGTCGGGACCGGGATGGCGCAGCGCCGCCCACTGGTCGGCGGCGGCAACGGCCTGCCGATTACGGCCCAATCGCAGCAACAGTTCGACTCGCAGACGTTGGCGATCTTCCTGGCCGGCACCGCTGCCGCGTGCCAGCGCCGATTCGACGTGTGCCAACGCGTCCGGCAGCTTCTCGGCCGCGATGGCTGCGCGGGCCAGGCGATCGTAATCCTCGGCACTTCGCGAATCCTCAGGCTGCAGGCACAGGATCGAGTACCGTTCCTGGCCCGTGAGCGAGGGGAAGTTTTCCGGCGTGACCAGCCGCAGCAGGTCCGGCGTCCCGCTCTGCGCCACATCGACCAGCCGCCAGTAGACACGTTCTTCGCTGGGACGGCGCGGGCCGTTTTCCAGACACCACGCTTGCAGGAGGCGGGCCAGCGGATGCCGTGCGCTGGGTCCTGGTAATCGGCCCAACAGTTCCTCGGCCCGTGCCCAGTCGAATTGCCGGATCGCATCCAGCGCCGTGGCGAACTGCGTGTCGAGAAAGGGGGTCCTGGCGCGCCGGTCCAGGTGCAGGTAATCTTCCCAGCCGCCGGTCAGGTCGGGAGGTTCAGAATCAGACGCCGTCAGCTCCCAACGCACCAGTTCGCGTCCATTCGCGTCTTGCAGGACGGCTTTTCGCCAACCGGGGGTCTCGCCCGAGATCCGCTCGGCGAAGTGAATTCGCCCGGTCACTTTGCCCGCCAGGTACGATTCCCAGAATACTGGCAGGCCGTCCACGCGCGAGTAGGCGATGCGCAAGCACGTATCCTCGCCGGGGGCCAGGCCGGCCGGCACGAAGCGAAGCACGGTGGCGTCCTTGGCTTCGCGACCTTCGTCCGCATCCGCAGGGATGACTTGCACGTCGAACAGCCGGGCCAGTTCCTGATTGCTGCGGTGCGGCAACCACGGCAACTGGACATCCAATGCCCGGCGCAACAGTTCGCCGTAATCGCCGTATTCGACCAGCTTCAAGCCGGGCCAGGCGATGGAGGCGGCGTCGCCGTCGGTGCACACCGTGGCTCGCGGCAGGACGAATTCCCGCTGGTAGCCGGCGCGGCGGACGGTGATCGTTTCTTCGGTCTCGCTGCCGGCACGGCCAACAAGTAGGCCGCGATCATCGGCACGGCCAACAAGTAGGCCGTGCCACAGGGGGGTGCGGCGCCACGTCCAGCTGCCGGCAACCGGATCGCGGCGAACCTGCAAGGCCTGCAACTCGGCCGGACGGGGCTCGGGGAAATCCGCCAGTCGCGTAGGCTCGGAAGGATCGCCCAGCGGCGTCTCGGCGGCGGCCGGCCCGCTGGCGGCGTCGCCGCCGGAAACCTCCCAGGGTCGGCCGCCGCGGACGGCTTCGTAGCGGCTGCGGCGCAACAAGGTCAGCAGACGCGAGATTTCGTCATGAACGCCCTGCGTCTGGCTCAGCACCAGGGCCACGTGCGGCACATCGGCCTCGATGCTGCCGGGCCCGCCCACGGTGTCCCATGCCTGCGGCGCAATCGTCGACGTGATCAGGTCGATCAGCGTGTCGAAATCCAAATCCTCCGGCAGACTGCCGACAGATGGCACACGCGCCGGCCGGATGCCGGGCTGGTCGTGAAACACCCACGGCAGACGCCGCAAACGATCGAAAAAAGCCTCCAATTGCTGGTGTACCTCGCGGGTTTGCGCGACGACGAAATCGAGCGTGTACGGAAAGAAGTCAATGCTTCCCGGCCCGCCGGCGCTGTCCCAGGTCTGGGGTTCGATCGTGCTCGTAACCAGATCGAGCATGCTGTCCGAGTCGATTTGGTAGCGTGGCGCTGTTGCGCGATCCGGACTGCCCGCCGATGGCTCGCCTGGAGGCGCCGGTTGATCGACGGGAATGACCGAGGTGACTGCGGACCGTCGTTGGGGCGTGCTGCGGCAGCGCTCTCAGCGGCGACCGCCGAACCGTCTCCGCCGCTGGAAAGTCCCAGCGGGCCGCTGGGCGGCGGCTCGCCGGGACCTCCGAAGAATCCACCGCCCATCCCGCCCATCGCGGAACCGCCCATCATACCTCCCATGCCTCCCATGCCGAATCCTCCCGTGCCGCCACCCAGCCCGGAATGCCCGCCCATCGGCGCGCCCCTTGCGTCCCACGCCCCATCCCGTGGGCCGGGCGATACCGGATGCTCTGCCAACAGGCATCGTCCCGAATACAAGCGAACGTCGCGTTCCGTTTCGGCTTCTTCTTCTGAGGTAATGACCAGGGCCTCGTCCCGAACCGTGTAGACCAAATCGACTTGCTCCAGGATCCACGGCAGCAGTTGCAGTGCCGGCACGTTCCGATACGATGCCGTGACGGGCCGCTCCAAGCCGATCCCCACGTCGTCCAGGCCTCTTTGGTCCACCAGCACGGGCTCGTCCAATGCCGCCGCCAGTTCGGCGACGACATCCGCCAGCGGCTTGTTCTGGTAGCGGACGCTCAACGGCCGTTTCAGCTTGGCCTCGATCCGCCGTCGCGCGGCCTCGTCGCGTCCCAGATAGGGATTGCCGAGCAGCCACGGCGGGGCGACGCGGCTCGTATTCAGCAGGTCGGCAACGGGATAGACCTCGGTCGTCAGTCGCGATTCGAATTCTTCGGGCGTGGTAATTAGCAGGCGATGCGGTTCTTCCATCAACATCAAGTTCAGCGATTTGAGCGCATGACGCGCGGCGCTGCGCAAGGACATCCGGCCTGGGATCGCCGGCATCGCGGGAGCTGGGGACCGGCCTTTCTGGTCCGCAGCCGCCAAGGGCTGGCCTGGCTGGGCAACTCCGGGATCTGCGAAGGGATCCCCGGACACGCCGGTCGGGGCCGGTCCGTGGAGTGATCGCCAAGGTATCCCCACGGGACTATCCCCATCGATCCCCATGTTTTCGAGCGCCCGCTGGTCGAGCGCGACGTTGACGCCGGTCCGCTCGGCGAGCCAGGCGGCGAACTGCTCCAGCGGGCGCTCGCCTGACAGTGGCGACAGGTCGACGACTTGCAGCAACGAGTTCGCGTGCGGATGGCGGCGGTTGAATTCCGGGTCAGCCTGAAACGACGTGCCCACCAGCGACAGGATGCTGGGCCGCAGGTCCCACGAGTCCGCGTGCGAAGCAGGGTCCAGCAGGCCGCGATGCAGGCCGAGCGCTTCGGGCATGTTCTGCGAGCGGATCCCGTCCTGAGCCCGCCGTCGCAACCGCGTCACTTCCTCGGAAGCCGCGCCCGTCGGCCGTTTGCCCCAGCCCCGCAACAATGCCAGTACCTGTCCGAAATCGCCCGCGGCCAACGCCTCCCGTGCCTGCTCCAGCGTCTGTTCTTCCTGCTGGCCGGCCTCCTTTCCACGCACCGGCGCGGCGGCGCGTTCGGTCCAACTCGGCGGCAGCGGCTGGTCGCCCCGCGCCTGGGGCGGCTTCCAGTAGCGATGCCGCACTCGACGGTCAATCTGCCAACGCCGGTAGTCCTGCTCGCTCTCCAGCACGAGGAATGCCGTGAACGGCGACAGCAGGCTCCACTCCTGCGACAAGCGGATGATACGGTTGCGGACGTCTTCGTTTTCCTTCTTCTCCGGGTCCTGCAGCCGCAACTGGTCCAGCCGCCGTTGGGCCCACAGCCGGCCGGCGAACACGTCCTGGCGGTCCCGATCGACATCCAAAGTCCAGCGTCGAGTGACCGCCGCTGGTCCGCGTCCGAGCTTCAGGGTCAGCTTGACTTGAGGCGCCGGCGGCATGCGGCCGTAAACGTACAGCGGTTCGTGCGTGACCCAGGCGGTGGGGCAGTACAGGTCTTCGGCGGCGGCCCCTTCGACGTCGGCCTGGACGATCCTTTCCGGCGCCGGCAAACCGGTCTCCAGCCAACGGGCCAGCACCTGCGCAG
This sequence comes from uncultured Pirellulaceae bacterium, assembly GCA_964486845.1. GTDB lineage: Bacteria > Planctomycetota > Planctomycetia > Pirellulales > Pirellulaceae > Anammoximicrobium. The sequence goes on from CAZAQY010000002.1 coordinate 47,888, forward strand.
CCCGCGCGTCGCGGCCCAAGTCCAGCCACAGACCGCCGCTTGCCTCGGCCAGCGTCCGCACGTACAGCCCCGGCACCGCGCCCGGCAGGGCGATGCCGATGAACACCGCCTGGACCTCATCCAGCCGCTGGGCGTCATTTTTCGCGGCAGCGATTAGCGATGCGTCCGTCGTCTCGTCCACGGCGTCGCCGACGCACACCACCAGACGCCGGCGCTGTTCGGCCGGAGCGTCGAATGCCTGGAGCGACTCGTGCAGGCAGGCCCGCAACTCCGTGCCGCCCAGCGCGAACTCGCGGTCGAGTTGCCGCAGTGCTTTGCCTCTTGCGGAAGGACCGGCCTTCAGCCACCCTTCGTGAAGCGGCCGGGCGGCGACGTCAACACACACCAATCGCACTCGATCCTGCGGTCTCAGGCCCTCCAAGATCTGGCGGACCGTGCCCCGCGTGAAATCCAAATCCTTGACGCTCCGCGACGTGTCGATCAGCACCAGCACGTCCGCGGGCAACTGGGGTATCTGACCGGCCGGCGGCGGAATCTGGGCCGAGAAGTACATGCTGCGCTGCGCGGCATCCTCGTCCGTCGCCGCTGCGTCGCCTTTCTCGTTGCTGGCCGGCAACGGATCGGCGACGTAACTGCGGAGCGTCGCAGCCGGTTTGACCGGTGGCGCGAAAGTGAGCAGCAAGTCTGTCTGCGGCTGATAATACTGGGCTCGGAATTCCAGGCCGACGGCCCCGTCTTCAGCGTTCGAGAAAGCCAGTTGGGGATGGGATGGACTAGCCGCCGAATCGGGCCGGATCGGACCGCGAATCACGCCCGTGATGCTGAAATCCCAGATTGGTTTCAAGTCGGATAGCAGCGGCAAGCGGAACGAATACAGGTCGGCCTGGGCTTCCAGCGGCAGCGTAAAGTCGAGCAGGATCCGCTTCTCGTCATGAGCGGGAACCGGGAATACACGGATCTGGAACAGGTTGTCGCCGATCTGTTCCAGGATCGCCGGATCGCGCCGCCAGTTGACGATCGTCTGATAGACCTGAGCGGCTCGCTGCCGCTCGATCAATTCGCCCTCGATCAACTGGGTCCGCGTGACGTACATCGCAAACCGGCTGACTGACGCTCCCGGCGGCAGGTTGAAGACGAACTGGCCTTCCTGCTGGCTGCCCAGCGGGTTGTAAAACGACTGGTCGATCTGCACCAAAGCGACGGGCGGTTGGAGCACGACGTGGACGTGGTAGCGGGAGATATTCAGCCGCGTGGCCGAACCGCCTTGCGCGTCCTGGACGACCAGCTGGCCCAGTCCCTGCGGGCGTGACCGTTCGCCCGCCGGTTCGCTGCCGGCCGCTGCCGCCGCCGGAGCCCTTGTCACGACCATCAGCGCCAGGGCCAAGAAAGCCACCAGCGCCCACCAAGCCTGCCGATTTGCGTTCACGCCTCGTCTCCCACCCGAATGTCAGCCGCCCCCGACGCTTGATCCTCGTTTTGATCCTCGACGCTTGCCGTCGAGTTGTTGCCGGCTTTCGTTCGGCTCTTGAAGCTGCGCTTGGGGCACCAACCTGACGCACTCGACGGCAAGCGTCGAGGATGGGCCAGCGGTCGGTTCCGGCACAGCCAGCCAAGAGTTCAATCCTCCTAACGGCTGCCTGCCAGCCGCGCCACCAAGAAATCCTCGAACGCGCCCAGGTCTTTCCAGGACATGGCACAGTCGATCTGCTTGCCCTGCGGGTCGATGCGCGTGAAGCCGTCGTCGGTCACGCGGATCGGCAACCGCTCGACGTCCACCAACTCGGTCGAAAACGACAGGTAGACGGCGACCGTGTCGAACAGCACGCTCGACGCATCCAGCGGTTTGTCGCCTGCTTTGCTCCAAATGCGATAGTTTTCGATCACCGCCTTGGTAACGGGGTCGGAACACTCGGCCACCTTGCGGAACTTGTCGCCGCGCAGGCGCACGATGCCGCAGGTGTCCAGCGGCGTGATCAGCATCGGCCACGCCGCGGTGAACGCGGCCTGAGCCGCCTTGGCGTCGGCCACCACGTTCCATTCCTTGCTGGGCTCCGGCCCGCCATTGTAGCCCTTGCGCACGCTGCCGTGCATGCCGACGAAGCGCGCCCGCTTGGCGATCTCCGGTTGACGCTCCAAGGCCGAGCGGATGTTCGGCACCGGGCCGATGCAAATCAGCGTGATGGGCTGCGGGGCCTCCATGACTGCGTCGATCATGGCTGCCACGCCGTCCTGGTGTACCTTGCCGGGATAGCGTGCCAAGTCATAGTCGGCGACCCACGCCGCCTGCCTGCCGTCCTCCTTCTCGCTTTCCCTGATGCCGACACCGACAGGCACGTCTGTGCGGCCGGCGACCTCCAGCAGCTTGGCGATGATCTTCGCGCGGTAGACCGTGTTCCCGCGGTCGGACACGACCATCTTGACGTCGACCTCCGGCGACTTGAGCAACAGGGCCAGGGCCCAGGTATCGTCGATGTCATCGCCGATATCCGTGTCCAGGATCACGGGGATCTTGGGGTGGGCTGGCGCATCGGCCGAGGTGGTCGTTCGAGTGAAACCCGACGCGGCGGCAAGGAACATGGCAAACATCGTCATTCGTCTCATGCTAGGGCTCTCCAAAAAAGTCAAACGTTGTCCGAGGTGTGCAATTCGCCGCATTATACTGGATTCCGCAACATGCCATGTCAACGGCGAAAAATCGCTGATCGAATTGGAAGTGCGCCGCGCGTGTTTTCTCGTCCCCTGGTGGGTGCGACGGACGTCTGGCACGCAGCATCCGGAGGGGTACAATGAAGGCTGTTGGTGGGCAGCGCGGTTTGACCGCGGACCCGCGGGTGTCCGAAGCAGCGGGGAATGGGTGACATGAGTATTGAGTTTCCCCGATCCTGTCGGGGCGTGATGCGTTGTCTGGACCTTTTTTCAGGGGGTACGAGCCATGGCACTGAATGTGACGCGAGTGGACGTGTGGGCGGCAGGGATTGAGGACCAGCCGGGCGGGTTGGCCCAGAAGCTGGAGGAGTTGGCGGCGGCCGGCGCGCAGCTGGAATTCGTCGTCGCTCGGCGGGCGCCGGACAAGCCGGGTACGGGAGTCGTGTTCTTGGCCCCGGTCACGGGGGCGGCGCAGGCCCGAGCCGCCAAGAAGGCCGGTTTCGCGAAGACCAACAGCTTGCACTCGGTGCGCATCGAAGGCCCGGACAAGCCCGGACTAGGCGCCAAGATGACCCGAGCGCTGGCGGCCGCCGGCATCAATCTCCGCGGCCTGGCCGCCGCCGCCATCAACAAACGCTGCGTCGTCTACCTGGCCGTCGACACGGCGGCCGACGCGACCAAGGCGATGCGGGTCCTGAAGGGGATGGGATGATGCGTACCAATGAACCGTGTCCGCCGGAGCTGAAGCGGCGCGAGTTCCTCGTTCAGTCGGCTGCGGGCGCGGCGGTGCTGTGGGCGAGCGAATCGGCAGCGCTTGCCGCCGCCGCAGGCGAACAAGACGAGGAAACCGTGAGCCTGGAAGGGAGGGAAGACGCAAAGATGCCCGCCAAGGAGTTTCGCGAGAAGTTGCTGCAGTGCCTGGGCGGGGCCTGGCCGCCGCCGTGCGAATTGAAACCCGAGCTGCGGGAGACGATCCGCAAGGACGGCTATCGCATCGATTCGGTGTTCTACGAGGTCGAGCCGGGCGATCGAGTGCCGGCCCTGCTGCTGGTCCCCGACGGCGTCGATGCGGAGCACCCCGCCCCCGCGGTGGCGATCTGGCACCAGCACAACGGCGAGTGGCATTTGGGCAAGACCGAGCCGGCCGGCCTGGCGGGCAATCCCATGCATCACACGGGCGTGGCCCTGGTGCGCGAGGGCTACGTGGTGCTGTGCCCCGACGCGCTGTGTTTCGAGGAGCGGCAGAGCCCGGACTTGAAGGGCGGCAACTTCGAGCGGTTCGAGTTTCTGCGGTACGTGGTGGCGGGCAAGTGCATGGCCTGGAAGAATATCCTGGACATGCGGCGGGCCGTCGACTATCTGTGCCAGCGGCCGGAGGTGGACAAGGGCCGCATCGGTTGCTACGGCCATTCGATGGGTTCGACGCACACCTGGCTGGTCGGTCCCTGGGAGCCGCGGCTGAAATGCCTGGCCGGTAATTGCTGCTTGCCCACCTATGCCGCCATTCACCGCACGCACCTGTTGCACTGCTTTCCGAATTTCGTTCCGGGCCTGTTCCAGTACGGCGACACGCCGGACATTGCGGCCCTGATTGCTCCGCGCGCATTGCACCTGAACTTCGGCGAGTTGGACGGCGGCAGCCCGATTCAAGAAGTCCGGGACGGCGTGCAACGGATCGCGCGAGCCTACGCGGAGGCCGGGGTGCCGGAGAATTTCAGCTGGTATGTGGAGGACGGGGCGGGACACGTGCTGTCGCCCGAGATGTGGCAGCGGACGCGCGATTGGTTTGCCAAACACTTGAAGGACTAAGATCATGGCCAACCAGCTCTTTCAGCTCCGGGTCAAGGACTTGATGCGGAAGCACGTGGTGACCGTCAACGCGCAGGACACGGTTCATGACGCCCTGGAACTGATGCTGGAGAACAAGGTCTCCGCCCTGCCCGTGGTCGACCATCGCGGGCACTGCGTCGGCATCCTTTCCGGCCGCGATTTCGTGGACATGACGCACGACTTGGACGAGGATTTCCACGAGGCGTCCCATGAGAGCGAGGTTTGGTGGGGCGTGTTTGTCCGGAATCTGAGCGAGAACATCGGCGAGCAGAGCGTCATGGACCTGATGACCGAGGAGGTGATCTCGGTGAGGGCGGACGATTTCCTGGTCCGCGCCGCCCGCACGATGCTCACCGCCCGCGTGCATCGACTGCCAGTGTTGGATGGCGAACACCGGATCCTGGGCATCATTTCCATGACCGACATCCTGCGGGCCTTTGTGGAAGCCGCCGGGCATCATGAGAGCGCCGGGACGTGAGATGCGCGCTGGGCGCGGTCAAGCGGTCTGGCGGATTTCGCAACGGCGCCGTACAATATCGGCTGACACCCCGCAAGCCCAGCCCTTCATCCTTCTATGACCGCTTTGTTTGACCGCTCCTTCCCACCTTCCTCGGAAGTCCCCGCCGCGGCGTCAGCCGAGCCCTCCGCGCGTGCTGAGACTCTTTACGACGCTTCTTTTTGGAAGGCGTTTTTGGCCAATTCGTTGGTCACGGTCGGTGTGGCCGTGCTCTATCGGTACGCCGATTTCATCACGCTGTTGGGCGGTACGGAACTGCACTTGGGCTGGATCGTCGGCATCGGCATGTTGGGCAGCTTGTCGATGCGGCTCTTCGTCGGTTCGTGGATCGATCGCTACGGTCCCCGGTTGGTGTGGCTGTGCGCCCTGGTGCTGCTGGCCTGCGTGTGCTTCGGGCACCTGCCGGTCGTTCGCTTTCCCGATGCCCGGATTCAACAGCCGGCGGTGGCGGCATACTGTACCGGCTTGCGGATCGCCATGTGGTGCGCGATTGCGGGCATTTATGCCTCGTCGATGATCTTCATTTCCAGCCGAGTGCCGGTGATCCGGATGGCCGAATTGCTGGGCATGCTGGGCACTTCGGGATTCGCCGGCGTGATCGTGGGGGTCTGGGTGAGCGACCTGTTGCTGAGCGGCGTGGCGCATTCGGCGGCGGCGATCCAGCGGATGTTCTTGGCGGCGGGTTGCCTGTCGCTGGCCGCCTTTGCATCGGCGTATTGGGCTACCTTCGGATATGTGTATCCTGTTCCGCGGCGACGCCCGCCGTTGTGGGGTCTGATCCGGCGGTACCATCCGGGCCGAATCATGGTCATGGGCGTGGCGATGGGCTTCGGATTGGGCCTGCCCTCGACGTTTGTCCGGACGTTTGCGGCGGACCTGCACATCCCGCGGATTGGATGGTTCTTTACCGTCTACGCGGTGACCGCCATCCTGACGCGCGTGGTGACGCGGCGATTGCCGGAACAGTATGGACTGCGTCCCGTTGTGTTGGCCGGTCTGGGGCTGGTGATGGCCAGCCAATTTCTGTTTCTGACGGTCCGTAGCGAGTGGGCTCTGATGATTCCCAGCGTGACGTACGGCATCGGACACGCGATCCTATTCCCCGCCGGCTTTGCCGAGGGCTGCTGCACGTTTCCACCCCGATATCGCGGTTTGGGGACGTCGCTGATGCTGGCCACCTATGACGTCGGACTGCTGATCGGCGCTCCGACCGCGGGGTTGCTGGTGCATTTCGGACACGCATTGGGCTGGCCGGGCTATCCGACGATGTTTGTCGGCGTGTCGATCCTGCTTGCGCTGGCCACCGCCGTCTACGCCACCGCTCCCCGCGAGATCAAGCCGCGCCGGCACCGGCGCCCGCCGAGACCAGCCGCCACGGCGGTGCTGAGCGTCACGCTGCCCCCACCGGCGCCACCAGGCTTGACTGCGGTAACTCCCGCGGGGCAGCCCGACCGGGCCGACGCGAAAGGTCCGAGCCCCATCGCCACGTGAAGTTTTGGGGTCGGATCTCAACATGATGGTTGCGGCGAATCCGTTGTTGCTGCGGCACCCGAAGTGACCGTTACCGATCGACTATCACACCCCGTGCGAATCGCCTTTGCCAGCCGAGGACAAGGCCTGGATCGACGCACTGGTTGGCGATTCAGGAGGCTGGTGCGCGGACGAATTGAGGTCCAGGACGAAGATCCGCAAGCCGATCAGGATCAGGACGCAACCGCCGATCACTTCCGCCCAGCGCCCCCAGCGACGGCCCAACCGGCTGCCGAATGCGATGCCGATGGCCGTCAGGGCGGCCGTCACCACCCCGGTGGTCACGGCTGGAATCCAGATGGATTGGTGCAGAAAGGCCAGACTCACTCCGGCGGCCAGCGCGTCGATGCTCGTCGCCAGCGACAGGGCGACGAGCGTCATCCCGCGAGTCGGGTCGGCCTTGGATTCGGACTCCCTGTTACTGCCTGCCTCCCACAGCATCCTTCCCCCGATCAACGACAGCAGTCCGAAAGCGAGCCAGTGGTCGAAACTGGCAACCAGCCCGGCCATCTGCCGGCCGACGCACCACCCGATGACCGGCATCAGGAATTGAAACAACCCGAAATGGAACGACAGACGGAACACGTGACGCGGCGTGATCCGGGAGAGCTGTAGCCCGGAAGCGATGGATACGGCAAACGCATCCATCGCCAAACCCAGCGCGATACCAAGGACCGTGATCCAGTTCATGGCTTCAATTCGCGCTGCCATTGCTGGATCAGCTGCAGCGCTTGGAGGGGCGTCAGGCGGTCGATTTGCAGGTCGCGGATCGTGTTCAGCAGCGGGTGTTCCGACGGGCCGAACAGGGTCAGCTGGATGTCGCCCCCGCGGCGGCGTTTTTTCTTGCTGGCGATCTTGGGGCGGCCGTCGTCGTCCAAGTGCTCGGCCTCCAGCTGGGCCAGGATCTGCTTGGCCCGCTCGTTCACTTCGGTCGGGATGCCGGCCAGCCGCGCCACGTGGATGCCGTAGCTCTTGTCGGCCGCGCCGTCCACGATCTTGTGCAGAAAGGCGATGTTCTCCTCCCACTCCTTGACCGCCACGTTCAAGTTCTTGACGCCGCCCAGCGAACTCGACAGATCGGTCAACTCGTGGTAATGCGTCGCGAACAAGGTCCGGCAGCCGATGCGGTCGTGGACGTGCTCGACAATCGCCCAAGCCAGCGAGACACCGTCGTAGGTGCTGGTGCCGCGGCCGATCTCGTCCAGGATCACCAGGCTGCGGGCCGTGGCGTTGTTCAGGATCCGGGCCGTCTCGGTCATCTCGACCATGAACGTGCTCTGGCCCCGCGTCAGTTCGTCGCTGGCCCCGACCCGCGCGAAGATCCGGTCGGCGATGCCGATCGTGGCCTTGCGCGCCGGCACGAACGAGCCCATTTGGGCCATCAGCACCAGCAGCGCGACCTGGCGGATGTACGTGCTCTTGCCCGCCATGTTCGGGCCGGTGATCAGCAGGATCATACCGGCCTCCGGATGGGCGACCGTGTCGTTGGGCACGAAGGTCCCGCCGGGCTCGATGATGTCCAGCACCGGGTGCCGGCCGTCCGCAATCTCCAGGATCGGCTCGGCCACCGCCACGGGCCGGCAGTAGTTGCGCGTCCGAGCCAGTTCGGCCAGGGCCGACAGCGCGTCCAGCCGGGCCAGGACCGTGGCCGTGGCTTGCAGGCGGCGTGCGGCGGCGGCTACGGTGTCCCGCAGTTGGACGAACAACTCGAACTCCAACTCCTTCGCCCGCTCGTCGGCCGTCAGCACCTGCTCTTCGTATTCCTTCAGCTCCGGCGTGATGTACCGTTCGGCGTTCTTGAGCGTCTGCTTGCGGATGAAGTAGTCCGGAACCTTCGCCGCCTGGGCGTTGGTCACTTCGATGTAGTAGCCGAAAACCTTGTTGTAACCGACCTTCAGACTGGGAATCCCTGACTGCTCGATAGCTCGCGATTGGTACTGGGCGATCCACTGCTTGCCGCCGGTCGCCAGATCGCGCAAGCGGTCCAGTTCCTGGTCGTAGCCGTTGCGGATGAAGCCGCCGTCGCGGGCCGACAGCGGACAATCGGCGGCGAGGGCCGCCTCCAGCTTGCCGCGCAGGTCCGGACACAAGTCCAACTCGGCTTCCAACTGGCCCAGCAACGGGCTGCGGCGGGCCGTGATCTTGGCTTTCAGCTTGGGCAGCCCGCCCAGCGTGCGGCCGATGAAGCTCAAGTCGCGCGGACTGGCCCGGCCGGTGCTGACCCGCGCCAGCAGGCGTTCGAGGTCGTACACGCCGCGCAACTGGTCCCGCAACTGGCCTCGCAGCGTGTCGTCCTGCATCAACTCTTCGACCGCGTCCAGCCGAGCGTTGATCGCCTGCGGATCGGTCAGCGGACTGGCGAGCCAATCGCCCAACTGCCGCGAACCCATCGGGGTGACGGTGCGGTCGAGCACCGCCAGCAGCGAGCCTTCGCGCGAGCCGGTGCGAATCGTCCGCGTCAACTCCAAGCTGCGGCGAGTCGACTCGTCGATCTCCAGCGCGCTGCCCTGCCGATACGGAATCAGCCGGTCCATGTGGTCCAGCGACGACTTCTGCGTCTCGCGCAGGTAGTCCAGCACCGCGCCGGCGGCGCGAATCGCCAGCCGGTCGTCGTCCGTGAACCCGAATCCTTCCAGGCTGGCCGTGGCGAAGTGCTGCGTCAGAGCGGTCAATGCGGCATCGTGAGCAAAGGCCCAGGCCGGACGCTTGGTGAGCACCAACCGCGGCGCGACCCGCGCGACCTCCGTGGCCAGCTCGTCGCTGACCAGGCATTCCGACGGGGCGATCCGCGCCAGTTGATCGCCCAACTGCTCCGCCGGACTGACCGCCGCGTAGAACCGGCCCGTCGAGATGTCCGCCCAGGCCAGTCCGACTAGATCCCCTGCGCCTTTATCCTGGCCGCCGGGAAAGGCGACGGCGGCCAGGTAATTGCACTCGCGGGGATCCAGCAGCGCGTCGTCGGTCAGGGTGCCCGGCGTGACCAGCCGCGTGACTTCCCGCTTGACCAAACCCAGGGCCTTCTTAGGATCTTCGACCTGCTCGCAAACCGCGGCCCGAAAGCCGGCGGCGATCAATTTGCCGAGGTAGCTGTCCAGCTGATGGTACGGAAAACCCGCCATGGGAATCGGATTTTCGCCCTTTTCACGGCTGGTCAACGTCAGCCCCAGGACGCGCGCGGCCGTTTTCGCGTCCTCGTAGAACATCTCGTAGAAGTCTCCCATGCGGAACAGCAGCAGGGCGTCTCCGCAGACTTCCTTGGCGTCCTCGTACTGTTGCATCATGGGGGTCTTGGCCATAGCAGGGCATGGTAGCAGGCGGGGCGTTTCTGGGCGAGAGGGGAGCAAATCCGGAGAGTGGATGGCGTTCAGAAATGCGAAAAAACCGCCCGGTCGGATGATACGTGAACGGCAGAGCGCTGGCCGCCGGTATTGCGGCCGATCCGGAACCGGTGGCCAGCGCCATTCCGCTCACTTGCCTCGAAGCGTGCGTGCTGGCAAGGCATCGTGGCCGATGTACAATGGCGGCCGTCAAGAAATGGGGGCAGGTGATCGAGGACCACGGCTACATGACGGGCGAGTGTTCGCACGCCTATCGTTCGGTCATGTTCGAGGCCCGCGCGGAGTTCGTCGAGGATCTGGACGAGAAACGGCGGGCCTTGTCGTTGATGATCGACCATGCCGACCCCGACCCGGAGCCGCTGAAACAAAAACTGGTGGCGACGGCCGACCTGAAACAGGTCTTGGTGATTCGTCTGGTCGTCGTCCGGATGAGCGGGAAACACAGGCAGTGAGCGGCGAGCCACCCCAGATGCTTCCATCACGGGAACAAGGTCCGATCGGATGTCTCCTCCGTCTTGGTCACGGTCCAGTGGAACGAGCAGGCTCGCGACGTGAATCCGATTCCCTGAGTTCTGAAATCGGATATCTTACTTCGTGCCGGTCAGGAGTTCCCGGACGGCGGGGATGCCGAAGTAGACTCGGAGCAGATTGTCCATCGCCCGGGACTGAATCAGGCCGCCGCTCAGCCAGCGTGAGAGCGTCGCTTCGGCGATCCCCAGACAGGCGGCCAAGGTCTTCTGCTGCATCCCGCACCTTAATCTTTCACCTAATCCCCCCCTGGCTTCAAGGCAGTCGGAAGAGATTAAGCGAAAGATTAGGTGAAAGATTAGGGTTTCAGGTCCGGGCGCGGCCGGTTAGGGGTGTAGCAGGAGCCGTTGCACAAACCTACAATCGCCGGAAAGCTCTCTGCAACCCCCAGGAGAAACAGGTATGAACCAGAAGCAAGTCAAGGTGGCGATTATCGGTCTGGGCTTCGGGGCGGAGTTCATCCCGATCTACCAGAAGCATCCCGGCGCCAATATGTACGGGATCTGCCAGCGGAACGCCGGAAGGCTCAAGAAGATCGGCGATACGTTCGGCGTCCAGCAGCAATACACGCGGTTCGAGGACGTGTTGGCCGATCCGAACGTGGACTTCGTCCACATCAACTCGCCCATCCCGGACCATGCCTGGATGTCGATCGCGGCCCTGAAAGCCGGCAAACACGTGCTGTGTACCGTGCCGATGGCTACGACCATCGAGGAATGCCGCGAGATCGTGGATCTGGTCCGGCAGACGGGCTTGAAGTACATGATGGCCGAAACGGTCGTGTACTCCCGCGAGTTCCTGTTCCTCAAGGACCTGTACCAGAAAGGCGAGTTGGGCAAGATCCAGTACCTGGCGGCGTCGCACCCCCAGGACATGGACGGCTGGCCCGAATACTGGGAGCGGATGATCCCCATGCATTACGCGACCCACGTGGTTAGTCCCTGCCTGGGGTTGATGAACAGCCGCGCCGAATACGTCTCGTGTTTCGGTTCGGGAACCGTCCGGGACGACATCCGGCAGAAGTCGGGCAACCGGTTCGCAGTCGAGTCCTGCCATATCGCGATCAAGGACTCCGACGTCGTGGCTCACATCTGGCGGTTCCTCTACGACACCGCCCGGCAGTACCGTGAGAGCTTTGACGTGTACGGCACGAAGAAGAGCTTCGAGTGGACGCTGGTCGAGGGCCAGACGCACGTCCTGCACACGGCCAAGAAGCCTGAACCGGAAATCCCATCGCCCGTGGAAGTGCCGGACTTTGCCCATCTGCTGCCGGAGCCGATCCGTCCTTTCACGCGTTCGGTCCAGGACGCCGAGCATTTGTCCTTCATCCAGGGCGCCGGCCATGGCGGCTCGCACCCGCACCTGGTCAACGAATTCGTCAGCGCCCTGGCCCAGGGACGCGAGCCTTGGCCCAATGCCGTCCAGTCCGCCAACTGGACCTGCGTCGGATTGTGCGCCCACGAATCGGCTCTGGCGGGCGGGCGGATCGTGCCATTACCGGCATTCACGCTCGTCTGAGAGCGACCTTCATTCCGGAGTCGAACGATCGACCACGTTTTGCTCGCCCGTGCTGTGGGCGAGTTCTTTCCGTTTCTGCCGGCGGACTCGTTTGTCCTCGGCTTTTCGTTTCTTGTTCATCTCTCGTTGTCGCTTGGCCTAAGTATTTTGGTCTTTTCCCACGCTGTCTCCTCACTTCATTGCCCGATCTGCCTTTGCCCATCTCGCTCGGGTGTCGAGGATGGGCCTCCGACACCGGCGCACGATCGACCAGGCGGCCCGCCAGAGCCGCGAATTCACTCCGTCGCGTTGCGCGGCAGGCGTCTGATTGAGCGCTGCACGACTAATAACGACCGCCGCGACGGCCGCCACCACCACCCGCCCTCGGTTCGCGGGGCTTCGCCTCGTTCACTTTCAGCGCCCGGCCGTCGTGCTCGGTGCCATCGAGGCCCTTGATAGCAGACGCGGCTTCGGCATCGCTGCCCATCTTCCGGCTGGCAACGTATACACGACCAGCCGAAATTCCTGGCGGTGACCGAGTCACGCAGCGCAGCAAGGGCAGCCGTTGACAGTCATTGCCCGGCAGGCTAGTCTCTCAGCGCTGTCGTCTTCGGTCAAGATCCCAATCATCCCCGTGCTGCAACCTGCCTGCTCGCCCCCAACACCGTGGAACAGGAAGGACAGCGTTTTGCCCAGGAGGCCGAGAAATGCTTCGCTTGACCCCGATCGCGTGCCTCGCCGTGTTGGCCGCCGTATCGCCTGCTCAGGCTCTGACGCTGGTCCAGGACGGCAAGTCCTCCTACGTCATCGCGTTGCCGGACCAGGCGACGGTGGTCGAGCAGACGGCAGCCCGCGAACTGCAACTGTTCTTGGAAGAGGTGACCGGCGCGAAGTTGCCCATTCGGGCGGAAAAGGAAGTCCCTATTGACACGCCGCAGATCGTGATCGGCGTGTCCGCACGCACCCGGCAACTCGTGCCTGACGCCGGCACGGCCGCTCCGGGCCCGGACGGAATCTGCTTGAAGACCGTCGGCCAGGCCCTGGTGCTGACGGGCTCTCCGCCGCGGGGCACGCTGTACGCGATGTACACATTTCTGGAGGACGTGGTCGGGTGCCGCTGGTGGACGTCGACCGAATCGGCCATCCCGAAGAAGCCCACACTGGAGATCCCCGCGCTGGACACCAGCTACGCCCCGCCGCTGCTTTCGCGCGAAGCCTTCTACCGCGATGCCTTTTCAAGCCCGTTTGCGGTGCGGTTGAAGCTGAACGGCCACTTCATGCAGATTCCTCGCGACTACGGCGGCCATATCCCGATCGTCGGCTGGTGCCATACGTTCTTCCCGATCCTGCCGCCCGCGAAGTACTTTGCGGACCATCCCGAATGGTACTCGCTGGTCAGCGGCCGGCGTTCTGTGGCAAACACGCAGTTGTGCCTGACCAACGAGTCGATGCGCCAGGAGTTTGTCCGCGTGGTGCTCCAGCGGTTGCGGGACGCCGAGGATCCGCGGATCATTTCGGTCAGCCAGAACGACTGCGGCGGCCGTTGCCAGTGCGAGGCTTGCGCGGCGCTCGAACAATCCGAAGGTTCCGCCTCGGGTCCGCTGATCCATTTCGTCAACGCGGTAGCCGAAGAGGTCGAGAAGGAGTTCCCCGACGTCTTTGTCGAGACGTTGGCCTATCAATACACGCGGCAAGCGCCCCAACACGTGCGGCCGCGGCGCAACGTGCTGATCCGCCTGTGCAGCATCGAATGCTCCTATGCCCAGCCGCTGGGCACAGGTCCCCAGAACGAGAAGTTCCGCACGGACATGGAGCAGTGGAGCGCCATCGCCCCGCAGTTGTACGTGTGGAACTACGTGACGAACTTTGCCAACTTCCTGCTGCCGCACCCCAACCTGCGCAGCCTGGACGACGACATTCGTTTTTTCGTCAAACACAAGACGGTGGGGCTGTTCGAGCAAGGGGACGCCTACACCACGACCGGCGACTTCATCCGCCTGCGGACGTGGGTCCTGGCGCACCTGCTGTGGGACCCGAGACGGGATCAGGCGTCGCTGGTACACGAGTTCCTGGAGGGCTACTACGGCCCGGCCGCGCCGCATCTGCAAGCGTACCTCGATCTGCTGGAGGACGCCGCGGAGAAATCGGGCGTCTACCTGCGCTGCTACATGCAGGACACCAGCGCCTGGTTGTCGCCGGAAGTGCTCCTGGAAGCCACGCGGCATTTTGATCGGGCGGCGCAGGCCGTGTCGCAGGACCCGGTGCTCGCCCAGCGCATCCAGCGCGAACGACTGCCGTTGGATCTGGTCTGGCTCACCCGCTACTACGCCTTGCGGTCCCATGCGAAGCGGCAGGGCGTCGAGTTCCTGGGACCGCAAGATCCGTTGGCCGCCTGCCGGAAGTGGATCGAACTGAACCGGCAATTCGGCAATCGCTCCTACGGCGAAGGGAGGCCCTTCGACGAGTACGCGCAAGGTCTGCTGCGCCGTTTTCGCCCGCCGGCCGCTCCGCCCGACTTCTGCCGCGGATTGCCGGAAGACGACTGGATCGACATCCAGGACAACCGCTTCCAACTCCACCAGCCGGGCACGGCGTCCAGCATCGTCGACGACCCGAACGCTTCGGACGGAGCCGGTGCGCGCATGCCCGGCGACCACGTTCAGTGGGCCGTGCAGTACCGCGTGGGCGACGAATTGCCCGATGCCGGCCCGTGGCACTGCTACGTATTCGCCCGCTGCGACGCCAAGGCTCAGCAAGGGCAGGCCATGCACCTCGGCCTGTACGACTCGGCCGCCAAGCAATCCGTCGCCGGCCGGGACGTCACGATCGAGGAGTCCGCCGGTACGGCCTACAAGCCGTTCGACCTCGGTGTCCACCAGCTGCGGCCCTCCGAGTACTTCTGGGCAGCCCCGCGGAACAACCCGGCCGAGGTGACAGCGGTCCTGATCGACCGCATCGTCCTGGTGCGGGAACGGAAGTAGGGCGGCGGAATCTGCCGCTCGTCTTCCCGGCTGCTCAGGGAACGGAAACGTCCCGCGTCCGAGACTTCTGCCTCCAGGGGCGGAAGCCGCAAGACCTGCCTTTGACGCTTCGCACGGAACAAGCATATGCTGATAGGATGCGGAGGGAGATCGTAGGAGCACAGGAGTATGGCAGTCGTGGGAGCTTCCGACAAGCGGCTATGTTCGCTATTGCTTTTTGTCGCCACATCTTCCGAAGAAGAGGCACTGGAGGAAGCCGCCGTCAAGCGGAATTGTTAGTTTGAGCGGATTCGCGACAAGACGCTGGGAGGGAGCGCTGCGGCCGGAAGGACACTCGCGACGACGAGAAACACGTTATTATAGGCTTGCCAGGGGGAAGGCTACTGCATGGTGGATGCGAAACTCTCTCAGTACTTGTCGGCTTGGAGCCACGATCCCTGGGCGATGCGCGCCCTGTTTGGCGACACGGACTTCCAGCGTCTGGAGTCCTGTCGCCGCCAGATCCGAAGAGACAAGCGGACCATTGTGTTGTGCGTTTATGAGAACTTTTTTGCCCGTGCCGGGGGTTTGTTCGCGGTGGCGCGGTTGCTGCCGAGGACGCTGCAGCAGCAAGGCGAGCAAGTCCTGGTTTTGAGCCCCTTCCACGCGGCGCTGGCCACGGCGCCTCCGAAACCTTCCGCCGCGCCGGGTGCCCCGCCAAGTCCCTTGCGGCCGTGCGGCGAAACCAGCGTTCGCTTTGCCAGGACCCGAGTGCCCCTAACGCTCTGGGAGCACACGCTGGACGGCGTCCGCTGGGTGCTGTTCGAGGCCCCGGATTACTTTCAAGCGCGGGGCGGCCCCAAGGGCAACATTCCGTACGACTACACCAGTCCCGCGGAGCCTCAAGCTTCCTCGCGGTTGGACGTCGACAGCCTGTTCGCGTCGGCCGCGGTTCCGCAAGTGCTGGCCGCCTTGGGCCTGACCGACGATCTGGTGATCCACGCTCAGGACTGGCAGATGTCGGCGACGGCGTTGACCGTCAAGCAAGCCGTGCTGGACAACGTGCTGCACTCCGCCGCCGTGTTGCTGGCCTCGCACAATCCGTACGATTGCGGATTGCCGCCGGGCAAACTGGGCTTGATCACGGCCCGCGTGGACGAACGTTTTTGGCCGACGCTGCGACAGACCGGCGGCGGCGGCGACCCGCCGCCCGTCCGCCGGGACACGTTTTACGAGTGCATGCTGCCGCTGCTGGACGCGGCGATTTCCACCGTCAGCAAGTGCTTCGCCGAGGAACTGACCACGCATCCGGTTCACACCGCGTTTTTCGCCGGTCATCTCCAGGAGACACTTCGCCGGCAAGGCATCGTGGGCGTCGGAAACGGCCTGTTCCTGGATGCCAGCGAGAGAGCGTTTTCGCCCGCCGCGGTGGACGAGGCCCGGCGCGGCAGCGTTGCGGCGATCCTGCGGGAAAAAGAAGACAAGCGGCGGCATCTGCTGCAGAATTTTGGCAGCTTCCTGCCGGAGAACGTGCGCGGCGGACTGGACGCCGGCCACGGACGAAGCCTAACCGATCTGCCGCCGCAAGTGCCGATCTTCATGATGTTCGGCCGGATGGATCCGGCTCAAAAGGGCTTCGACGTCTTGGCGCGTGCCGTGGAGAGGATCGAACCGGGACGAGCGAAGTTCATCTTCGCGCTGGAATCACCAGGAGGCGTCGAACCCTGGGTGGCGGACTTGAACCGCCTGGCTTCCCAGCGCCAGGGCGACATGGTCTTCCTTCCAGACCGTATGACCAAGGGTTACTTGGATACGATGGCCGGCGTCACGTACTGCGTGATGCCGTCGCTGTACGAACCGTTCGGCGCGGCAACCGAACCGTACCTGAAAGGTACGCCCGTGGTGGCCTGCGCCACGGGCGGCTTGCGGCAGCAGGCCCGCGACTATCACCTTGATCCCGCCACCGCTACGGGACTCCTGTATCACGCCGACCTCTCGTCGTTGAAGCAAGCAGACGTGCCAAGCTACTGGCGTCAGTTGCTGGGGGCGCCGGATCCCGACGCCAGGAGGGCAAATCCGGTCCATCAGATCCTGGTCGCCGCCCTGACCGATACGTTGCTGGAAGCGGCAGCCATTTTCAGCCAGCGACCGGAGTTCTACGGCCGCATGCTCGCTCAGTTGCACGACCAGGCAGTAGCCTTTTCCTGGGACACCGCCGCTTCCGAATACCGGCTGCTGTACGACAAGGCGATTGCTTAACGCGGCCTTGCGGCTGCAACAAAGTAGCATGAGCGGGTAAGGGAGTGGTTCACCACCACTCCCTTACCCGCTCATGCTACGAAACAAGCCTCTGAAACCAGCGGATCTCCGCCGCGATGCCTTCGGCCAGCGTGGCTTGCCGCAACGGTTCGGGCAGCACGGTCCAGGCGTAGGTTTCGATTTCGAAGTGGCGCAACTCCGGACAGCGCCGTACGGCCTGCAGGCAGGCCGCGATGTCAGACTGCGAGGTGGACAGCCGGCCGAAGCGTCCGACGTGGATGGGCACGTGGAAGTGTACTCGCCATTGGCCTTGCTGCGGACGGTCATCTGCCGCCGTCTGCAGCGCCGCCGGCAAGTCTTCGAAGAACGACGGCGCGCCGCTGGCCGTGGCCTGCACACAGGTCTGGTGCAAGTAGCGGTCTTCGTGAAAACCGCGAAGTTGCTCCAACGCGGGCCGACGATCTGCGGCCGCCAATTCGTCCAGGTTCAGCACCAGGGCCGAGGAAACCTGGACTTTCCCGATGGCAATACCAGCGGCGACGTAGCGGGCGACGGCGTCCGCCTGGTCCTCAAACATCACCGCGGCGTGGCACACGTCGTGACAGACGCGGATGTGCCGCCGCAGGCACCGCTCGTCGCGGCCCGGCAGCAGGAAGTGCTCGAAGAAGTCCACGACATCCGCACTGCGCTGCAACACACAACCCGGCTCCGGCTCCAAGCAGACGTAGATCAGGCGGCCCGTTTCTTGCCGCAAATAGTCCAACTGCTCGGCGATTTCGGCCAGGTTCTCCGCGCAGCGCTGAAGGTCGGACCCGCTGGGCGGCGGGTGTCCCCATTGCAGGGGCAAGGTCGAAATACTCCCTTCCCGGCCTGGCGGCAGCAGTTGATGCTGGATGGCGATCAGGTCCAGCGTGTAGTCCAGCCGGGCGCGATCGCACCAGGTCGGCTGGTACACGCGGTGCTTGACGACCCGCTGGTGAAAATCGCCGAAGGGAAAGCCGTTGAAGGTGAAGGGAACCAGGCCCGCTTCCTGCAACCAGGCCTGGAATTCATCGAGTTGGCCGCCGCGCCGCAAGGTACCGGACGCCGCTGCGCTGAGCCACAAGCCGATGCCCAGCGGCGTCTGAGGGCTGACCAACCGTTTGACGGCCAGGGCGTGCTGTTGAAGATTGGCGCGAGTCTGATCGAGATCCGCGCCCGCATGGACGTTCGTGCAATATCCCAGCTGGATGCTCATGGCGTTGGCAAGCCTCGTCAGCGGCGTATAATAAAGCGGCAGGAAAGGACGTGGTCGGTGAAAACAGCAACGATTGACGATCTGGTCGAGGATTTCGAGTTCCTGGACACCTGGGAAGACCGCTACCGATACATTATTGAATTGGGCGACCAGTTGGAAGACATGCCCGCAGAATTGAAAACGGAAGCAAACCGAGTTCAGGGCTGCGTCAGTAACGTCTGGCTGGTCGCGCGTTTGGAGCCCGGAACCCCGCCCAGTCTCCACTTCATGGCGGACAGTGACTCGGATCTCACGCGCGGCTTGATCGCCATTCTGGTGATGCTTTTCTCCGGCAAGACGGCCCCGGAAATACTCGCCATGGACATCGAGAGCGTATTTGACCAGCTGCAGTTTCGGAGGCACCTGAGTCCCCGCAGAAACAACGGTTTCAGCAACATGGTAAAGCGTTTGCGAAAACTGGCCGAACAGGCGTCATGAAGCGAAAATCTCCCAGCAAACCGCCGCCGGATACGGCCGCTCCCACCGCGAGCGCCGGGGAATCCGCGTCGTGGCTCCGTCGTCCTTGGTGGGGGCTGTCGCTCGTCCTGGTACTCGTTGCAGGTCTGTGGGTGGTTTGGGCGGTGGCCCGCGAACGGGCGTCGGCGACCTGCGGCGTGGAGGTTGTGCAAGCCTATCCGCACGATCCAGGGGCGTACACACAGGGCCTGGCGTTCGACGGCGGTGATCTGTTCGAGGGAACCGGCAAGTACGGCGAGTCGACGCTGCGGCGAGTGGATCTCGTGTCCGGCCGCGTGCTGCAATCGGTGCCGCTGGCCCGGGACTTGTTCGGCGAAGGGATCGCCGTCTGGAGCGGCGAGGTGATTCAGCTGACGTGGCGGAACTACCTCGGCATCGTCTACGACAAGTCCACGCTGAAGGAACTCCGTCGCTTTCGCTACACGGGCGAGGGCTGGGGGCTGACCCACGACGGGACGCACTTGATCATGAGCGACGGGTCATCGACGCTGCGGTTCCTGGACCCGAAGACGTTTCGCGTCGTGCGCTCGCTGCTGGTCCGCAGCGGCGGGCGCCGAGTCGCGTATTTGAATGAGTTGGAGTACGTTCAGGGCGAGATTCTGGCCAACATCTGGTACAAGAACTACATCGCGCGGATTTCGCCGGCCAGCGGCGAAGTGCTGGGCTGGATCGACGTGCAGAAACTGGTTCCGCCGCGGTTGGACCGCGACTCGGTGGCCAACGGCATCGCTTACGACGCGGAAAACGACCGCCTGTTTGTGACCGGCAAGAACTGGCCGCAACTGTTCGAGATCCGGCTGGTCAGCCGGTGACTCAGTACCAGGCACACTCCGTGTGCCGTCCGCCGCGGACGGCACACGGAGTGTGCCTGCCACTCTTTGGTTGCGGCGACAGAACGGCGTCAAGCGCCCTGCCGCAGCATGCGGGCGGCTTCGACGGCAAAATAGGTGAGGATTCCGTCCGCGCCGGCCCGTTTGAAGGCCAGCAGGCTTTCCATGATGACGCGCGGGCGGTCCAGCCAGCCGTTTTGAGCGGCGGCGCACAGCATGGCATACTCGCCGCTGACCTGGTACACGTACGTCGGCACGAGGAACGCTTCCTTGACGCGGCGGACGATGTCCAAGTACGGCATGCCGGGCTTGACCATCACCATGTCGGCGCCTTCGGCCAGGTCCAAGGCCACTTCGCGCAGCGCCTCGTCGCCGTTGGCCGGGTCCATTTGATAGGTGCGTTTGTCGCCTTTGCCCAAGCTGGACGACGATCCGACCGCGTCGCGGAACGGGCCGTAGAAGGCCGACGCGTACTTGGCGGCGTACGACAGGATCCGCACCCGCTCAAAGCCCGCGGCGTCCAACGCCCGGCGGACGGCGCCGATGCGGCCGTCCATCATATCCGAGGGGGCAATCACGTCACATCCGGCTTTGGCCTGGACCACGGCCTGGCGACACAGCGCTTCGTTCGTCTCGTCGTTCACCACATACCCGTCGCGCACCAGTCCATCCTGACCGTGCGACGTGTAGGGGTCGAGGGCCACGTCGCAGATCACGCCCAGACGATCGCCATGAGCCTTCTTCAGAGCGCGGACCGAACGGCAGACGAGGTTTTCCGGGTTGAACGCTTCCTCCGCCTCGGGGGTCTTCTTGTCCGGGGGCGTGGCGGGAAAAATCGCTACCGCCGGGATCCGCAACTCGACTGCCTCGGCGACGGCCTCTACCAGCAGGTCGACGGACAGCCGTTCGACGCCCGGCATCGACAAGACGGGCTCACGGCTTGCCTCGCCCTCGTGGACAAAGACCGGCCAGATCAAGTCGTCCACTCGGAGGTGGTTCTCGGCGACCAACCGTCGCGACCAGTCGTCGCGCCGATTCCGTCGCAGCCGCGTTGTGGGGTATTGGCCCCAGGTCATGTAGGTTCCCGTCATTGTCTCGGTCCTTTCATCACCAGGCGCTGATGATTCGCAAGTCGAAGTTGTAGTGTACCACAAACTCCGGTTTGCCGACACGGGCGTTCGCCGCCAAGGGCTCACAACACGCGGCAAATGAAACACTTCAGGTACTCGCTCTCCGGGCACGACACATTCACCGGATGGTCGGGCGAGGGGCCGCGCTGCTCCAGGACTTGAATCTCGCGGCCGGTCTTTTGCGCGACCACCGCGAGCATCTGCAGAAAGTCCTCCCGCGTGACGCTGCCGGAACAACTGCAGGTGACCAGGATGCCGTCGGGCGCCAACAAGTCGACCGCCAGACGATTGATGCGGTGGTAGGCGCGGAGTGCTTCGTCGATGCTTTGCCGAGTGCGGGTGAACTTGGGAGGGTCCAGGATGATCCCCTCGAACCGCCGTCCCGCCGCGAGGAATTCGTCCAACATCTGGAAACCGTCGCCTTGCTCGAAACGGACGTTCGTGACGCCGTTCAACTCGGCGTTGGCGCGCGCCAATGCGATCGCCTTCTCACTGACGTCGATCCCCAAGACTTCAAGGGCCGCCCCCAGCCGTGACGCCGCCAGGCTGAAACCGCCGCTGAAGCAGAACATATCCAACACGCGACGCCCCCGCAGATAGCGGGCTGCCGCCCGGCGATTCTCCCGCTGGTCCAGGTAGAAGCCGGTCTTTTGCCCTGCCACCGGATCCACGCCGTACCGCAGTCCGTGCTCTTCGATGAAGACCAACTCGGCAGGCGTTTGACCCCAACGCAAACCCTCCCGCAGCCCTACGCTCGACGCTGACGTCGTGCCGGCGCCCTGCAATTCGATTCCCTCGGCCTTGGCGATGCCGCCTTCGCAACGCACCGTGATGCTGGCCGGATGCAATTGATCGACCAGCAGGTCGATCAGACGATCGTCGCGGCACGCCATGGCCAACGCGTTGATCTGGACAACCAGGTGTCCCGCATAGCGGTCGACTACCAGGCCGCTCAGTCCGTCCGCTTCGCTGTACACCAGCCGGGCCGCGCCGGCCGGGTCGTCGTAACCGAGTTGCCTTCGGAACTGCACCGCCGCCTGGACGCGCCGCCGCCAGAACTCGTCGTCCAAAGCCCGAGCGGCGTTCCAGGTGTACAGCCGGACCAACAGGCGACTGCGCCGATTGATGATCCCGCGGGCGATGAACTTTCGCTTCTCGGACACGAGATCCACCACGTCGCCATCCCC
The DNA here is from genome assembly GCA_964486845.1 of uncultured Pirellulaceae bacterium. Classification (GTDB taxonomy): domain Bacteria; phylum Planctomycetota; class Planctomycetia; order Pirellulales; family Pirellulaceae; genus Anammoximicrobium. The sequence continues at coordinate 69,893 of CAZAQY010000002.1, forward strand.
ACACTCGCCTTCCACTCGCTCGACAGCCGAAGCGAAAACCCAAGGATGCCGAGCGTAGAACGGAGTCGCCTTGCGCGGCTTCAGGACCACCAGCGCTCGGCCGAAACCCGGCGCGATTTCGCGCCCGGAGGGGGAGGCCGGTTCTGTCGGCGGCAAAGCAGGGAGCATGTGTCGATCCTGGGACATCGGGTTCTGCTGCTGATCCAAGTGAGCCCTGATTGTACTGAGCGGAGGGAGATAATACAGTGCCTGGAACGGGATGCGGGATGCGGGATGCGGGGTGTCGCGACCTGAACTCACGAGCCCATCCCGCATCCCGCGACCCGCATCCCGTGACCCGCATCCCGTATCTCGCATCCCGAAACCCGCATCACCAGGAACGGCCGACTCCGATGGACATTCGACGCATGACCTCCGACGATCTGCCGCTTGGTCTGCGGTTGTCGGCCCAAGCGGGCTGGAACCAGACGGAAACGGATTGGCGGCGCTTCTTGTGGCTGGAGCCGGAAGGATGTTTCGTCGTCGAGTCGGCGGCGGAGCCGGTAGCGACGACGGCGGCCTTTGTGTTCGGAGCGGTCGGTTGGATCGCGATGCTGCTGGTGGACGAAGCCTTCCGGCACCGGGGGATCGCCACACAATTGGTTCAGCAGGCCCTGCAGTACTTGGACGGTCGAGGTGTGCAGACGGTCCGATTGGACGCCACTCCGCTGGGCCGGCCCGTGTACGAACGGCTCGGCTTTCTGCCCGAGTACCGGTTGCTGCGAATGCAGGGGGAAGTCTCCTTGCCGAGCGATGATCGCCGGTATGCCCCACTGCCTGCGGAACGCGTGCCCGGCGTGTGCGAGTTGGACGCGGCGATCACGGGAACGTCGCGGAAGAAGCTGATCCAGCGATTGCACGCCGAACGTCCGGAGGCGGTGACGGCGGCGTTCGACGGCCGGGCTGCGGTCGGCTATGCGTTCTGGCGCCCCGGCCGACGGGCCGGGCAGATCGGTCCGGCCGCGGCGGTCTCTGCCGCAACCGGCGTCGCGATGCTGGACCGAGTGTTGGCTCGCTGCCCCGCCGGGCCGTTGTTTATCGACGTTCCGGCAGACAACCGTGCAGCCGTCCAGTGGGCCGAAACGCACGGATTCGTCGTTCAACGAGAGTTCACGCGGATGGTTCGCGGGCCACGGATCGCGGACTTTCCGCAGCGCATCTGGGCCAGCTCGGGGCCGGAGAAAGGATAGAACCGGTTTGCCGTTTTGCGATTCCCCCGTAGCATGGCTCTCCGAGCCGTGCAGATCTTCGCACGGTTTCGACCAACTCAACACGGCTCAGAGCGCCAGGCTCCAAATCGTCACTGCCTCGGAGTATGCCTGCTACTGAGATAGCCGATCTTTCTTTTGCTGTACCGTGAACCAACGCGGGATTTTGGAGATCGCGATGTTCCATTGCGTCGAGCTGGCGCCGAGCGGACGCACTCGCCGCGTCTGCGGTTCGTGGAAGACGATGTGGTCTGCCTGCTGTCGCGCCAGCAAGAGGGCCTGCGGCAAAGTCAGGGGCAGCCAGACTTGGAACTCCGTGTCCCGCTGCAAGATGTCCCCGTGGACGGCGCGCTCGGCGATGCGCGGAGAGAAGTACAACTTGCCGGAGAATAGTTCTTTTTCGCTTTTCTCCTGGACGTGGTAGAAGCGTACGTCGGTGTAACGGTGAAGCAGCAACATGGCGTGCCGGCAAGTGATCGGCTTGAGCACCTTGACGGTCCAGATCAGGGACTCGTCGCCAAAATCCTCGGACCAGCCAAACTCGACGCTGGTCACCGCCAAATGCCCCGTTTCCTCGAGGTCGAGCACATTGGAGGCGACGCCGCTGAGCGGAGCAGGGAGGATCTCGGCAGGACGCCGCTCTCGGTCCCCTGGCGCTTCTGACGTCGGGACAGCTGGCGGCCTGGCAACGGCGGGTCCGGGAGCAGCGTTGGCCGGCGCGTCCGCCGCCGTGGCGGCCGTTCCGCCGAGGAGCAACGCGAACAGCCCAAAATGCAGGATACAAGAACGGAATCTCATGGCAGATTCTCACTGTACGAAATTGGCTCGACGCAGCGTTCTGTCTCTATAAGTCTAGTCAGGGCTGTCGCCACCGGAAACGGGAAAATCTGGTGGTAGCAACTTCCAACCGCGTGCCTCGGCAAAACCGCCTCGGCAGCGACCCGCATCCTGGGGCGGCCGGAGGCCAGCGGAGTCGTGCCACTTGCGTCATGCGCCGGTCCCCTGATGCGCTGCTAATTTGTGGCGATTACGGAATGTGACCCTCATTCGACGGTCGTATCGCCAACGTCGAAAACTCTGCAAATTCAGGCCGAAGTCAGTCGAGAGAGAAATATGCAGCGTCCCAGCACATCGAGCCTGACGGACCGGTTGCACAATTCAAAACTCCACGGAAAGGAGAATATCCAGTGATGAGGAAGGGATTTCTTTTGGCGGCCTTACTTACGCCCCTGTTGGTCGCGGGAAACGTGCGTGCCGAAAACATGGGTTCTGGCGGGGAAGATCCCGTCTGTTGCGAATGCCCCACCAGCAATTGGTACGTGGGCGTGGATATCACCGTGCTCAAGCCCCACATGGGTACGCTCGGTGGCGGCGGTTTCGGTCATCCGGAAGTGGACATCACCCCCAGTTTCGATTACGAAGTCGCTCCGCGCGTCTGGCTGGGATGGGACAACGCCGACGGACTCGGCGTGCGAGCCCGGTATTTTACGTTCGACGCGGACGCCACCCAAGCTCTGCCAGCCAACCATCCTCCTCTGGTGTTGGGCGATCTTGAGTTCCAGGGGACGCAGGCATGGCTGGAAGCCCAGACGCTTGATCTCGAAGCCACCCAGCGCGGCTGCCTGGGCCACCTGCAGTTCCAATTGGCCGGCGGTGTCCGTTATGCCAAGATGGAAACCGGCGTGGGCGCGTTTGGCCTGACCGATACGACCGACCCCGTGGCTGCCGGCATCGGCATGGACTTCGAAGGGGTCGGCCCGACCGTCGCCATCGACGTCCGCCGGCCGTTCGGTTCCCGCGGCTTGGCCCTGGTGGGCAGCGCCCGCTCGTCGTGGATGTATGGCCAGACCGATTTCGGGCTGACTGGGGATCTGGCAGACATTCCAGTGAGCGTGTACGCCGACGATCACATGATGCAGATCAACGAACTGAGCTTGGGCATCGAGTGGTCGCGTTGCCTGCAGCGGGGTGGCAAGGTGACGGTTGCCGCGTTGTGGGAAGCCCAAGCCTGGGAGTGGGCCCCAGTCGCCGGCCTGATTCACCAGGACATCGGCCTCACCGGTCCGACGTTCTCCTTCAGCTACATGCGTTAAGCCCTCACCTCGATTTTCCTTTCGCGTCGGAAGGCCGACCCTGGTCCAAGCGGCTGGGATCGGCCTTTCGCGTTTTCTTGGCGAGGCTGCCACCGCGCCGTCTCGGGGCTGTTTTTCTCTGCGGATCGCCTAGAATCTACGCAAAGTTGAAGTCAGCCACCCGAACCGATCCTCGGCCCGAACACCCGCTCGGCGTTTTCGTCAAGGACCTGCTGTTTCTCGGCGCCCGTCAGCTCTGCCTGATCGATTCGGAGTCGCTGCATGCCGGCCACGTGCAGGGGCGTGTCCGTGGCAAACAGCACCCGGTCGGAACCGATGTCGCGGACCGCCCATTGGATTTCTCCGATTACAGATTCAAGCCGCGGCGGCTGATGATTCCTCACGCGGGGCCGGCCGCGCCGGCAGGGCGAACGCGATCAGCAGCATGGCGAGGATCAGCACGCCCGTGGCCGTGTGAAAGCTGGCAATCCGGCCGAATTGGTCGGAAATCTGCCCGAAGATCACGGAGGCAAACCCGACCAGCGATCCCAGCAGATTCAAGTAAGCGATGTTCGCCCGCACCTGCGACTTGGCCGAGGCCGTCGTGACGTAGTTGGGGAAGTAAACTCCGAACAACTCGCCGGCGCCCAGCAATCCGGCGGTCAGAAGGTACCACCACCCCGAGACGTTCAGCGCCCAGGCCATGCCCGCCAGCAGAATGGCGGTCGTCGCCAGCAGGGCGGCCTTGGGATTCGTCTTGGCCAGCAGCCAGCCGAGCAGCATGCCGGCGACCGCCTTGAAGCCAAACCGCAGAAAGTTCTGCAACCCGACGGTGTCGGGCGTCGCTTGGCCCAGCACGTCCTTGGCGTGCAGCGACACGTTGTCGAAGATGGCGTTGCCGCCGGAGTAGACCAGCAAATACCCCACGGCCGCCAGCACCACGGGCCTGGACGTCGCAAACTGCCGCAGCCCGTCCAGAATCTCGGCTGTCCTGGATGAGGCAACCGGCTCGTCCACGGGTAACGGGATTTGAAAAGCGGCACCCAGGAAAACGCACAAAACCATGACGGGGAGGGTACCGGCAAACAAGGCCAGATAGCTGTCGGGGAACCACATCCCGAAGGTGTATCCGGTCAGAGGCTCCTTTCCCATCAGCATCTGCTGCAGCAGGGAACCGGCGCAGGCCGCGATCGGCCCGATGCCGAAACTGAAGCCCAGCGTCACCCCCCGCCGCGCGGTGGACACGCCGCGCCGGACGACTTCCCAAAGGGCCATGAGCATTACGCCGTTGGCGGCGCCAAACACTCCGGCGAACAGGAGCACGCAGCCCGTCACCACCGCGGCGGGCCAGCGCAGCCAGATCGCCGCGGCCACCAGGGCCGTCAAGGCCGCCTTGGCCGCAAACGAGCCGACCAGCAGCGGCTTGAGCCACCGAGCTTGCGGCAAAAACCACGCGACCAGGACCGGCAGTGCCGTCATCCACTGGTACACCGCATGCGGCAAATTGGCCACCGTGTCGCTGTTACCCAAGTCGTGCAGCAAGTTGGCGTGCGTGACCCCGACGTAGGAAACGGGCGCGGTCAAGTAGATCAGGCACCACACGGCGGCAAAGCAGGCGATGTTGCGGGTCTGTAACGCGGCGGACAACGGGCAGTCGTCCTCCGCTGGTACCAACACCGTTGCCGCTGGACTCTTGTCGCTCATGGAGGCCCCGGAAATGGCCGCGTGGGATCAAGCCTGCGGCCGGTCAGGAACCGCTTGGCGGCGTTCGAGAAATAACGGTCCAGTGTTTTCCTGCCGATCATCACACGGAGTGTGATGGCGACTCGGACGAGGCGACCATTATTCCTGAACGCTGCTTAGGGTGCATCCGCATCATGGCTGGACGCTGATCGTAAGCCGTCGCGGCGTTCCTGTAAAGGCGCACCGAGGACGCACTTCAATTCTTCCAGATCGATCGGCTTGACCAGGTGAGCCCGGCACGGCGGGTGGTGCGAAATCCGTCTCGTGCTTGACGAAGCCTGTACGGTCTGCAGCGGCCGCGGCCAGGTTGCGGGTTCCTGGTGCGCCGTCTGTCAGGGGCTCGGTTGGTTACGTCAGCGACGGCGTCTCCAGATCTGCCTGCCCGGCAACCTGCAAACCGGCACCGTCATTCGCCTGGCCGGACAAGACGCTCGCCAGCCGGCATCGACGCAGGACCTGGTGCTGCGGATCAAGGTGCAGCCCTGCTGGTGACAGAGCGGCGACAGGCCAACGCGGCCGCCAATGATCATGGCGCCGGTTTCAAGCCTTGATCGCCGAGGAGCCCCTTCAGCGCACTTTCCAGTTCCTTGACGTCCGGCGCCAGTTTCGCTCCCGGCGCGAGTCTGCCGACCCAGCTGCTGTCGGCCAAGCCCTCGAACGGCGGCAAGGGAGATGCGACGTCTCCCAACAGCGGGGTCAGGGCTTTCATTTGGGCCGCGAATTTCTGGCGGGCTTCTTCATAACCTTTCTTGATCCCAGCGACGAGCTGCTGTTCTTGTTGGGCGCTGGCCAGAGCCGATTCCAGATTGGCCTTCTCCGCCTGCAACTGGGCTGATTGCGCCTCGGCTTGCGACAGTCGCGCCTTGAGGCTCTCCACCTCCGCCGTCAGTTCCTTGATCCTGGCTGACCCGCAACCGGAACAGATCGCTACCCAGCACGCCGCCAAAAGAAGACCCCGGAGACGACGCATGGCCAGTTCCTCCCTATGGTTCAAGAACCCTGATGATTACCCTGCCTGAAGGCTCGGAAGATAACAGACAGCAGTCCGGTTCGCAACCGGCAAGTGCCGCCTCAAATCGAAAAGCGGGGCTTGTAGTGCCGCATTCATGCATTCGAAACCGGCTAAAGTCCGCACTACCAACGCCAGTCTCAAGCCTGGACGCGGCACAAGACTCGACCATGTCGCGTGTTCGAGCAGGCTTGTCCCCCAAGGCACCAGACCCAATAATTCTTCCGGCGGAACTCGAATGGCAATCGGGGCGAGGTCACGCAAGTCCGACTTTTTTCGGGATTTCACAAAACAAAAAGAACCGGAGAACCGTCAAATTCGTCAGACAAGGGTTGTGACTTCATGTGGCCCCAGTATATTGGATATAAAGGTAGTTTTTCACTGTTCCAAACGGCTGATTTGCGGCTGCCGTTTGGTACCTCCGCAAAGGGATCGCAATGAGTTCGCGGTGGCGAGGTCTCCATATTCAATCCGCTAGTCGTCCGCTCCGCCGGTGCTCGAGGGTCTGGCGACGGCTGTGCCTGGGCCTTGAGCGACTCGAGGACCGCCGGCTGATGGCGGGCATCATCCTGGGCGAGTCGTCAGAGTCGATGGTCGTCGACGAAGAGGAGATGACGGACACGCTCGAGGTCGCACCGGAACTGTTGCTTGCTTCCGGCGGCGCCGGATTCGCGCTCAGCCGGGACAGGGCGGGGGTGTCGGAGAGCGGCTCGACCGACATGTTTACGGTCGTGCTCACGGGCGTCCCAAATTCGGACGTGGTGTTGACGGTCACCAGCGGCGACACGAGCGAAGTGGCCGTCGCCCCCGCAACGTTGACGTTCACGCCGGCTAATTGGAATGTGTCACAGACGGTGACCATCACCGGCGTCGACGACTTCATCATCGATGGCGATCAAAAAACGCTGGTGACGGTGAGCGTCGATGACGCGGCCTCCGCGGACGACTTCGACGCGCTCCCCGACCAGGCGGTGATGGTGACCACGACGGATGACGATGTAGCGGGTTTTACGCTCAGCAAGACGACGGTAACCGTCTCGGAGAGCGGGACGACCGACACGGTCACCGTGGTGCTGACGGCCCAGCCGGAGACCGACGTGATCTTGACCGTGACCAGCGGCGACACCAGCGAGGCCACGGCCGGCCCGATGGCGTTGAAGTTCACGCCAAGCGGTTGGGATGCTCCGCAGACCGTGACGGTCCACGGCGTCGACGATTCCGTTCGAGACGGCAACCAGGTCACCGCGGTGACGGTCGGCGTGGACGATATCCACTCGGACGTCCATTTCGCCGGCGTAGGCAGCCAGGTGATTTCGGCAACCACGATCGACGATGACGTCGGCTGGCACAATACGAAGACCCCTTCGGACGTGGACGGCAACGGGATGATCAACGCGACGGACGTGTTGATCATCGTCAACTACCTCAACGAGGATTCCGGGGCGCCCGCCTTGCCGCGTTCACTCACCGCGTCTTCTCCCTACTATGACGTCAACAACGACGGTCTGTGTACCGCGATCGATGTTTTGATTGTGATCAACTACATCAACACCTACGTCGTGCCCCATGCCAGCGGCGGCGAGGGCGAAGACGCCCCGCGTGACGCGGCGGCTCCGGACGCCGCGTTCCGCGTCAGCACGGACGAACCGCCGCAACCGGTGGCCGCCAACGTGCCGATGGTTTCCACGTCCCCGGTGGATCCGAGCACGGCGCAGGATTTCCCTTCGGAGGCCGTCATCGGTTACGGCATCGACGAGAGCCGCGATTTCTGGCGCCCCGCCGACACCGCGCGTCCGGCGTTGCTGCCCGCGGCCGATTTCGCACCAGGGCCCGGCGACACGTTCGCGTCCGTCGTGCAAGCCCGGCCTGCGCAGCCTGCGTCCCCCCGGCGAATCCGCACGGCGGATGCGGTTTTCGAAGCCTGGCGTGAGGAACCTTGGGACGGACTGGCCGACGGGCTGGTGCGGGATCTTCGCATTCTGTGCTGAACAAGCCACCTCGCTGCGATACCTCACTCCTCGTACAGTTCCGGAAACACGTCCGGCGACAGGCCTTGTTTGCGGATCAACTTCCGCAGACTGGCGAGGAAATCGAATTTGAAATTGGCCACCTGCTGTTCGCTGATGCCCAACTCGGCGGCGACGTCTTTGTTGGCCCAGCCGCCCACGAACAGCAGTTCGATGCACTGCAGCTTGGTCCAATCCCCGCGGTCGCGGAAGCGAGCCACCTGATGCTCGATCGCCTCGACCAGCGACTTTTCCTCCAAGTCGCTCCTTTCGGCGCTGCGCGCGTAGCTGCTGGGCGCGCGAAGCGGCGAAGCGGGCTCCCAGGGCGTCTTCGAATCGTCGCGGACAGAGAAGGGAATGGCGGGACGGCGGCCTTCGCGGCGCAGGTGATCGGTCAGCTTGTAGGCGCAGATGGAGAACAAGTAGCTCTCCAGCGAACGCTTGCCGTCGTAGTTGGGCAGGCTGGTGAGGAACCCGAGGAACGTTTCCTGGACGATGTCTTCAGCCGTAGCGCGGCGGCCGACTCGGCCTTCGACAAAGGCCAGCAGCCGGCCTTCATAACGCGCGATAAGATCGCCCCAGGCGTCGGATTCGCCGCGGCGAATCCGGCCGATCAGCGACTTTTCGGCTCGGGACGGCGGGGGCATATCGAGACACGCATGCGCTGCGCGCGGCCCGGAATGCCTCATCGCTGAACCGCGACCCAACGGGGAACGCAAATCACGGACATCACCCGCTGCCGACGTGCTCCCCGTTGGGTCGCGGTTAAACGAATCCGAAGCACCCCCGGCCGGTCTACATGAGGCGACTCGCCAGCACGGCGCCGGCGACGATCACACTTAGTATGGCCGTTGCCGCCAAGAACTGCAAGCGTCCCGTGTAGTAGCCGCGGGTGGCCGTGTCGAGCCGGAAATAGGCGAAAACGACGCTCAGCAGGCACAACACGGCCCCAAATCCCAGGGCCAGGCCGCGCAGGCGGTGAGCCATCGCCGTCTCCCGGACATGTCGTTCCAGCTCGCCGCGGCGGCCGTCCAACTCTTTGCAGAATGCGGGCCCAAACTCCAGCAGCACCTGTGTCTGGTACATCGGCCCAAACGACAACTGCAGCTTCTCCTCAAAGGTATGCCCCGGCTTCACCAGTTGCTTTTGGATGTAACCCAGATCGTACGCGATCACGTCAGACGGGCGCAACTTGCCCGCCGCAGACCGCCCGAAGTACTCGTCGATGAACGCCGCCACCGCCTTTTTCAACTCTTGCTCCAGGGCGGGCCCGCATTCGCCGAGCTTCTCCTGGGGGCCGGACGAGACCGGCACTCGGTAGACATCCCCCACCCGCTCCGGCTGGCTGTCGACCCATGTGGGACGCGCGGGCAGCGGCGTCTTGCCGGGATCGGCTTCCAACGGAATCGCCGACTCATCCGCTTCCTCCGCCGCCGGGTTGTCTTTTGCGGCCGGCTCCGGGGATGCCTTGGCCGGTTTCTTGGCGTGAACCGGAATGACCGCCGGGGATTCCTCCGCCGAGAACGCAACGGGCACGGGAGCGGGCATGGCCGCCGCACGCCAAACGGCTACGCCCGCCAACAGAACGAGCAGCACGGTGAGCACCGCCAGGCCCAGCCGCGCTGCCGGCGCAAAGGCCCGCGACACAACCGCCAGCACGAACACCAGCAACAGAATTCCAAGCACCAGGTTCATGGCAGTCAAACCTCCCGCGGTTGTTGCACCAGCGCCGCTCGCTCCGCAGGCGTAACCCACGGCGCGGCCAACTGAACGGCTGCGGAAATCGTCGCGGCCACAACGAATCCCCAGGGCTGCGGGAACTCGCACAGCACGTGCATTGCCCAAGCCCACAGCAGGCACACGGCCGTGGAACCGATACTCAACCGCACTCTCCGCAGCGGATCCATGGGCCGCCACCAACGTAGTACGGCGAACAGCCCGGCGAAATAGACCTGACAGGCGGCCAACGGCGCGTAGTCTTTGCCGTACACACCCGACAGCCACGAACCGCTGGAGATCGCGTGCGCCGTCCAGCCCCGCTGATCGGGAAGATCCAGCAACAACAGGCTGCTGGCGCCCCAAGCGATGGTCCCCAGGGCCAGTCCCGCCGCCAACATCACGACCCGGCGACGGAAGTGATCGCCCGCATCAGCTTCCCAGAACTTGGCCAGCGCGAGCAAGATCCACGACCCGATCGTGCTGGCCGACGCCAACCAGGCAAACTTGGCCCAGCCCACATTTGACCCGTCCAACGCGGTGCCCTCGAACAACAGAAACGCCAAACACAGCACGGCCGAGATGAACGCGGCCAGCAGCATCGAACCGCTCAATTCGGAAACGTGCTCGCTGAAGGGTTTGTTCCGCAGCTTGGCCCGCGCGGCCGCCAGCACGGCCCCGCTGTCCGGCCGCGGTCTGTGGGGTTGTTCCAGCTCCGCCAACGTGTGACTCCGCGGAGAGCGGCCGGTCAACTTGCGAATGCCCAGATAGACCAGGAAACCCATGCCCAACACGGCCGCCAGAGGGACCAACATCGGGTTGAAGTGCAGCACGAGGATGATCGCGATGATGATCAGCGCCTTGGTCGAGCCCGTCATGCCGGCTGTAGCGGCCGGAAGGCCGGCGGGTCGGTGCGTCGGGTGGGGCGTCGGACGGACGGCAAACGGGGTCGCCTGCGGGCGCGGCGAGCCGTGGCCCGGCAACACGATTTCCGCCTGGACGACTTCGTGGTGCCTGACGGGTCCGAAGACGATCTCCGGCTCGGCTTTCTCGGCTGCGGCCGCCGGCTTGGCGTTGATGCCGGCCGGCGGCGGTTGCCAGACGATCTGCAGCGCGTCCAGCATTTCCTGCACGCTGCGAAACCGTTTCAGCGGGTCCTTGCGCAGGGCCCGTTGAATCACGTCCCGATACGGCTGCGGCACGGGCGACAGGTCGGGGTTGTCCGTCAGGTGTTTCATGATGATTTCCTGACTGCTCTCCCCGTCGAACGGCACTCGCCCCGTGAGCATTTCGTACAGCATGATGCCCAGGGCATAGGTGTCGACCTCCTTGCCGTACACGCCGCGGCCGATTTCCGGCGCCATGTAGTGGACGGTGCCCACGCTTTCCGTCTGGCCGCTGCGGCGACTGGTGGAGATGAACTTCGACAGGCCGTAGTCGCCGACCTTGATGAACCCCTGGTCGTCGAAGATATTGGCCGGCTTGAGATCGCGGTGGACGATGCCGTGATCGTGCAGGCAATCGACGCCGGCGGCGATGCCGCGGAACCAGCGCTCGGCCTCGTCGGCGGGCAGACCGTTGGGATTCCGGTCGATGACGGCTTTCAGGCTCTCGCCGCCGACATATTCCATCACGACCCACGTCTGGCCTTCGTCGTCCGACTTCATATCGTACAACGCGATCAGGTTGGGGTGCTTCAGGTTCAGGCACTGCTTGACGCCCCGGACCTCGATCTCCAGGTTGCGTTGAATCCGCTTTAGCGCGACCTCTTTGCCGGCGTCCGTCTTGGCGAAATAGACGTCGCCGAAGCCGCCAATGCCGACGCCGCACTGGATTTCGTAGCCATCGAGGGGGCGGGCGCCCGTTTTGTAGGCGAATCTCATCTTTCCGCCTGCTTTGGGTTGAGGCTGCCGGGGAGCGGCCGCCTGGCCGCCCATCAGTTCTTCTGCTTCTAGCGTAGCGGTCAATGGCAACATTTTCCAGCTTCCTCCGTCACGCGACCTGCCGCAGGCAAAAGGAAAAATCGCTTCCTTCCACGTGCGCGCCCGGCGCTACGGGCGCTTGGCCCTCGCAGCGGCGACCGTCCACATCCAGCGGTTCCAGGGCGCGGCAAAACAGCCGCTCGTCGCGGCGGAACAGGACGACATCCTGCGACCACTCGCGGCACACCACGTGGTCCTGCCATTTCGGCCCCAGGACACACGATTCCGCCATCAGCAGAATCCCGGCGGCCGAAGGCTCCGTGCGGTGCCGCGACAGGAATTCCAGCCGGGCGGTGGCACTGAGCGCGTGCGGCTGCCGAAAACGCAGCCGCACGCCCTCACCCAACTCGATTTCGTCCCCATCCGTCAGATTGGCGGGCTCGCGAATCCGCCGGCCGTTCACGCGGACGTTCTGCAGGGGTTCGATCAAGTAGCCGTCCTCGCGGCGCAACCGAGCGTGCTGCCGGCACAGGTCGCCCATGATCGGGATCTCGATCGCGTTGCCCGGCGTCGCCAAACCCAAACCGACGGAGTCTTGCAAACACACCAAATAACCGCCGACCCCGTCCACCCAGAGCATGAACCGGCAGGCCGCGGGGCCGGCACCCTCCGCTCCCGCTTCCCTGGACGGCGTCATCGCGTCCGGCGCCATCCGGCCGGGTTGCGGGCCGCGCCGCAGCGAAGATCGTCCGTCGCGACCGCCCCGTTCCGCGGCCGCCAATCGGCGCGCCGTTTCCAGCAACCTGCGAACCGCTTCGGGAGCCGCGGCCCGCCGCCCGATCGAGTCCAGCCGCGAGACCGCTTTGGCGGACTCACCCGCAGCGATATCTGCTTCGGCCATGTACAGCACGTGATCGATCATCTCCTGACGCAGCGCCAGCAATCCCTCGGTCCGGCCGGCCAACGAGCAGGACGTCTCCACGTCCCGCCAACCATCGGACAACTCTCCACTGAGAATTCGCCGCCGGCCCCGCTCGGCGATTTTCCCCGCGACTTCGGCCGCCAACTGCTTGCCCGGCCGGTACTGCCGCAGGTCGCCGCCGCAGATCAGCTGTTCGGCTTCGTCCAGCCGGCCGCCTCGGACGGCGTCCTCCGCCTCGCGCAATTGCATCCGCCAGCTGCGAAACATGGCCCTGCACCCCATCACCGTAGCCCTCTCGCTCCGCGAGAGGAAAAGCAGTCAGAGCAGCCCTCTCGTTCCGCGAGAGGAAAAGCAGTCACCGTAGCCCTCTCGCTCCGCGAGAGGAAGAGCAATCAAAGCAGCCATCCCGCTCCGCGACAGGAAAACCATCTCGCGGAGCGAGATGTCTACGCTTTCCACCGTCACTTCTCGACGCCGACGAATTTGGAATCCTCGCCCTGCTGCCCTTGGGCCTTTTCGTACTCGGCGATCCGCTCCAAGATCTTCGCGTTCTCGGCCGGTGTCTCCAGCGGGATCTCATCCAGCACCAGATCGTCCGCGTTGACCATCTGAGCGTCGACCTCGATCCGCGATTCGATATCGCTCAGCAGCTGGCGCGTGCGGGACAACTGGCTGTCGTCGATGACAAACTCGTTGGCCGCCTTCGCCACTTCGACCATCTTCAGCCGAGCCTCCAGGTTCTCGACCTCGACTTCCAGTTGCCGCTTGGCCGCGATCATGGCCTTGAGCTTTTCCTGAGCGGCGCTCAGCCCGCGTTGGCGAGCGTCGAGGATCTTGCCCAGCTTCTGTACGGTGGCATCCTTCGTCTGGTACCGATCAAAGCGATTGGTCAGGTCGGTTTCCACCTGCTTGACCGTGTACGTCTGACCGGCGTACACGTAGTTGCTGTCCCCCCGCGACAGATCGCTCTTGAGAGTCTGGATCTGGCTCCAGCTCTTGGCCAATTTTGCCTGCTCGTCCGTCACTTGGGCGACAAGTTTTTGCAGATCGAGTTCCTCGCGGGCGATCTGCCGCTTGTGTCGACTGATCTCCGGATCCAGGTCCTGGATCATCTTCCGCGCCCGTTCCAACTCGAACTGAACCGGGACGGAATGCCTCACGGAGTCCTTAACCCGACCAAAGCTGGTCTTGACGTAGCTGAACGCGTCGCGACCAAACAACAGCCCCAGCAGCAGCGCCAGGGCACCACCAGCGATCAAACCTTTCTTCAACATGTTCCTGCCTCCCAAGTATGGTGTGTACGGGTGAAAATTGCCGTTGAGCCGTCCCTTCAACTTGTCGCCGTCCTGGGCATGACCCACTGGCAATAGTTCGTCGCCGACATACGGAACTTGGCTTCCCACTTGAATTTTTTCAAAAAAACCGTGCGACCGACGTGAGGGAGCTGGAGAAGAGGCCAGAACGAGAATCTGGGCGGCCTGGGAGGCATGCAGAGGCAGAAATCCCCCTCCAGTTGGATTCGATCGCTTCGCCTCTTGGCGAACGGTGGGCGTTAGCCCACCGGTTTTTCGGCGTGGCACAGCCTGCTAGCAGCAGAAGAACCGGTGGGCTAACGCCCACCGTTCGCCGAGGTGAGACAGCGGACTATCGCCCAGCTTCGCGAAATCCTCCGGCAGGAACGGATCACGCTCGTGGATATTGTTCATCACCAAGGCGTCGAATTGCGGCAGGCGGTCGGGCAACAGTAGCCGCGGGTCATCGCTGATCACGACCTGAAACGCGCCGGTCTTCGCGGCCAGCACCTCGATCGCCCGCTCGGCGAACGGATTGGGTTGGTGCGTCCCTGGTCTCCTTGCACAAGAGGAACCATCGATGCAGGATCTGCCCGTCCTGGCGTGCGGCACGTTGTCGCCGCTTTTCGCAGCAGCTGGCAGTGCGTCGAGTACGGTCGTTCTTCAGGCCGCCTGATTCGCTCCTCAAAATGCCGGCAGCCCGAGGATCAGGCGCAGCGTGACGGTGACCAGCAGGTACAGGGAACAATGGACAGCAGCGGTGCTGGGTTCCAGGTCCAGGCTCAGGAAGGCCCCGAAGGTTCCGATGCCGACCATCACGGGCGCGATGAACACCATGTGGATGACCTCCAGGCGATCGCCGCCCAAGACGTAACCGGTGATCAGCGCAACCAAGCCCCACAGCAGCGCGTAGACCGCGGAACAAGCCACGACTCGCAACGAAAGCTCTGTGCCCGAGTACGGCTCCAATTCGTCGTCCCGCAGAAACGTGTACCCGGCCCAAGCCAAGGGCGGCGCCAAAGCGATCGCGCCCAGGGCCAACAGCCAGATCGGCACGTCCCCCTCGGGCGAGCGAAACATCCACGCCACGGCGAGCACGATGACGATCGCGACCAGGATGACAGCGGTCAGCAGGGGCGTGACCTTGGTTTCCTTGCGGGCGATCGGCTTCAGAACGGCGCGGCCTCGGGCGTCTTTCGGCCCGAACTCTTCCGGCGCGTGAATGACGACCTCTTCGCCCTTCTCCGGGACGTGGATCACCGTCTTGCAGTGTGGACAGGGACCCTTCTTGCCGGCGAACTTGTCGCTGACACTGAAACGCTTCTTACAGCCTGGGCAAACTACCGGAATGGGCATACGCGGATCGAGTTTACGACAAAACAGGTATCGTGTGATTCACGGGAGTCAACAACAGTCCGCAAGATCGTCTTCGTGGATCATCGTAAAGCCTTTGCTCTCGAGCGTCTCGGCGGCCGCCTCCAGATTGTCCACCATCAAGGCCATCACGGGGTTGTCCCGGGGATGGATAATCAAGGGGTAGGCTTGGATGATGTTGATTTCCGCCTGGAGCAGGGCGGAACAGATTTGGACCAGCGGCTGCGGCCCTTCGGGCAATTCCACGCACAGCAGATCGCTTTCGATGATGGTCAGGCCGGCCCGCTCGAGGATTTCGCGCCCTTGTTCGGGCCGGCTCAAGACGATCCGTACGAAAGCGCACTCCGTGGCATCGTTGATGGACAGCCCCACGATGGTAACGTGACTGCCCTCGAAGCGGCGCACCACCTCGAGCAACTGCCCCACTCGGTTCTCCAGAAAAATCGTAAACTGGCGAATGCTGGGATAATCGTGGCTACGCGCCGTGGCAAAGTCGATTGCGGCACCTTCTCCAATACTCATCAGCCCCCCCCGCGTCTTTCAGTTAGAACCGTTTGATCGCTAACGAGCGTTTCTCACGCATCACGTTACTAGGGCTTGCGAAACGTGCGGGTCGAACCGACTTTACCAAACGTTTCGCAAGCACAACTATAGGGAAATTAAGAGGTTCGGTCAACGCAAAAACCGTCTTTCGCGGCGGCTGGCAAGATATGCAGGATAAGCGGACGGCACGAACAGCGGGCAGAAAATGAGCAGACCGGTGCTAGAATTCGGGTTGCCTTCAGCATCCGCGTGAGAAACGATTCGATATCGCCCGTACTCGGAGTAACGCTCGTGATCCAAACCGAAGCCCTGTCTCAGAGTGAATCCACGATTGCAGAAATGGTTGTGGCAGTGCTGGCCGACAAACTCGGCAGGCCGCCGCGGTCTATTCGCATGGATGACGACTTGCTCCGCGACCTCGGCATCGACTCGATGAGCATGGCCGAAATGACGGTCTTGGCCGAGCAGGCAGTCGGGGTCCGCATTCCGGGAAACGAGTTACTGGACGCGCAGACGGTCGGGGACCTGGTTCGCTTGCTCAGTCGCCAGTCCCGCAGCGGCAATCGCCTGGAATCGGCGGTCCCCTAGCCTGCACCCGGTTGCGAACTCCGGAAACTCAACCACCATGACAGGGGCAGGCAGCCCGCGGCGATGATGGCCAGGTGGATGGCGACGGCGACACTCAGGATCAGCAGCACCGGGCCGGTGGAGCTGCCGTACGCGTGCAGGCCTACGCCTAATTCGTTGACGCCGAACCAGGACCAGGCGGTCATGATGTTGCCGGCGACGGCCAGAACCGCCAAGCCGCGATCGCGGATCAAATTGTCCCACAGGGCGTGCAGGATCAGCGCGTTCCAGAGCACGATGATCAGGGCCCCGTTCTCCTTGGGATCCCAACCCCAGAACCGGCCCCACGAGTCGTCCGCCCACAACCCGCCCAGCACGGTGCCGACGAAGCTGAACAGGGCCGCGAAGCAGACCACGCCGTAAATCAGCCGGCTCATCAGCCTGCGCTCCTCCGGCGAGGACAGGGACCGAGTCAACAGGCCCTTTGCGATGTAGATGATGCCCAACAGGCCGGCCAAAAAAGTGGCGGCGTAACCCATCGCGATAATCACCACGTGGGTGGCCAGCCAGAACTGCGTGTCCAACACGGCTTGCATCACGGTATACGTATCCGAGCCTCTCCCCAGCGCCTGGGCGATCATCAGCGTCAGGGCCCCGCCGATGCTCGCCACGACGTTGCACACACCCAAGCGGAAAATGGCCTCCAAGACCAGGCCCGCCAGCGCAAAGCACCAGCTGATGAACACGGCCGACGAGTACAGGTTCGTCACCGGCGGCCGGCCCGAAATGTACATCCGGCCCAGGAGGGCGGCAGAATGGACGCAAAACGCCAGGAACACCAACCAGAAGGCGGCCCGATTCAGCGACCGACTCCAACCCAACCAAGCGCCGGCGGCCAGCACGAACGCAGTCCAATACAGGGCGACGCAAAACGTCAAGGCGCCGAAAGAATTCATGTAGGCCTCGATTCGCAACTTGCGCGGCACGTATTCATCCGGCGGACTGGCGGCCAACAGATCGCGATACTTGGCCACCTCCTGATTGAACCTCTTCGCCTGGCCGTCGCGGTAGGCGTCGAAGATCGCCTTCCACGCCTGGGTAGCCTGGTCCTTCTGCAGATAGTCGCGGATCGAGGCCGTGGCGTACGCCTGCCACGGTCTTTGCTCCTGATCGGCGGAGGACAGCCGCGGGACCGCCAGCGGCGCTTGCATGGCGTCCATTTCCCGCTCCGCCTCGTTGCCCAAGGAGTTCACACGGGCGATCCAGCCGCTGAGGGCCGCTTGCCGGTCGCTCTGCAACTCTTTTTCTGAAGGGAAGGGCGGCAATTGCCAGGGCTGAAAGGCGTTCGCCAAATGCAGGTAAGCCCGGAAGCGGTGGTTCAAGTCCAGCAGATTGCGCCGGTACACGTCCATGCCTGCCGCGCCTGCCTCCCCGGCCGCGCGCAGCTGTTTGTCGAACTCCTCCAGTCTGCCCGGTTCGCCGCGGATCTCGCCTAATGCGTACCGGAAGCCCTGCCGCCGCTGGAGCCCAAGCGTTTCCAGGACGTCCAGGTTCTGGATGCGGAACACCCGGTGCTCCTCGGCGACGGACGGCTTCGTGACGACATCCAGGAACCAACGGACAGCGGGCTGCGATTTGCCGTCCGCATCGCGGAAAGTCTCGCGGTCGGACATCTTCGCCAAGACGGTGCGGGCCAACGTGTCGATGGGCTTGATACGGCCCTGGTCCACCACCGGCAGGGAGGCGAAGGCGGCAAAGTCGAACTCGTCATCGGCCGTACGCGGCGGGCGCGCCTGGCCGGCCAGCCAACCGGCGAAGACCAACACCACGGCCGCCGGGAAAATCACTCCTCCCCGCCCGGTTGCTGCACGAGGTTCCGATTCGCCGTCGCGCTGGCGGCGGTGCTTGCGGCGGCGCGCGTCCGTCGCCGTCGCCGGCGTGATCGGAGTGGCGATGACGACGTCCTCGCCGCGGTGGGCGTGCAACTCTTCGTCGCGCCGCGTCAAGAACCGCAAGAGCATGACCGAGAAATGGGCCTGCATCCCGAACCACACGAACATGCTAGCCACGTAAGGAATCATCCAACCCGTGTTCGTCACCACCTGCAAGGTGGTCACCTCGACTCCCGTCTCCGGATTCACCTGGTGCCCGCTCTGGTAGAACGTCTCGCCGGCGTAGCGCAAAGGGTTGTTCATCCAGATCCGCACCTGCCGGTCGATGTTGTGCTGGGGAGCGATCAGGCGCACGTCCGACGAATAGTTCTTGGCCGTCGACGTGCCGATGTAGTCGTCCCTGCGCACATCGATCAGGTGCATCGAGTACGGCTTGTAGGTGTGCTTGAACCGCAGCGCCAGGTAGTACGCCTTGCCGCCGGCGGAAACCCTCTCCGGCAATCTCAGCCTTTGGGACACCAGATACGTGCCAATCGGCTTGCCGTCGCCTTTTCCGGCCAGCGTGACATAGGCCGACGCCATGTCCACCTCGCCGCGGCTGTCGGCCCCACTGCCAGGCCGTACGTCCTCGGCCATCGCGCGCAACCCAGTCCCCGCCGTCGCGGGGTTCTTTTCTCCGGGCTCGACCCGCCGCAGATCCGAGTTCTTCAGGTACGCGGTCACTTGGACGACGAACGGCAGGGCCGAATCCCGGATGGGCTCGCCTCGTTCCAGGCTCCGGAGCAGTCGCGAGCGGGGAATGGCCAGCACATCCTCCTCCGTCGCAGAAAAATCCGGATCGATGATCGCCAACTCGGTCTCGCGAATGTCCTGGGCGAAATTCACGGTCTCGCCTTCCGGGATGATCAATCGCTCTTCGACCGCAAAGAAGCTGACATAGACTTCGCTGAGCATCAACAAGGCCAGGCCGATGTGGATCAGGGCCATGCCGCCGCGACGTTGGAACAAAAGAACGCAGCCCGCCAGCACCACGGTGGCGGCCAAGCCGCCTTGAATCAACTGCCACAGGATCCGCATCCCCGCGTCGCCCAGGTACGCCCCCTCGCCCGCCCACCAAAGCCACGCGGACAGCAAGGTCAACAGAACGCCCGACAAACTCATCAGCACCAGTTCGATGATCCGCTGCCGCGACTGCACGAACATCACGGCGAGCATGACCAGGTTCACGATTGCCAGTCCGGTCAGCGCCAGCTTGCACCACAGCCACAACGCCGCCCACGAGAAGACAGGGACCGCCTGGAACCCTTCCGGATTGTGCCCGCTGGAGATCACCACCCACGTCGTGAGCGCGCCCGCCGCGATTACCGCCAGACCGGCCGCCAGTCGCCAGCCGCGAGCCCGGATCATGAACCGCACTACTTGCGTTGCCAACAGATTCACGGCCAGCAACGTCCCGATCGTGGCGCCGCCCGGAAACCAAAAACCGCCTTTGACGGCCGCCAGCACGGCCTGAGCCAGCGCCAGAACCGCCGCTGCCCCGAGCGTGACTCGCCACTCCCAGGAGCCGCTTCGCCAAAGAAAGCAAGCGAAAGCCGCAGCAAGCCCCAGCCCCGAGAAACTCGCCGTGTACACCGTCCGCATCAGCCACTCCGGTGCGTTCGGGAACCACGATGGGGGGAAGAGCACCGACACGTCGATCCAGCAGAGCCAACTGCGGAAGTACAGCGAGATGACTTCCCACATGTCCATCTTAGCCTGTGCCAGCGTGCCGACGAAGATCAGGTAGATGGCCAGGACCAACAACACAACGGTCAGCTTGAGCGATGCCCACGGCCTGAGCACCAAGGCGGCCAGATCGAGCGCGTTGCCAGCGACAGATGCACCCGGCGCGAATCGCCGACCCTGATCGTGGTCCGAGAGGATGTCGGTTGTCATGCGGCTATTCTCCTGCGGACCCGCGAAGAACCATTGCGGTGGCGGTCGTGCCGTCCAACTTGATTTTTTCCGTCTCCTTGTCGAGTTCCTCGGCGGCGATTGGTGGCAACTGCAATTGCCGACGCCAGCGGTTGACGTTGGACAGAATGTAGGCCGACGGCTCGCCCGGCGGAACGCCCAGCGGGATCACGGTCAATTCGAGCGGATCCTCTGCGGAACCAAACTCCAGCGTGGCAAACCGCATTCCCGCCCCGGCCTGCTGCCGCCAGCCTTCCGGCAGCGTCCACTGCGGTTTTTCGTCCACGAAGCGGATGGACCGCAGCAGCGATCGAAACGCGTCCACGTGTCCGGCCATCTGGGCATCGGGTCCAACCGCCTTGAAGAACCAAGCCGTGTCCGACCGCAGAACAATGGCGCCCAGCATGCGCTGGCTGACAGCCGGCGAGGCTGGAGGGGAGGCGGCAGGTGGGGGAGTTTCAGGACCGCCGGAGACGGGTTTCTCCCGCTCGGCCACAACGTCCTTGGGCACCCGATAGTGCCGGATGGCCTCGGTCTGGTCGCATCCGGAACATATCCAAGCCAGGACGATTCCGGCGGCGATCGGCGACTTGGAAAGACAACGCCAGCGGTCGCTGGACGCCGAATCGGCCTGCGTTAAATCTGGTAACGGCACTTGCTGTCCTACAAAATCGAGTAGATCACGATGGAAAATGCGGCCAGGCAGGTCGCGAGCATCGCTCGCGATGAAGCACCCGCTTGGGAGTCCGCGGCCGAAAGGAAGGCCGGCTCCTCCCAAAAAGCCGGACTTCTGAACCGGTAGACCACGCAAGGACTCTCAAGCGGCAGCTTGGGAAGATTTGTGCCTCAGCTACAAACGGCACGAGATTATAGGCGCAAGCGGGCCGAATGGCTACAGGTCGCCAGTGCGAAGCTCTGGCTGGAAAACCGGCCCGGAATCCACCTCATGCACGAGCGAAACAAAGAAAGCCCGGCTTTTCAAATAAGCCGGGCTTCTGGAATCAAGCCAGTTCAGCGTCTGCCGCGTGCGTCACGGCTTCAAACCAAACATACGGACCATGACATCCATGATCGGAGTGGATGCGGAAAACGTCTGGTCCCAGGTCCACATATTCCGCACCAGATCGGTCATCAGCATGCCCGTGATCGCCAAGATGACGGTAATTGCCAGGAGGCTGAGGACGTTCCAAATCGAGTAGGGAATATCCTGCGCGGCGGCCAATTCCACGGTGGGCAGCGTCACCGGCGCCGCCTCCTTTTCCTCCAAAGCGCCGGCCAGTTCATCGGCCTGTTCCGCCTCATCAATCACGGCTTCGCCGCCTTCCAGTACCCCTTCGGATGCCGCTACGAAGGCGCTCGAATCCTCCAGCGCGATGACTTGGGAACCACTGTCCTCTTCGTCCTCCTGGAGTGCCGCCGAAGGCGCGAGCTGGAAATCTTCATCCGCCTGAGCCGGCGCGGCGGCTTCGGACTCGGCTTCCAAGTCCTCCAGGTCTAACAGATCTTCGTCTTCCGGCAACTCCAGCGAGGAAACGGAGGAGCCAGCCAAATCCAAGGGCTCCTCCTCCAGGTTCAAACCGCTGTCGCTGGGGCTGGCCAAATTGATCCCGGTGTCGCCGGCGCCGCGCGTGATGTCGCTGCCGCCAGCATCCAGGACCAGTTCGTCGTCCTCGTCCAACGAGATCTCCTCGGATTCCCCGATCGTCACGTCGCTGTCGGGCGCTTTTGCGGCGGGCGCTTTTGCGGCGGGCTTGGGCGCCTCTTCCAAGGAAACGTCGGAACTGATATCCAGGTCGCTGCCTTCGATAGCCAAATCGCCCGTGCCGGCGCCCCTCGCTTCCAATCCGATGTCGCTGCCGCCCAGGACGTCGTCCGAACTGCCGGCCACCAGATTGACTCCGCTGCCCGACTCATCTGCAACCAGCCGGATGTCGGACTCGGACTCCAGATCGAACCCCAAATCGCTGGCGGAAGAAGGCTTCGCGGCCGGTTTGTCGGGACTTCTGGCAGCGGCAGCGCCTTTGCCGACTCCCGCCAACGGGACCTCGCCGGCACTGCGCGCCGCAGCTTCACCCCCTTTGCCGATCGCAGTCGGCGAATCATCGATGTCCTCCGCCTCCAGATCCAGCGCCAGATCCGAGGATCCTCCCTCGTCGGCGGTTCCCAACTCCATATCGAGATCGGCTTCCGCGTCTGGTGCGCCGGCCAACGAGATGCCCCGCTCTTCGGCGACTCGCTCGATCTCGTCGGCCTTGAATTTCCATGACGAGCCGTCGCGGACTCCGTAGATGTCGCCGCTGAGTCGCATGTTGTTCAACTCATCGGCCGAGACCCCGAGCATTTTGGCAGCTTGATTCAGTTCAATGTATTTGACGGCCATAGCGACTCTTCAACCATCAGGAGCTAGGAGGTACAGACGGACTCTTCTAATTTTACGGCAACCCGCGGTTAGATCAATTACGCACCGGCCACTCAACCCCCACTCGCCCCCCCCGGAAAACGCGGTCTTTGCAGATAAACCGGGAGTCTTGGTGTGGTTTTCGGGACGTGTCTAAACGCTTACGTTAGTATCGCTTGCCATTTGACGGCGGACAAGCAAATAAATCCCGTCCGGCGTGCCTTTTGTGCGGTTTCGCCACTGGTTGAATTCGTTGCCGCCAGAGGATGTTCTTCCCACCGAACCGCAACAAAGAGGGCCGGTTTTTCGGAAAAGCCGGGCTTTCGGGAGGGTGCCCAGCAGGGCAAGGTGTTGTCACGACAGGGGTAAATGCCGCATGATGGCCGGATGTGCGCAAAAGAAAAGCCCGGCGGACTGCTCGAAGCAGGGCCGGGCTTTCGGCTCCCCCCTGGGAACGTCACTGCGAAGGCGCGAATTCGAAGACCGGGCTGCTACGACCCACCGATCGTTATCCCGGATTTCGAACTCGGCCTTGCTGCGACGCGGTGTGCCGCGGGGGCAGCAACATTCCGGTCGCCGCCGCATCCGTTCCCGAAGGAAGCCAATCACGGGCGACAAGCCACTTTATCGGCTACGGCGCCCGCGTAACTTTGGCCAACTTTTCGGGTTACAGCTGCGCTGCCGATTCTGCCGGTTTTGCCGAAACAGATTCATCAAGCTGTAACGGTGATACCGATTGTTAGGACGATCGCTAGGCTCGGCGTCCCATCGGAAGTTGACTGCTAGCAGAGGAATACGTCTGAAAAAGGGATCCGTCTGTGTCGAAACACCAGAACCGGAATGCGTTTCTCGCCATTCTCGCCCATCTCGGCTGGCCGCTGTTGCTGGGCGCCGCGCTGTGCAGCGTCTTCTATGTGCTGGTCTATCGCGGGCCGCTCAACCTCCCGGCGGTCCATCGCTACTTCGCATCGCACCCCGTGCTGATCATCGAGACGGGACTGTTCTTCGTGGGGTTGGCGGCGCTCGGACTGAAAGCGGTTGATGTGCTCTTGCAGTACTGGGCACTGAACGTGGTCCGATTGGAAGAGCCGCCCGCCGCCGGGCAAAGAATCGACGACGTCAGCTCTCTGATCCAGCAACTGGACCAGCAATCGTCCTCCGTCCGCCAGTCGTACTTGGGACGCCGCGTGCGAGAGGTGTTGCAGGCGATCCAGCGGAAGGGGTCGGCCGAAGGGCTGGACGAGGACCTGAAATACATGTCCGATCTGGACGCGGCGCGGCAGCAGGACAGCTACGGCCTGGTGCGCATCGTCATCTGGGCCACGCCCATGTTGGGCTTCCTGGGAACAGTGGTCGGTATTACGCATGCGCTGGGCGATCTGGACCCGCAGGAGTTGGCAACCAACATCCAGAAAGCGATGGAGGGGTTGCTGTCAGGGTTGTACGTCGCCTTCGATACGACGGCGCTGGCGCTGACCTTGTCGATGGTGTTGATGTTCATCCAGTTCTTGCTCGACCGCGTCGAGACCCAGGCGCTGTCCCTGGTGGACACCCAGGCCAACGAAATGTTGGTGGGCCGCTTCCAAGAGGTCGGCGCCGGCCGCGATCCGTATCTGGCTTCGGTCGAACGGATGAGCGGCCGGGTGCTGCAGGCGTCCGAGGATCTCGTCCGCCGGCAGGCGGAGATCTGGGAGCGGACGATCCAGGCCGCGGACGAGCGCTGGAGCCAATTGGTGCTGTCGTCCGGCAGCCAGGTGCAGTCGGCGCTGCAAGGGGCCCTGGAACACTCCCTGCAGAACCATGCCGCCGAGTTGGCCAAGGTGGAACGCGACGCGGGTGAGCGGGCCGCCCGCCGCTGGGAGCAACTGCAGATCGCGCTGTCCGAAAACGCGCGAATCATGCGCGGCCAACAGGAGGAGATGGTCCGGCAGGCCGAGTTGATGGCCCAGGTCGTGAAAGCCACCGGGGAAGTCCTCGGACTGGAGCAAGCGCTGAACGAAAACTTGCGGGCGCTGTCCGGCGCGAAGAATTTCGAGGATACCGTGATGAGCCTGTCGGCGGCGATTCATCTGCTCAATGCCCGCCTGGGCAAGTCGCCGGATGTCACGCCGCACGTCGAGTTGAAGAAGACTGCGACCAAGGGCCGCGCCGCATGAGACGCCCAGCGTCACGCAAAAAGGTGCTCGGCATCGCTCTGTTTCCCTTTCTCGCCGTGCTGATCTGCACGATGGGGGCGCTGATCGTGTTGCTGATCCTCGTCGTCCACCAGGCGCGCGTGCAAGCCGACACGGTGCTGGACCAACGGCACAAACAGCAGGCCGGCCAGGACCCGGCCCAGCAGGAAAAGCTCGAACAGGAAGCCGAAGACCTGCAGTGGCAGCGCGAAGTGCTCCGGCAGCAACGTGGCGAATTGACGGAAAAGCTGGCGGAGGGGCGCCTGGAATTGAGCCATCTGGAAGAGCACATCCGGCGTCTGGAGGAGAACTGGCGGCGTCTGCAGGCCGAAGCCGCCGAGTTGAACAACGTGCGGCAAGGGCAACAGCAGCAGGAGTCGTCGATCCGCGACGAACTGGCCCAACTGCAGGCGGCCATCACCGCACAGCGGCAGCAGTTGGAGCAACTGCGCGCACAATACTCGCAGAAACGCCGCTCGTTCGCCATCCTACCCTACCAGGGTCCGAACGGCACTCACCGCCGCCCCATCTACATCGAATGTTCCGAAACCGGCATCGTCATCCAGCCCGAAGGGATCGTCTTCGGGCCGCAGGATTTCAACGGTCCGCTGGGGCCGGGCAATCCCTTGGACGCCGCCCTGCGGGCAATTCGGGAGCATTGGACGCGTCTGGAAGGCGACGCCGCCAAGGGAGAACCCTATCCGCTGCTGATCGTCCGGCCGGACGGCGCCGTGGCCTATTCGATGGCTCGCGCCGCCATGGCGGAATGGGACGACGAGTTCGGTTACGAGTTGATCGACCAGGAGACGGAACTGGCGTTTCCGCCCAGCGACTCGAGCCTGAAACGGCTGTTGCAGGGCACGATCCAAGCCGCGCGCGAGCGGCAGGCGCTGCTGGCGGCGGCCATGCCCAGCCGGTTCGACACGCCCTCGCCCGCCAGCTTCTCCGTATCGCCAGGCGAGTCCTGGGGCGGGATGGAGCAGCGGGCGCCGGCCGGATCTGCCGGCGGCCTCACCTCCGGCGCATCCGCGCTGGGTACGGGAGAAGGCGGAGACGCTGCGGCAACGGGATACGGCGGCGGCCGCGCCGCGCGGCAGTCGGCAGCCGGCCCAACCGAAGCCAAGCTTGCTGCGGGAAAAGAGGCCACAGCGCCGGCAGCGCAGGCCAAACAAACCGGCGCCGCAGGCCCCGGCGGCGTGGCGGCGAACTCTGGCGGGGCCCCGGCAGGCCCCGGCGGCGCCAACGCCGGGGGCACGGCCGGCGAAGGCGGAGGCGCGGCTCCGCAGTCCATGGCGATGACCAAAGGCGCCAACTGGGCGCTTCCCAAAGACGCGGCCACGGCGACGGGGATCACCCGGCCCATCACGATCCACTGTTACCCCGACCGCTTGGTGGTCATGCCCGATCGCCGGTCCAACCGCGAACCAAAGATCGTGGCCCTGAGCAGTCGGACACGCGATTCGATGGAAGAACTCGTCTCCGCCATCTGGACTCATGTCGAGACTTGGGGCATGGCGGTGTCCGGCGGCTATTGGAAGCCGGCGCTCAAAGTGACCGTGTTCCCCGGAGCGGAAACGCGGTTCTGGGAACTCCAAGCACTCCTCGCGGGCAGCGGGTTGGACGTGGAGCGGCGATAGCATGCGCAGAGTCAACCAAGCATTCGATCTGGCGCCCGGACAGGACTCGTTCCTGGACGTCACGTGCAACCTGGTCGGCATCCTGATCATCTTGATCATGGTCATCGGGACCCGCACCCAGGACGCCGCGCTCCACGTCGGGCCCAACACCGAGCGCCCCGAAGCTTCGCCGAAACCGGACCTCGCCGCCGCTCGCGATGCCGCGGCGGCCGTCGAGAACGATATCCACCAGATCGACCTCAAGATCAAGCGGCAGCAACTGGAGGTCGCTTATCGCCGCAAGGAACGCGACAAGATGCTGGAAGTGTTGACGGCCGTCGAGCAGCAATTTCAGCAGCAACGCGACACGCTCAGTCAAGAGCAGCAGCGGCGACTGGCGGCGACGCGCGATTTGCTGGCCGCCCGCGCAGCAATGGAGGACTTGAAGGCCAGCCGTCAAACCCTGGAGAACTCGACGGCCGCCCCGAACGTCATCGAGCACTTGCCGACGCCGATGGCCAAGACGGTCTTCGGGACAGAGCTTCATTTTCGCTTGCTCCAAGGCCGCGTGGTCCCCATCCCGTGGGACGAGTTGGTGGCCAAGCTGAAAGAAGACGCGCCCCGTAACGTCTGGAAGCTGAAAGACGCCACCACGATCACCGAAACGCTCGGACCGATCGGCGGTTTCCGCATGAAGTACACGCTCCGCCGCGTCCAGCAAGTCGTTCAGGTCGGCGGCAACCCGGCGGTCCAGCAGCGCGTCGAACTGGATCGTTTCGTGCTGGTGCCCGTCCAGGACGATCTGGGAGAACCGTTAGAACAGGCGCTGCGGGAAGGTTCCGAATTCCTGGAGACCTTGAAGCGTGCCGACCCCGACCGCACGACCGTCACCGTCTGGGTGTATCCGGACAGCTTCAACCAGTTCCGCACGCTCAAAGCCGAACTGTTCCGGCGCGGCTTTTTGACGGCCGGACGCCCCATGCCGGAAGGCCATCCCATCGGCGGCTCGCCCGACGGCTCGCGCAGCGCGTCCCAATGACCCCGACGGCCGACCGCAGCCCTCACGCTTCGCGTGAGGACCAGCCAGTCGCGTGTTGACCGAAAAGAAGCCCGGCTTCGCCGAAGAAGCCGGGCTTCTAACCTGCTGCACCCCGCTGCCGCGTGTAGCATTCCCGCCGCCGAAACGGAATGTGCGGATTCGCACGAATCCAAGCGGTGTAGGACGGCCGCCAGTTTCGATGGGATTCGCGCCGTCCGGCGGACGATACATGCAGCCAGTGGAAGTCTGGGGGCGCCGTGGCTGGGCAATTCGGATCATCGTCTCGCGACTTGGCTGACGAGTTTTGCTGCTGCGGATCGCGTGCGAGGCATTCCGCGTTGCCTGCCAGGGTCTTGATTGGCGCCGGCGCGTCATCGAGGGTAGTACGGCGTGCGCGGGGAGGTCGTGCGCAGGCCGGACGACCGCGGTCTTGGAGGGGTGCGGTCGGGAGTCGTTCTCCGGCGGGCTTGTTCGGGGCGTGTTGGTGCGAGTCCGAGAACTCAGGAGAAGGCTCCCGACCTTTTTGAGGCAGCCCTGGTCCAGGCCGCCTTTCGTCTTCGCGCCGCCACCTCCGCGGCTTGCCCAAACACGTCCGGACTACAGGAGAACTGGGATGGCGAAGCACACGTACCGTGTCGTGACGCGCGCCAGCGACGGCTCGCTGCGCATCCGCGACTTCGATTCCGAGGAACCTTTGCTGCGGCTGCACGTGAAAGTCGGCGTGGACGACTGCAGCACCGATTTGACCCTGCGCGGCAAGCCCGTCTTCCGCGGCCTGATCGGCCCGATCCCGGACGGCAAGGGCGTGGCCCGCTACGAGTCGCCGGAAGTCTTCGAGACGCTGACCAAGGAGTGGAGCCGGGCGCAAACCAAGCGCCGCCGGCGCCGTTCGGCCGCCGAAATCCAAGCCGCCGCCGCGGCTCAAGCCGAGACCGGGGCGCCGTAGGTATTTCTTTTCGGACCGTCGAAAGGACAGCCTTGCCGGACGAGTCGACGATCCGCTTGCCGTCCCACCAGTACACCTCACCCGTGGCGCTTGCGGTGCGCACTGTCGGTCACGGCCCACTGGCGGACTTTCCATTCGTAGACCAGGCGGTGGAACGAGGCCATCATCCAGGACTGGATCTCGCGCCACCGCTGGCGGGCTTGACCGATTGCGCCTCGGAAGCCGCTGTAGTTCGTCTCGCTGGCGTCCAGCAGGAACACGCACAGCGGCAGGTCCAGGTTCACGGCCAGGATGCCCAGGTCGTCCCAGTGGCCGGCGGTGTCCGCCATCGGGGCGAAGGCCGTCACGCCGCGGGTCTGGCTGCGGCGGTCGGGCAGGTAGTGGTGGAACACTTGGCGGTGGCCGGCTTCGTCGCGAGCGGGGATCTGGGTGATGTCGTTCACCCGGACCACCGACCGCCAGGGCTCGATGTCTTCCTTGGTGAACCAGTAGGCCAGCCGCCGGCGGCGCTCGTCCTGCTGGACGCCATGCACGACGTTCTTGGTCGTGTTGCGTGGCGTCTTCAGCCGGTGGCCTTCCTGCGACTCGATTCCGCCGTCCCGGTTGGGCAGCGAGCAGATGTCGCCGTCGATGATCACGTGCTGGAGGGTCAGTTTTTCCAGGCTGTGGAAGTCAAGTTCCTGCTGGTCGTCGCAGGCTTCCGGCGACCGAGACCATTCGGCCCAGCGGTAGCCGTTAACGTCGTCGATCCCCTTGTCGCCGCTGTCGCTGTCCAGCACGAAGCCGCGGCCGACGACGTTGGCGACCAAACGGCGGACGCCCTGCATGACCAGCGGGTTGTTACGGTCGTTCGCGAAAAGGGGTCAGGACTCTTTTGTGCAAAGCACCCTTTTGGCCGTTACGGCAAAAGGGTCCTGACCCGAATGGCACTGTCGAACGTAAGTCCATTTTTGCGGACGGTTTGCGACGGCACAAGGCGGCGGTGGAAGGGGGGTATTTTTGGGCGACGTGAGCGTGTGAGCTGAGGTCGAGAGGGGACGGCGATCCCGTGGATGGTAAGAGGGGATCGGCGCGCAGTGTCTCCGCTTCGCCGTCGGAGCGGCGAGCCAGAGAAGAGAGGTTCGAAGTCGAGTCCTTACGCAAGAGGAGGATGCACCACGCCGTGGGATCAGACCGCGGAGGCGGGAGCTGCCCCCAATTCAGCCCGGGCTTCGTCGCGTGGCTTGGTCAGTAGTTTGTGACTCTTGGGCCGACGCTTGATGGCCCGCGGCTCGACGCGGTTGGGACGCTTGCCGACCCGGTGGCTCGCGATCGACGCCAGCTTTTGATCGGCCCACGGTCTCACCGCGGACCGGTCCGCGCAGCTCGCCTGACCGATCCCACTCGCGACGCTCTGCACCGCGCCGGCGAAGCTGATCGTCCTTGGTGTACATTCGTGAATCACGGCCGCCGTCGCCATGGTCTTACGGATCAGATTGTAGGCCAGACAATGCGCCCAAATCTCGTTGCGGATCATGTGCGGAAATGTGCCGCGAAGATCGTCCAAGTTCATCGTGACCTTGAGGCTGCGCAGATCGAGTTCTGCATTCCAGCGCTGTCGGTAGAGATCGCCCAAGGCCTGCTTGGAATATCGCTTGGAATTGGTGAGCGTGGTCACGAGCGTGACGTGGGAGCAGCGGAAGCCTGGGATCGCGACATGCACGGTGAGTTCGCGAACGGTGATCTGTTCCGGCATCCGGTCGTAGGTCTCTTGATCCATCCAGTCGGGCCGCGCGGGCTTGGACCAGCTCGTCACATGATCCTCTTTGCCCAGCCGCTTACCGATGGTGTAATCGGTCTTTCGGCGTTGGTGTTGATGAACCACCACATCGACGCCTCGTTCGAGCAGCAGGGCGATGAGGAAGTACGAACAGAAGCAAGCGTCTCCCAGAAGAACGTCACCGGCTTGGAG
>CAZAQY010000003.1:0-45505 GCA_964486845.1 uncultured Pirellulaceae bacterium
CCTGGTCGCTGATCTATTCGACGGTGGCGAGTCTGGAACTGACGGGTTCGTCGCTGTGGTGGCTGCCCGAGCTGGACCGCCGGCGACAAGTCTTCCCGATCCCAACGAGCTGGATTCAGAGCACGGAGGGCACGACACGCTTTGATCGCTGGCTGATCCGTCCGCCGAACCACACCGGCGAGCCGTTGCCGATCGAAGCTGACGAGGCGTGCTATTTCGCCTACCCGAACCCTGCCGATCCGCATGGGACTTGGAGCCCGTTGCAGGCGGCCGGGGCCGCTGTGGACGCTGATGAGAGCATGACGGCCAGTCAACGAAACATGTTCGCCAGAGGCATCCACCCGAGCCATGCCATCATCGTGGGCAAGGACGCTACAACGGGCCGGCGGCCGGAACTGAACGGGCCACAACAGCGGCAGATCATCCGAGCGATTCGGGAGCGGTACGCCAGCGTCTACAACAGCGGCGAGCCGATCATCCTGGATGGGCTGATCGAGGACATCAAGCGGCTGAGCAACACCGCTGAGGAAATGGACTACTTGAACAGCGGCAAGACCACCAAGGCACGCATCATGCAAGGCTTCGGGACCAACGCGGCCATCTGCGGCGAGTTGGAAGGTGCGAACCGGGCGAGTAGCTTAGCTGCGGAGATCCATTTCGCGGAGTTCACCGTCAACCCGAAAATCGAGTTGATTTCCCAGTGTCTCACGGAATGGCTGGGGCCGATCTTCGCGGCGGACGGCGAGAAGCTGGTCATCTGGATCGAGCCCGTTGTGCCACGCGACGCGGATATGGAACTGCGGCGTTACCAGGTGCTTGGCCAGTTCGCGGCCGTGACGGTCAACGAGCTGCGGGCCTGGGCCGGACTGCCGGCGATGGCTGGGGGCGATAAGCCACCTGGCGGGGACATGTCCTTTGAGCGGGCGTTCAGCCAGGCGGTGGATCACCGGATTGCCCTGGGTGAGACTCGGGACGTGTTCTACTCGCTGAGTCGGGAGGGGGCCGAGAGGAAAAAGAACGGCAACGGGAGATTTGCGACTGTGCCGTGAGCGATACACGAGGAAGCAAGCTGTGCGACGATCGGTCGTACGCTCAGACGGGCCGGGGCGCCGCGGTGGCGCCCTGGCTTTTTTTGTTGGAGTGTTACCCGTGAGAACTTGCCAGCACTGCGGGCGGCCGATCATCGGGCGACGCCGTGACGCCAAGTATTGCTCCGTACGATGCAACTGCCGGGCCTGCGAATTTCGGACGGCAAGACGGGCCGGGAAGCCTCGGGACCAGGTGACGCGGTACTGTGCGGTCTGCGGTGCGGAGTTCGTGACGCGGCGGTACTCGCAACTGTACTGCGGCCGGGCCTGCCGATGGTACGCGTTGAACGCCAGACGCATCGACAAGCAGCGGAAGACGGACGCGGAGCCGAGAGTGTCACCCGCGTTGATCGCAAGGCGGACGGCGGCGATTCGGGAGAAGTGGACGTTGCGTGAGATCAGAACGCGGAAAACGAGCAATGCGCCGGAAAGTACCAGAAACTTGGTGGGGGTATGAGCAGTTCTTTTTCACCCTGACCGGCCGGGCCTGCCAGCGATGCGGCCGGCGGCAGGAGTTCATCGACACGCCGGGCCTGTGTGTCGAGTGCGCGGCACGGGAACGGCTGGGCGAGAAGCTGCGGAAAGCGCGGGGGGAGCAGATCCGAGAAGCGGCCGAGCGCGGGTGTCACTGACACCCGCGAGACCGTTTTTCGTCCTGTTTTTCAGGGTATCGCGGTATAGTCAAACGTGCCCTAACTCGTTGGCCTGAAACGCAATCCGTTGCGCCGTCGAATGTTCCGCAAAACCCGTTTTTTGCATTACGAATGCGGTGCTCTGCCGATTGAAGCTACGCTGGCACTGAAGATGAAAGCAACAGGGAGAGTTTACGGAAAAGGCGTTTCGTTCGCAATAGGATGGGGCGGTCCACTGTCCGGGCAGCGTTTCAGGAATGAATTCCGCGATTCTCTCGTAGAGCGGACTTGAGTCCGCTCGAGCGGAACAAATTCCGCCCTACGAAGTTGTTCCTGGACAGGTGCTTAGCACGAAACGCCAGCGAGCGGACGCGACTGGCCCTCTCGCTGGCGTTTCGGGTTTCGGCGAAGGACTGGCCAAAAACGCGGGCCAATCAGCCTGCGTCTTTAACTCGCGCCAACGAAACTAACGTTGGTAGGTGTTCGGGTAAGGATAGGCCCCGCCCGTCGCAGTCCGGGCTGCCGAGGATTCTTCGTCTTGAGGATAGGTGCTGCCGCCAACGGGGCTCGGAGCGGTTAACGGACTGCCGTTTCCGCCCTGGCCACCGCCCGCAAAGACCGCTGGTTGGACGGATTCACATGCTGGAACGTTAAGGTTGCTGCTGGTTCCAAACTGGGTGCTTCTGGCGGTGCTGCCAGGCCGATATCCGCCGCTAGCGACTGCTGGTGAAGCCGTTTCTTGGCCCGTTGCCTGAGGTCCAGTGGAGGGACCTTCACCGTACGTGTTTCCGCCGTAAGGTCCTGATGGATAAGAACCTGCGCCGCCCGTGTAACCACTGGAGTTGGAGTAGCTGCCGGAGGCATTGTATCCGGGGGCAGGTGCCGCCGCGTAAGGTTGTGCGTAGCTGCTTGAGCCGGCCCCGTAAGCGGCACTGCCACCGTAACTTGAGCCGCCCGTGCCGGCGTAAGGGGCTGGGGATGCTGCCCCCGTCTGGCCCCACGGTTGGCTGGCGGCTCTACCGTTGGCTGCATATCCGCCCTGGCCGTAGGAACCGTAGGCATCGCCGCCCGAGCCGGTGGAATATCCACCGGGGGCGGACTGCTTGGCGTATGCGCTAGTTCCGCCACTGGGAGGGGATGCGCCGCGATAATCAGGCGAGTAGAACCCTTGGGAGGCTCCTGTCGCACCGTAGGCCTGGTTAGCCGAATCGGCGCCAGCCGCACCGCCATAACTTGCATTCGAGTAATGATTTGCGCCTCCGGGCTGTGTTCCATAGCTAGCTGTGCCAGCCGCGGTGCCACTGGCGCCCGATCCGCGATACGGGCTGCCCGCGTAGCCGGACGCGCCAGCGGGACCTCCGGCATAGCTGGGTACCGTGTTGGGCGCGGCGGCGCTCGAAGGTGGAGCCGGGAGGCGCGGGGTGGATTTAGAGGCCAGGGAGCTGCTTTCCGGTTTCTTCTTGCCCCAGCTAAGCCAATCGGAGCTGGGCATCTTGAAGCCGCTGCTGGTCGAGCATCCCGGCAAAGTAACGGCACACATCGAGAAAACGACGACGATCACGAGCGTCGTTCGCCAAACGCTGTTTCGCATGGCTATGCGTCCTTTCAATAGGCACACGAAAGAATCAACCGCACCGGGAGACAGCTCGGTGCCCGTACCGCCCGCGCCAAACCAGAAGACGACAGTCTATTCGCCAAAAGAAAAGGCTGTCCGTCGAAAACCTGCAGGTTGGGATCGCACAACGGTTCCGTCCACCAATCCTTCGGCTTGGAAACCACCCTTGAATCAGGAAAAATCGGGAAATCTCCCCCAATCGTTATACCCGATACGTCCCCATCCCCTTCTCGACAGACCTAGGGGAGGGATAGTAGGTTTGCGTCCAAGGTGAGTCAATGTCAGAATTCGCTGCAACACGTGTGTGAGTTTCGGTAAAGTGGCGAACCTGAAAGGGCAGTTGCTTCGATGACATACGATCGCAATGACGTCAATTCGATGGAGTTGGGGCGGCGGGCCGAATCACCGTATTCGGCTGGGCCCGCCAGTTCGCCGCCACGCGGCCGATGGGCAGGCCGCGTGGCGATTTCGGTCGCGTTGCTGATGACCCTGGGACCAGTGCTGTACTTTGGTCTGCCAGAGGAGGTCGCCAAGTGGCACGTGGCCGCGGCCACGGAAATGCGACTGGACGGAAAGCAGCAAGAAGCCTTGGCTCGACTCGATGCGGCACTTCGTTGGGCGAGGTCCGGTGCCGCGATCTACGTGTGCCGAGCTGACTGGATGTTGGAGGACGAACTGTTTCAGAAGGCGCTCGAAGACTACGACCGGGCACTCGCGCTGGAACCCGGCGATCTCTTGGCGCTGATCCAGCGATGCGAGGTCTTTCAGCACTTGGGAAGGCACGCCGAGGCGATTCGGGATTGGAAAAAGCTGGTGGACCGCCACCAATCGGCGTCTGCCGAACAGCGAGCCGTCTTCTTGAACGGTCTGGCTTACGCGCAATCGTTGGACAACGGGAAAAACCCGGAATTGGACAAGGCATTCGAGAACATCACCCAGGCACTGAACCTGGTCGGTCAGAACGCGGCCATGCTGGACACTCGTGGCTACATCCACTACCGGCGGGGCAACCTGGCAGCCGCCGAGGCCGATCTGAATCTGGCCGTGCAACTTATGGAACAGCAGCACAAGGAAATGGAGCAGACTCGCCAGTACCTCGATGGGCGTGAATTCGCCCTGCAACTCGAGAAGTCGCGCAAGAGCGTCGCCGTGATTCGCTATCATCGCGCTTTGGTTTTCGAGGGCGTTGGCAAGCCGAAGCAAGCCGATGCGGACCGGCAACGGGTGCGCGAACTGGGCTTCGCTCCGGGACCGGGTCTATTCTGAAGCAGGACGGCGTCTGGTGTCTTCGAAGTTGCGAGGAGTCGGATTCGTGAGAATTCGAGGTGTTTCCCCGATACCAACGAGCGCGGCGCCTTCCGAATTCTCACGAATTCGGCTACTTCCGCTCAAAATGCGCAGCTTCGAAGTCTGGTGCCTTGGCGAACGGTGGGCGCTCGCCGACCGTTCGCCAAAGTCGGACGGGCTCACACGGGGGGTGGCAGTTGCGAAAGTCGCCCCTTGAAGCCGCCGTTCGGCTATAATTACAAGAAGTGCCGGACCACGAACCGAGTTAGCCAAAGGCCCATGTCGTCCAGCAGCACAACCACCAAAGCCCTGCGAACCCCGACCGCGCCGGGCGACAGCGCCGGTTACGACCGTTTTATCGACCGGCAGGTCGAACGGACCGGCGCTCAAGTCAAGCTGTTCGACCTGTGCAGTTCGTTAATGGTGTTGGGCGCCGGGGTCCTGAGTTATCTGTTGATTGTCACGGTGCTCGATCACTGGGTGATGCTGTTGGGCGCGGCAGGACGTTGGGCGGCGTTGGTGCTGCTGGCCGGCGGCACCGGGTGTTACTTGGTCCTGGTGGTGCTGCCCATGCTGTTGGGCCGCGTGAATCCGCTGTTTGCGGCACGCACGATCGAGCAGAGCGATCCCTCGCTCAAAAACAGCCTGATCAACTTCTTGCTCTTCCGCTCGGATCGCGCCGGCGTGCGGGCGGTCGTGTACCAAGCGTTGGAGCAACGCGCAGCGGCCGACTTGAATCACGTGCCCATCGACACCGCGGTGGATCGGTCGCGGTTGATCCGGATTGGCTACCTTCTGTCCGGCGTGCTCGCGATTTGCGCCGCGTACACGATCCTGGCCCCCAAGAGTCCGTTCCAGAGCATCTCGCGGGTCCTGGCGCCCTGGGCCGACATCGCCCGCCCCAGTCGCGTGCGCATCGAGGACGTGCAACCCGGAAACGTGGAGGTCTTTCAGGGCCAGTGGATCGTTGTCGCCGCTGACTGCTACGACCTGCGCCGCGGCGAGCCGGTGACGGTCCGCTACACGACGCGGGACGAACAGCTGGGCCTGCAATCGGCGACGATGCAACCCACTGCCGGGCTCTTGCGTCACAAATGCCGCCTGCCTGCCGATGCACAGGGCATCCAGCGAGACATGACGTACTGGATCGAGGCAGGGGACGCGCGGACCGCGGCTTACCAGGTGCGCGTGGTCCCCGCGCCGGTGATCCTCGTGGAATCCATCGAGTGCGAGCCTCCGGCGTACACGAGGCGGCCCAAGCGGGTCATTGAGGGGCAGGGCGACATCAAGGCGGCAGAGGGCACGCGGGTCACGGTGTGGGCCCGCGCGAACCAGCCGATTGCCGCCGCCGTCCTGGAATTTGATCCGCCCCCGGAAGTTGCCGGACAGCCGGCCGGCGTCTCCAACTGGAGCCTGACACAGGCAGCCTTGGCCTCGTCGCGCCACTGGGTCGAGATGGAGTTTCGCGGCCAGGAAGCGTGGTGTTCGTTCGTCTGCCAGTTGAACGACCAGCGGCTGGAGCCGAAGCACCGTTCGTACCAGCTGCGGTTCGCTACGTCCGGCGGCCAGCGCAATCCGCAACCGGTGCTGCACCGCATCGATGTGCTTCGCGATTTGCCGCCGGAGATCGAGATCCTGACTCCCGTGGAAGACCGCGTGGAAGTCGCGGAAGACGGTTGGCAGAAGATCGAAGTCCGCGCGGTCGATCCGGATTACGGGCTGACGGCGATCCGCTTGCGGGCCACCGCCAGCCCCCGGCAGGTGCTGGCGCGAGACCTGTTGCAGGATCCAACAGGCCGCCAGGGCCAGGAGATCGCGACCTTCGATTTCGCGCCACGGGCAGTTGGCCTGCGGGCCGATTCGGAGGCCAAGTGTTGGGCTGTGGCGGAAGACAATCGCGCGGCGCCGATCACCGGCTCGCCGGAGCCGAACATCGTCAAGTCGCGGGAGATCACGTTGATCGTCACGCGCCCGGCAACGCCTCCTGCTCCGGACGAGCGGGGCGACCAGAAGGAGGAGCCCGCGGCGGCAAAGTCCGGCGCCAATTCCAAGCCCGACGGTCAAGGCGGCCAGCCGGACGCTGTGCCGCCCGGCGGCAATTCCCAGCCGTCCGCGCCCAGCGAGCCAACTCCGGAAGCCGGCACTCAGCAGCAGGGGACGGATGCCAAGCCGCCTCCCGGCGGTTCCGCTGGTGATTCCAGCACCACTCCCCAAGGCAGCGACTCCAGTCAAACGCCGCAGGCCGGCGGCAGCGGGGGAAACGCGGATTCGTCCTCCAGTCAAGGCGGCCCGAACGGCCAGCCGCCGGGCGGCAATATGACGGGCGGCGGAGACTCGGCGGACGGCAGCAGCGCCGGCAGCCAACGCGGCGGTGGCGGCGCGGCGGCCCAAGCAGGCGACAGTGGAACGCAGAGTGGCGGCGCCGAGGGCACGGACCCTAGCGCCGGCGCTGAAGGCGGAGCAGGTCAACCGGCCGAACCGCTTCACGACGGCGAGGCGTTCGAGAAGGCGATGGACCACATGCAGCAGGCCGCCGGCCATCCGGGACAGGACGCTGCCGGATCGGCGGGCGGCGACTCGCAATCGAAGGATCAAGGCGCGCAGAAGTCCCCCTCGGACGCGACACCGAAAGATGCTTCGCAACAGGGAACCTCGCCGGACGGCGGCCAGCAGTCGAAATCCCCAGCGGGCGGCCAGCCACAACCGGCGGCCGGCGCCGGGCAGACGGGCGAAGGCACGGAATCCGAATCGCCCAAACCGGACGACTCCCCGTCCGGCGCCGGCGGCCAGCAGGACGCCACACCCAAAGAGGCTGCGGGGCAACCGCAGCCGGACAAGGATCAGGGCGGCGGTCAACCGCAGCCGGGAACCCCCAGTCCCGGCGGCGAGCAGCAGGGCCCGATGCAGCAAGACAATCAGGCCAAGCAAAGCCCGGCGGGCGGCGGGCGGAAAACGGAACCGGGCCAGAGCGACGGCGGCCAATCGGGATCGGGAAAGGCGAACGAGAGCCGTGGCGGTTCGGGCGGCGGCCAGAATCCGGAGGGCACGAGCCAGAAACAGGCGTCGTCCGGCGGCGGTGAGCCGCGGCCCAACGAGGAGCCGCAAACGCCCAGCATGAGCCGCCAGACTTCGGGCTCGCAGGGCGACGCGGGCGGCGACCGAAGCGGCAGCGGCAAGAAGGGAGGCGGCCAGGGCGGAAATCAACCGGGCCAGGAAAATCCGGGCAGTTCCAGCTCCGCCGACCAGGGCGCCGGCAAGTCGCAAGAGTCCGGCAGCGGCGATCTGGCACAGCGTCCTGGCGATAAACAGCAGGCCGAAGGACAAACCGGCCAGTCGGGATACGAACCCGGCGCCGGCAGCCAAGCGAAACCGGCCACGGACGGAGCGGCCGGCGCGGGAAAAGAAGGCGAGTCGTCTCAGAACGGGCCTTCCTCATCGCCGCGCAAGACGCCTTCCAGCACCGCAGCGCCCCAAGGCGGCAAGGGCCTGCCGCAGGGCGGCGGCGACCCCAGTTCCGCC
Source organism: uncultured Pirellulaceae bacterium (assembly GCA_964486845.1). Lineage (GTDB taxonomy): Bacteria > Planctomycetota > Planctomycetia > Pirellulales > Pirellulaceae > Anammoximicrobium. Next base: position 8,142 of record CAZAQY010000003.1, read on the forward strand.
GAGTTGCAGGGCGGCGGGCAGAGCGGGGAAGTCCCGGACGGCGAACAGCCCAACCTGGAGTACGCCAGGAAAGCCACCGACATGGTCCTGGAGTACCTGAAGGACCAGCAGACCAATCCCGACGAAGACTTGCTGAGAAAACTGGGCTGGACCAAGGAAGACCTGCAGGACTTCGTGCGCCGCTGGTCGGAGTTGAAACGCACCGCGCGCGAAGACGAGCGAGCCCAACAGGAATTGGACGACGCCCTGCGCAGCCTGGGCCTGCGTCCCACGGCCCGCGATCCGCGGCACAGCGAAGTCCGCGAGGGTCCACGCCGCGCCGCACGCAACCTGGGCGGCCAAAGCCAGCCGCCGCCGGCCTACAGCGAGCAATTCGACGCCTACCGCAAAGGCACCGCCCGCACCGGCCAACCGCGCGAGGAGGGCTCCGTTGTGCGAGGGTCTCCCGACCCCGCACCCGGTGGCGACCGATAGGTCTCTCCGCCACTTCGGGGAGACCCGCGGTCGGAACCGTGCTGCGATTGGGAGACCTGCGGTCGGCGGTTTCGGCGGGGTCGGAGACCCGCGCCGAACGGAGAGCCGCGCGGCAGTACCAGGCAACGAGGCCCCAAGCGCCACCACGCAGCACACGGTACGGGGATTCTGGTTCGTACAAGTCGCGGCACCACTCCCACACATTCCCCGCCATATCGTCCAGGCCGAACGCCTTGGACCGTGAGCGCGGGAAGGCGGCGACCGGCGAGGTTCGCTCGAGACCCACCACGCCGCTATTACAGATCCCATCTTGCCATCGTTCGCCCCTCGGGTAAAGCAGGCACGTCACGCCACAACCCGGGCTCGCGGATGTGATCCGATTCCTTCCAGCGCCAGCCGTCCTCCGACCACCAGCGGCGTCCACGGTTCGTAGTCCTTTTTTCGATTGTCCTCGATCCGGTACGTCCCCGCCGGGATTTCGGCGTAGGCCGCCGGCTCGCGGAGGTCGGTGGCGATCCGCGGATCGCCGAGCCGGCCCAAGGCGAGTCCGAGTTCGAACCGCTCCTTCTTGTCTGGAGTGCGGCGCCTTGTCGCCGCTTTGGCTTGATCGCATCGCAATCGCTGGCACTTTGGGTTCGGGTGCTCCCTTGAACCCTGACTTCTAGCGTGCTGCCGGCCGCTGCCTAAAGCGGTGACAAGGCACCGCACTCCAAAACTCGGTTGCGGTCGCGCCTCCCCGGCGACGTCCCCTTGCCGACTTGCTGCCCGTGTGCGATCGTTACTGGGGTCAGACAAAAAGGAAAACCCATGCACGATCCCATTCCCCGCTACTTGATTCCGTTTCATCCCAAGGAAATGCCGCACTTTTTTACCGACGTGCTGATCATCGGCGGCGGTTTGGCGGGCTTGCGGGCGGCGATTGCCGTCGATCCACGCTTGTCCGTGCTGGTGGTCACCAAGGACCGGGCAGAGGAATCGAACAGCGCGTATGCCCAGGGCGGCATCGCGGGCGTCATGGATCCCGGGGACCGGTTCGAGAACCATGTGGCCGATACCTTGACGGCGGGCGGCGACTTGTGCGACCCGCAAGTCGTGGAGATGGTCGTCCGGGAAGCACCGCAACGGATTCGGGAGTTGATCCAGTGGGGCACGCAGTTTGACACCAAGGCCGGCGAACTCGTCTTGGGCCGCGAGGGTGGTCACAGCCATTTTCGCATCGTCCACGCCTTGGGCGACGCCACGGGCAAGGAAGTGATGCGGGCGGTGATCGCCTGGACCCGCAAGCTGCGGCACGTCCGCATCTGGGAGAACACGTTCACGCTCGACTTGCTGACTCATGAGGACGTCTGCCGCGGGGCGCTGATCGCCGGCCCGGTTCACGGCCGCATGCTGGTTTGGGCCAAGCAGACCATCCTGTGCAGCGGCGGCGCGGGGCAACTGTATCGCGAGTCGACCAATCCGTCGGTTGCCACCGCCGACGGCCATGCGATCGCGTATCGGGCCGGCGCCGAGCTGCGGGACATGGAGTTCATGCAGTTCCATCCCACGGTGCTGTACATCGCCGGCAGCAGCCGCAGCCTGATCACCGAGGCCATTCGCGGCGAGGGGGCCTACCTGGTGGACCGCAGCGGCTACCGGTTCATGTTCGACTATGACGAGCGCGGGGAACTGGCGCCGCGCGACGTGGTGTCGCAGGCGATCGTCAGCCAGATGGAAAAGACCCGGCATCCGTGCGTGTACCTGGACCTGAGCCACCTGGACCCGCGGTTCGTGCGGGGGCGTTTTCCCTTCATCAGCGACACCTGCGGCAAGTTCGGGATCGACATCACCAAGGATCGGATCCCCGTGCGTCCCGGTGCGCACTACATGGTCGGCGGCGTGACCGTGGACTTGGAAGGCCGCACGACGCTGCCGGGACTGTGGGCGGCGGGCGAAGCGACCTCGACGGGCTTGCACGGGGCTAACCGGCTGGCGTCCAACAGCCTGTTGGAGAGCATGGTCTACGGCGCCCATGCCGGCCTAGGGGCGTCGCGGGCGGCCAGTCAGACCGACGACAGCTTCCACGCCCTTCCGCTGGAGAATGCCGCGGTGGAAGAGCCCAACGAGCAATTGGACCTGGGCGACATCCGCAACTCGCTCAAGAGCCTGATGTGGCGAAGTGTCGGGGTGCGCCGCAGCAAGCCGGACCTGGTCGAGGCGTTGAACACGATCGCGACCTGGCAACGGTACGTGCTGTTTCGTCAATTCGGCGAGCCCGCCGGCTGGGAGCTACAGAACATGCTGGCCATCGCGCGGGTGATCGCCCAGGCCGCCCTGCAGCGAGAGGAATCCCGCGGCGTGCACTACCGGACGGACTTTCCGCAGGTGGACAACGGGAGCTGGAAAAAACGCATCGCGTTCCGGCGTTAGCACCACGTCCTGACCCTTGTCCCAACAGCCGCCATGCGAGTATGCTTTAGTGGGAACGGGGTCTCGCTTGGGTCGGAGTTCATGCAATGCCTGAATCAGGGCATCACTTACGCGCCGGTGCTGGGAAAATTTCGTGTTTTTGCCTCCTGTTGGCCGCGGCGTGTGCATCGCCAGTTCGCAGCAATGACGCAGCCAAGGAGGCGGCGACAAGCACCCAACCGGAACAGACACACGATCAAGTCGCCAATCTGATCCGCGAGTTGGGAGCCGGTGACTATGCCAGCCGCGAGAATGCCCAGGCGAAACTGCGCCGCATGGGCCTGGATGTCTTCGACCAATTGTACGAGGCCTTGACCAGTGACGACATCGAGATTGCGCTGCGGGCTCGCTACGTGTTGTACGGTTTGAACGTGCGTTGGGCCCAGGATGGTGATCCCTTGCGTGTCAAGGAGTTGCTGCGATTCTACGGAGAGAAATCCGAGGAGGAACGTAGGAGTCTCGTGGACCAACTGGCCAAGTTGCCGGAGAATCAGGGCTTGGCGGCACTCTGTCGAATTGCACGGTTTGAAACGTCGAACCTGCTGTCCAAGCACGCCGCGCTGTCGGTGATGCAACGGAAACCGAACGCGGGCGCGACGGCCATTGCGAGCGTGTCGCAGAGCATTACCGCTTCGCTGGGAACCAGTCGGCGCGAGGCCGCCCATTGGCTTCGCGTGTATGTTTCGACGCTCACAGATCCGCTGGCAGGCCTTCAGCAATGGGCCAGGATCACCGACAAAGAGGAGCAAACGCTCCATAACACCCCCGACCGTTCCTCGCCGGAATTGGTGCGCGACCTGCTCCGCTGGCGTGCCGATCTGCTGGATCGTCTGGGACGCGAGGAGGAGCGTCTTGCCGTGATCCTGAAAACGATTGACTTGCTGGATGGAACCCGGCAGCAGTTGCTGGACGCCGTCGATTGGCTCCTGGAGCGACGAGCTTGGTCGACGATCGAGGAGGTGGCGAAGCGGTTTCCCGAACGCTTTCAGGAAAGCACCGTGCTGCTGTATCGTCTGGCCGAGACCCAGTCCCAAAGCGGCCGGCACGAAGAGGCGGAAAGAACAGCGGATCAAGCACTTAAGTCAAATCAGGACAACCACCACGAACATCTCCTCGCGGCGTACTCGCTGCAAGAGCGTGGTCGATTCGAGTGGTCGGACCGCGAATACCGATTTGTGGTCGGTCATTTTCCGCCTAGCTCGCAGGAGGGCTTGCAGGCGAGAATCATGTTCTCCGAGATGTTGCACGATCTGCTGCGCGAGAAAGAGGCGGGGGAAGCGCTTCGAGATGCGGTGGTGGCCATGGAAAAGGACGAAAACGTTCGGTACCTGGTCGCTCGTCTCGGCAGGGAACCGGGGAGCATTCCCTCGCGGATGCACTACTTTCTGGCCGAACACGCGCGACTGAGCGGCGATCTGAAACAGCATGTCGAGCACCTGAAGACAGCCATCGGTCACGATGCGACCGACGCGGACGTGCTGATTGCCATCTACCGCGCCAGCGAAAAGGATCCTGTGTGGCGCAAGGAGACGCTGGAACTGATCCGGCAAGCGGCCAGTCAATTCCGCGACGAGGCGGTTGAATACGAACGTCAGGCTGCCGAGGCCCCCACGGAAGACATTCGTGCGATGTACCATCGCGAACTGGCCACCGCCCACAACCAACTGGCTTGGCTCGTGTCCAACACGGAGGGAGATTACGACGAAGCCCTGCGAGCCAGCCAGCGCTCCCTGGAACTAAGGCCGGAAACAGCAGGGTATATTGACACTCTGGCCCGATGTTTCTACGCGAAAGGGGACTACAAGAACGCGGTTCTGCATCAGTCGCACGCCGTTGAACTCGATCCTCATTCCGCCCAGATTCGGCGCCAATTAGAGTTCTTTCGGCAGGCAACTGTTGCCTCGCAGGGCCAAACCGAGAAATAAGTTCGATGCAGGACACACCGGCAGCGAGCGATTCTGATGCTCGACATGACTTAGTGTATCATGCCGTCTTTCTGCTCGCCGCTGTGATGGTGATCGTGGTGGCGCTGACCCTTGAGGTCCGCGACGACCGCGTCGTGCTGCCCATTTTGGGCGTTCCGTTGCCCGAGTCGTGCTGGTTCAAGCGGCTAACCGGAGCCGATTGTCCAGGATGTGGGTTGACACGAAGCGTGATCGCTTTGGTTCACGGCGAATTTTTTTATGCCTGGCGCTTCAATCCAGGTGGCTACTTCGTTTTCGCCTTGATCGTCTTTCAGTTACCCTACCGAATCGGCCAGTTTTGGCGGATTTCATGGGGATTTCCTTCCTGGCGACCAACGAAAGCAACCTCGTTTCTGGTCAGCCTTCTGGCGACGATTCTGTTTCTCCAATGGGCTGTTCGCTGGTGGCTCTAAAGATATTAAGTCTTTATACAGCAAAGAGTTATGGCCATTCAACGATCTATTCTCGGTTCCTTCGGGTGGTACGGAGTTTGCGTTCTTTGCGGCTTTCGACTAAACTAAGGGCACCGGCGTGCTACATACGAGTCCCGTGAGAAACGCGGCGACTAGCCCGCGTGCGGAGGTACAGTCCATTGATTACGCCAGTTAACTTGAACGAGCGCCCGCGCAAGGACCTGGAGCAAATGGCCAAGCGTCAGGGGATCTCCGGGTGGCGCGAGATGCGGAAGGACCAGTTGGTGCGGGCGTTGAAGAGGAAGGCTGCCAAGGCTGGCCGTCTCGGTGGCGCACCGGCCAAACCATCCAACGGCTCGAAGACAGCAAAACCAGTGGGCGTAAAGAAATCTGCACCAGCAAGAGCGGCAGGCGCGCCGAAGAAGACCGTGGTCGGCAAGACGAACGGCGCCGGCAAGTCGAGCGGGTCCGCACGTGTCAAGAGTCCGCTGGTCGCGCAGAGGATCAAGTTGGTTCATGAAGAGCGTGAGCGGCTGCGTGATCTGTCGACGGACCTGTCGGCAGCTGGCCCGAAGGTACACGGCGCCAGCGCTCGAGGCACCTCCCCGCGGCGGGCCAACGGCAAGGTGCGGCGCGATCGCATCGTGCTGATGGTCCGCGATTCGTACTGGCTGCACGCGTACTGGGAAGTCAGCCGGGCGAGCGTCGATCGGGTGCGGGCCGCGATGTGCGAATTCTGGCATACCGCGAAACCGGTGCTGCGGTTGCTGGAGGTCGACGGAGGCACGACGACCAGCACGGCGGAACGCGTCGTCCGCGAGATCGCGGTTCACGGGGGGGTGAACAACTGGTATCTGGACGTCGCGGATCCGCCCAAGAGCTTCCGAGTCGACTTGGGTTACTTGGCAGCCAACGGACGTTTTCATTCCGTGGCGCGAAGCAACTCGGTGACCACGCCTCGTCCGGGCGCCAGTGATGCGCTGGACCAGAACTGGACGGATGTGGCCCGGAATTTCGAGAAAGTTTACGCGCTCAGCGGCGGGTACAACGAAGAATCGGACTGTGGGGACTTGAAGGAACTGTTCGAGGAGCGATTGAACCGCTCGATGGAATCGCCGCTGAACAACAAGTACGGCATCGGCGCGGATGCGGCCTCCGGACGCCGCTCGAACTTTGAATTTGACGTCGACGCCGAATTGATCGTTTTTGGCCAGACTCGGCCGGATGCCCACGTTTCGCTGGCCGGACAGCCGGTTCGACTGCGGGCGGATGGAACCTTCGTCGTGCGAAAGAGTATGCCGGACCGCCGGCAGGTCTTGCCGGTCGTCGCCGGCAGCCGCGACGGATTGGAGCAGCGGACCATCATCCTCGCCATCGAGCGCAATACGAAGGTGATGGAGCCCGTGGTGCGGGACACGGTGGGATAAGCACACAAGAGGATCTTGGCAGTCCTTCTGCCATGCTCGTGTTGCCGATGTTGGTATTTGGATGAGCCGTTAACGAGAACCGCAGGGAGCCCAGATTTTGGTTCTGGCCGCGTGTACAGCCAACATGGGTTGATTGCTTGGCGATCTGCCCGCCTTGTTGGATCACACAACCCGGAGCCCAGGCTCCCCCTTTTTCCATTGCGGGCTCTCACAAAACGCATCGCCACGGCATTGCGGTGGAAGGGCTGCCTTTTTTCGTAACTCCGGGAGTTTGCGCCCTTGAACGATCTGGACGCCAAACGCGAACAATTGCTCGATCTGCTGCGCAGCTTTGAAACGTGCGCCGTGGCCTTTTCAGCGGGCGTCGACAGCACCGTCGTTGCCAAGGCGGCCCAGTTGGCCTTGGGAGACCGGGCCGTTGCCGTGACGGGGATCAGTCCGAGTCTGGCCGTGGGCGAGTTGGAGGAGGCCCGGCGTCTGGCGGAATGGATCGGCATCCGCCATGAGATGATCGCCACGCACGAGTTCACCAAAGCCGACTACACCCGCAACGCGCCCGATCGGTGCTACCACTGCAAGTCCGAGTTGTACACGCAGATCGAGCAAGTGGCGCCGCGGTTGAACGTGCGCGTGATCGTCAACGGGGCCAACGCCGATGACGCGGGCGATTACCGTCCCGGCGCGCAGGCGGCCGAGGAGCACGTTGTCCGCAGTCCCTTGATGGAATGCGGGATCGGCAAGACCGAGGTGCGGCAGTTGGCGGCGCATTGGGGTCTGCCGATCTGGGACAAGCCGGCGATGCCGTGCCTGGCCAGCCGCGTCGCGTACGGCGAAGAGGTCACACCGGAGCGGCTGAGCATGATCGACCGGGCGGAGCAATTGCTCCGCGACCGCGGCTTGCGGACCGTGCGCGTGCGGTACCACCGAGGAGACCTGGCACGCCTGGAAGTGCCGGCCGAGGAATTAGGACGGCTCGTGGCGGAACCTACGCGGCGCACCTTGGTCGACGGTCTGAAGGAGCTGGGCTTTCGCTTCATCACGATCGACCTGGAGGGGTTCCGCTCCGGCAGCCTCAATGCGCTGGTGCCGTTGGAAGTCCTGCAGCCGGGCTAATCCCCGTGGTACTCGGTTTCGACTTCCTTGCCGATCTTGTCCGGCTGGTCCCGGAACGCGGCTTCGAACAGCCCGTTGACTTCTTCGGCCGGGAACCAGGGGGAGTCATCCTTGCGGACCCACGAACCCTCTTTGATGATGCCTTCGCGGACCCTGGCCAACAGATCGGCTCCAGAGATGGGGCCTTCGGTCCTGCCTCCGATTTTGTGGAACCACTTGGTCGCCATGATGTTCCTCCTCACGCGGCACTGCCGCCACAACCAAGGATAGGCGCGGCGTGCGCCCATCCCGCGAACTTGCACACGATTACTTGGGGGCGGCCTGCGATCGTTCTGCCCAGGCCAGCAGATCCTCCTTGCCCTTGCGGTGGCAAAAGTCGCCGAACGTCTCGTCTGAAAGGCGCTCCTGCCGGAAATAGGCGAGCAACGGGACCAGGGTCGGCACGATCTCGGGCGCCGGAACCAAGTCTTGGTAGATGAAGTTCAGCCGATCGCCCGCGAGCCGGCCGCCCAACAGCACCGTGTATCTGCCGGCGGCTTTGCCAACCAGGCCAACATCGCAATTGTATGGCCGGGCGCACCCGTTGGGGCAACCCGTCATGCGAACGGTGAATGCCTCCCCAGAGAGGCCCAACCGGGCCAACTCGATTTCCAGTTGGTCGATGACGCCCGGCAGCGCCCGTTCGCTGTCGGTGATCGCCAAGCCGCACGTCGGCAGGGCCACGCACGCCATGGACCAACGGCGAACCGTGGATGTTTCCTCGGACAGCCTCACCCGGTGACTCCGCAGGATCTCCTCCAGCTCGTCCTTGACGGACGGAGCCAAGTCGGTCAGCAAAATGCTCTGGTGAGCCGTCAGCCGGATGCCGGGACCGAAACGGCGGCAGATCTCCCGCAACGCCGACTTCAACCGCGTCTGGTCGTTGTCCTGAATGCGGCCGTTTTCGATGTTCAGCCCATAGAAGCACTTTCCATCGCCCTGGTCGTCCCAGCCCAGGTGGTCGTTCACGCCGCCGACGTCGTCGCTCTGGGGCGCCGACAACGGCGCACCGAAGTACTCTTCGACCTTCGCCTTGAACCGTTCCAGTCCCCAGGTATGGATCAAGTACTTCATACGTGCCAGCTTTCGGTCCGCCCGGTTGCCAAAATCGCGTTGCACCTTGACGGCGGCCTCGGCGACCCCGACGGCCTGTTCGGGCGTGATGAAGGCCAGCCGTTGAGCCAGCGCCGGGAACGTCGCCTTGTTGCTGGGGGTCACTCCCTGGCCGCCGCCGACCAGCACGTTGTAGCCGGCGATCGTCCCGTCGCGGACGACCGCCAGAAATCCGAGGTCGTGCGTGTAGATATCGGTGCAGTTGTCGGAGGCAAAACCCACGGCCATTTTGAATTTGCGCGGCAGGTACACCTTTCCGTAAATAGGTTCCACCTCATCATCCGTCCCTCCGCCTGCCAGCTGTTGTTCGCCGGTATCGGGGTCCCCGATCCACAGCTCGTGATAGGCCGGCGTGCGAGGTGTAAAATGCAATGCCAACGCGTCGACCAAGGCCTGCACTTCCTGATAAATCGGGTGCTTATAGGGCGCCGGGCAGCCCATCACATTTCGCGACACGTCGCCGCAACCCGCCAGCGTCGTCAGCTGCACCTGATTGATCCGGCGGATTGCCTCCCGCAAATTGCCTTTCAGCACGCCGTGCAATTGCAGGGCCTGGCGGCTGGTGATGCGGAGGGTCGTATTGCCCAATTCGTCGCACAGGTCCAGTTCGGCCAACAGTTGCCGGCTGGTGAGCTTGCCGCCTGGCACTTTCGTCCGGACCATGAAACTGATCGCTTTGCCGCTCTGGCCTGCTTTCCGAGCGGCGGCCCGATCGTCGCGATTGTCCTGCTGGTACGTGCCGTGGTGCTTGAGCAGTTGCACGCTGGCTTTGCTGAAGCCGTCCGTTCCATCCAGCAGTTCCTGGGCGATCGTGCCGCGAAGATAGTCGCTTTGGAGTTTGACTGTTTCAACAGGACTGACTCTGGCTTCGGACATATTGTATAACGCTCCAGTATTGTGCTCTTACGCCGGTCCCCCCGGCGACGCCGGCCGCCACACCGACGGACGGCCCACCGGCTTCAGAAAAGGATGGACATACTATGACGGCAACCCTCTTGGATGGCAAGCAGATGGCGGACAAGATTCGGACCGAGTTAACGGGTGAAGTGACCGCGTTTGTGGAGGGCGGCGGCGTGCGTCCTGCCCTGGCCGCGGTTCTCGTCGGCGGTTTCGCCCCCAGCGAGGTGTACGTAAGAAACAAGGAAAAGGCTTGCCAGCGGGTGGGCATCCGCAGCCAGGTACACCGCCTTAGCGGGGAGACCAGCGAGGCGGATTTGTTGCGGCTGGTCGACCAGCTCAATCAGGACCGCGATATCCACGGCATCCTGGTCCAGTTGCCGTTGCCCGGCCACATCCGGGAATCCCGCGTCCTGGATGCCATTGACCCGCTGAAGGACGTGGACGCCTTTCATCCGGAGAACGTGGGCCTGATCGCCCAGGGGCGTCCCCGATACCTTCCCTGCACTCCGCATGGAGTTTCTCAGCTCTTGCATCGTTCCGGAATTACGACCCGCGGCAAGCACGCGGTGATCGTCGGCCGCAGCGACATCGTGGGAAAACCGATGGCGCTGATGCTGATGAATCGGAATTCCACCCTTGGCCCAGAAGGGGCCAATGCGACGGTCACCGTCTGTCACACGCAAACCCCCGACTTGGCCGGCGTGACGCGGCGCGCCGACCTCCTGATCGCCGCCATTGGCCGGCCCAAGTTTATCACCGCTAGCATGGTCCAACCCGGCGCCGTCGTGGTCGACGTAGGGATCAATCGCACCGAAGCAGGCCTGGTCGGGGACGTGGATTTCGAGGCGGTCAAGGAAGTCGCCAGCCATCTCACGCCCGTCCCCGGCGGGGTGGGTCCGCTGACGGTGACGATGCTGCTGTACAACACGCTGGAGGCGGCCAAGCGCCAGACAGCCCCCGGGAACGGCTGAACGAGGCGATTCAGGCCGGGAAATCGACCATGCCCTGGCGCATTTTCGCGCGAGCCCGGCTCAGAGTGGGGCCGATGCTGTTCTCGGGGATGCCCATGGTGGAACTGATCTCGCGGTAGGTCTTCCCTTCCAGGTGATACAGACGCACGACGTCCGCCTCGGGGCCGGTCAAGGTCCGCATCAGCCGTTCGACTTCCTCGCGATTGCTCATTCGTCGTTCGGGCGACTCCGAACTGGCCTGGGCGTCACCGGCAAAGGCTACGTGCGGGCCAGCGGCGCCGCTGGCCCGCGGTTCCGCGGAACGCTTCAACAGTTCCCGCACGACGACGCGGCGTGCGACCACCGTCAGGTAGGTGGCTAGGCTGCACTCCAAACGAAACCGCCTGAGCACCGCGAAATCGTCGCGGATCAGCGTCACGAAGAACTCCGCAACCAGGTCTTCTTCATCTTGCTTTCCCAGTCGCATGGAGCGCGTTTTGGCCGTGTGACGGACGACGTGGAGGACCAATCCCAGGAAGCGGTCGACGAAAGCCTCCCAGGCGTGGGGCTCGCGGCTCAAGCATCGCTGCAACAACTTTCGGTCAAACTCAAGGAGCGCCACGACAGGTCACCTTACACAGGAGAAAGCTGCACGCCGCAAGGGCCACGGACAAGTCGCCGGGTCTTCAACCGAACTCCCGATCCACCTTGATTTTAAGATCGCACGGATTCTGTGGCAAGCCTAACATTTTTGTCGCCTTGGGACGGTTCCAAGTTCCCACAAAGCGGCTTGACAGCACCCCATCTCAGCCATAACATGCCACAAATTGCGGCTGGCGCCTGTCCTGCAAGTCCTTCTCCGATAAGGTCTTGTTGCCGTCCTGTTCCAGCCGGAAGACAATCGGAGCAGCGGCGTGCAGCCGATTCTGCCGCCGCAGCCTTCCGGCGGAGATGGTGTTGGCACTTGAGGGACAGGCCGGCGAAATGGGATTCGCGATCGTTGGATGGGGGTAGGTTCTCGCACTCTCAACAAGGAGATGATTTGTCATGGCTCACGTCGTTGCCCAACCTTGTTTCGGCTGCCGATACACGGATTGTGTTGTCGTTTGCCCGGTCGAGTGCTTCTACGAGGGCGAACAGATGCTGTACATCCACCCGGAAGAGTGCATCGACTGCGAGGCCTGCGTTCCGGAGTGCCCGGTGGAAGCCATCTTCCATGAAGACAACCTGCCCGAAGAGTGGGCCGAATTCAAGCAGCTGAATGCGGAGATGGCGCCGAAATGCCCGCGCATCACGGAAAGGAAGGAACCGCTGTGCAGCAGTTGAAGTTGCGATTGGGGTGGTTGCTCGCATGACCCTTTGCGGCAAGACTGGGCCTGCAGCTTGCCGCCCTTGGCGATGGACGGTGGCGCTTCCCGTACTGTTGGCCGCCGGCGCACTGCCGACCGCCTTAAGGATGGTTGTGGCCGCCGGTGCGGTCGCGGTTGCAGAGACGGCAGACTGGTCGTTCGATGTGCTGGAAATGAAAGGCGGCCAAGTTCATCAAGGGCTGCTCTTGCTTGATAGCGACGAGGAGATCGAATTCGCCGAGATCGTTCGCCCTCCCGGCAAACCCATGTTCGCGGTCATTCGTCCGCTGGAGCCGGATCAAGTCGCCGAAAAACGACTCCTGCAAGGCGAGCAGCGAGCGAAACTGTGGGAGAGGTTCCAAGGATTCCGCAATCGGGCAAGGATCGAGGCGGGCCGAATGGAGGACGTCACGCTGCGCAGGACGGAGAGCAGCGGGAGCATTGGCTGGACGTACGAGGGGCCTTGGTTCCAGTTGCAAAGCACGGCGGACGAGACAATGGTGCGCCGCTGCGTGGTGCGCGCGGAACAGATCTTTCGCGCCTACCGGCAGATTCTGCCCCCCCAACGCGAGCATCGGACTGGCCTGCGGCTGATAGTCTTCGGCTCGACGGACGAATATCAGCGGCATCTCCAGGAAGCGGAACTCCAGATCGCCAACCCCGCCTGGTTTTCCGTCTCCCGGAACCTCGTCCTGGCCGGCGGTGAGCTGAACACCTTCAGTCGCCGGCTCCAGCAGACGCAGGCCCAAAACGATGAAGTCCGGCGGCAGTACAATGCCTTGAAGACCTCGTTTCCCGACCGTTTGGCGGGCCTGATTCAACAGATGAAAGAACGGGGGTTCTCCGCCGCCCAGATCGACCAGGAGGTGAAACTGCGGAGCGCCGCCTGGCAGCGCGAGTACGACGAGGCGATGAAGCGGTTGGAACTGGCCAAACGCCAAAACGAGACCGCCTTCGCCAGCGCAACGGGCCAGATGTTCGCCCAGTTGTACCACGAGGCGTTTCACGCGTACGCAGCGAACTACGTCTGCCCGCAGGCCGATGCCGTACTGCCACATTGGCTGAATGAGGGACTGGCGCAGATTTTCGAGACCGGCCAGATCGAGGCGGACAGTCTGCGCATCGACGCGCCGGACCGAAGGCGACTGGTGCAACTGCAGGACGATTTGCGCGGCGAGCAACCCTTGAAGATCCAAGACGTCCTGGAGGCGGACGAACAGGACTTTCTGAATCCGTCCTCCAGCCGATCTGCCCAACGGTACTATCTGTACTCGTGGGGACTTGCTTATTACCTGACCTTCGAGAAAGACTTGTTGCGTCCGGAAACTCTCGCTTCGTTCCTGTCAAACCCCGAGAAGTACGGCCCCGCGGCCCGTTTTTCGCGATTGGTTGACATGCCGATCACGAAGTTCGAGAGGCTCTGGAGAGAAGCCGTGTTGGCCCGGTGAGCGATGCCTGAATTCCGCAAAGATGCCGTGTCGGACCATTGGGTGATTATTGCCCCGGATCGCGCGCTCCGCCCCGAAGAGTTCGCGCCGGATGCCGGCACACGGGTGCCCAGCCGTTGTCCGTTCTGCCGGGGCCACGAAGCAGATACTCCCCCCGCCGTCGCGACCTACGACCGGCAGGGGCGAACGTCCGGCGTCACGGGGTGGCAGGTCCGCGTCGTACCGAATCGGTATCCGGCGCTGGAAGATACCCAGCGACCGTTGGCGGTCAGTTCGCCGCTGTACGAGATGGGACCGGGGTACGGGGTGCATGAAGTCATTGTCGAGTCGCCCGATCACGTGCTCAGTCTCGGCCATTTGAACGCCGAACTCGTCGAACTCGTCTTCATCGCCTACCGCGATCGCATGCGCACGCTGCGGGCCAATCCTCAGATCGCGTACGGACAACTGTTCAAGAACTCGGGCTCGGCCGCCGGCGCTTCCTTGGAGCATACCCACAGTCAGCTGATCGGGACGCCGATCGTACCGACGCAGATCCAGGGCGAGCTGACTCGATCGCAGGAGTACTTCCAGCGGCACGGTCGATGCGTGTTCTGCGCGATGATTGGCGAGGAGCTGTCGAGCGGTGCGAGAATTGTGGCAGAGAACGAGGCGTTCTTGGCTTTTTGCCCGTTTGCCAGTCAGTTTCCTTACGAAGTCTGGATTGTCCCACGCAGACACCACTGCAGCTTCGACACGGCAGAAGATGGGGAGATTAGGGGGTTGGCGAGACTTGTATCAGCCTTGGTACGCGGTGTTGAATCTGGCTTGAACAACCCAGCCTATAATTTCTTGATTCACACTTCTCCGTTTCGTCCCGGTCCCGTAAGCTACTTCCACTGGCATCTCGAATTCTCTCCAAGGCTCACAAAAACTGCAGGTTTTGAGTGGGGAGCGGGCGATTATATAAATACCGTCTCGCCGGAGGATGCGGGCAGCAAATTGCGCGCTGTCTGCGGGGCGGGATGACCGTCATGAATTTTGCGGCGAGACTGGTTGGCGAGACTTGTCGCACGTCCACGTAAGGGAAACCGCGGGCCACCATGAGCACGTCGATTCGATTCTGTTTGGTTCTGCACAATCATCAGCCGATCGGGAACTTTGATCAGGTTTTCGAGGGGGCCTACCAGGAAAGCTACCGCCCGTTCCTGGATGTTTTCGAATCCTACGATGCGCTTCGCATCTCGCTGCACACCAGCGGACCGCTGATGGAATGGCTGGAAGCACGCCATCCCGAGTACGTGCGGCGATTGTCGGCACTGGTGGCAGCCGGCCGCGTCGAGATTATCGGCGGGGCGTTTTACGAGCCCATCCTGACCATGATTCCGTCCCGCGACCGTCTGGGACAGATTCAGATGTACACCCAATGGCTGGAGAACCACCTGGGCGCACGCGTGCGAGGCATTTGGATGCCGGAACGCGTCTGGGAGCAATCGCTGACCAGCGATGTCAGCGCGGCAGGAATCCAGTACACCGTGCTGGACGACTATCACTTTCGCAATGCGGGCCTGAGCGAAGAACGGCTGCACGGATACTACATTACCGAGGACGAAGGCCGGACGCTGAGTATCTTCCCCGGCAGCGAGCGACTGCGGTACTTTATCCCGTTTCACGACCCGCACGAGACGGTGGAATACCTTCGAGGCATCTCCGTGGAGCACCCGCAGGCGGTCGCGGTGTTCGGCGACGACGGCGAAAAATTCGGAACCTGGCCGGGCACACACAAGCATTGCTACCAAGACGCATGGTTGCGGCGTTTCTTCGACGCCTTGACCGCCAACCGCGATTGGCTGCAATCCACGACGCTGGCGGACGCCGTGGACCATGTTCCGCCGTTGGGCAAGATTTACCTTCCGGACTGCAGCTATCGGGAAATGACGGAGTGGGCGTTGCCGGTGACGCAGCAACTGGCGTACGAGAACGCAGTTCACGAACTGGAGCACGACCAGCGATGGCCTCGCATCAAGCCTTTCGTACGGGGCGGCTTCTGGCGGAACTTCAAGGTCAAGTACCCCGAAGCGAACGAGATGTACAGCCGCATGATGATGGTCAGCCGCCGCCTCCAGCGGGCGGAGCGCGACGGCGCCGCGGGCGAGGATTTTGAATGGGCGCGGCGCGAACTGTACCGCGGCCAGTGCAACTGCAGCTATTGGCACGGAGCCTTTGGCGGGATCTATTTGCCGCATCTGCGCAGCGCCGTGTACAACCACCTGATCGCGGCGGATAACCTGCTGGACAAGGCCACGGCCAACGGGCACAGCAACGGGCACGTCGAAGCGTCGGTGGACGACTACAACTTCGACGCGCGGCAGGAAGTGCGGCTGGTCAACGATCAACTGGTGGCCCTGCTGGCGCCGGCCTGCGGAGGGCAGATGTACGAATTGGACGTCCGTTCCATTTGCCACAACGCGCTGGCCACGCTGTCCCGGCGGCCCGAAGCCTATCACCGCAAGGTCCTGACGGGCCCCTCCGGCAGCGGAGACGGCTGCGCCAGCATTCACGATCGCGTGGTGTTCAAGCAAGACGGTTTGGATCGCCTGCTCCGCTACGATCGATATCCCCGCAAGAGCCTGGTGGATCACTTCTACGACAACGACGCCACCCTGGCGGCGGTCGTGACCGGGGAGGCCATGGAACGTGGCGACTTCGCCGGCGGATTGTACGAAGCCAGGCTGAGAAAGACATCGGACCGCATCCAGGTGCTGCTCTCCAAGCAGGGCAACGCGTGGGGCATCCCCTTGAAAATCACCAAGGGCGTCACCCTCGAATCGAATTCACCCGTGCTGGAGGTCGCCTACTTGATCGAGGGCATCCCCCACGACGCCCTTTTGCACTTCGGCGTCGAATTCAATTTTGCCGGGATGCCGCCCGGCGCCGATGACCGCTATTTCGACGGCGGCGGCGGAGCCAGGCTGGGCCATTTGGGAACCGAATTGGACCTTAACGATGCCACGGCGCTGGGACTGGTCGACCAGTGGCTGGGGCTGGAAGCGCATCTGGAACTGAACCGTCCGTCGGGCATCTGGGCGTTTCCCGTGGGGACGATCAGTCAGTCCGAGTCGGGGATCGAACTCGTCCACCAGTCGGTCGTCGTTCAGCCCCACTGGCTCGTCCGCGGCGACGCGGAGGGGCGCTGGAGCGTGGTGATGCGGTTAGGCATGGACACCCGTCGTGAGGAACCGTCGAGGCAGGCGGAGGCGATGGCCGCGGCCTCGTGAGGAGGCTTTACAGTCCCGGCTTTTCCAACAAAGCCGGGTTTCTCTTGCCCTCGCGAGCCAGTTCCTGCCAGCGCACGGCCCGATCGAAACTCTCTGCCTGCCACGCGAGTTCGGCCAGAATCGGGGCTCCGCTGCGACGCTCCAATTCAGCCCGATTGGTCGCCAGGCTGAGGTCGTCCGGCGATGGCGGACGCGGGTGGTTCAACACAACACCGGCAACCTCCAGACCTCCGCGGAAAGCGGACGCAACGACCAGCGTTTGCAGCGTCTGGTTGATGACTCCCAGCGCATTGGCCGCGACCACCAACAGCGGGAACCCGAAGTCGGCAGCCAAATCGGCGACGAGTTCCGTTTCCGTCAGGGGCGACAGCAAGCCACCTGCGCCTTCCACCAGGACCAGGTCCGCGCGCTGGCGCCAGTACTCCAATCCGTTGCGAAGCCGCATCACGTCGACCGCGCGGCCTTCGGCGCGTGCCGCCAGCGGGGGCGCCAGCGGTGCTGCGAACCGTTGCGGGCAGACCTCGCTCAGCTCCCCTGGCCGTCCGGCCGCCTCCCAGAGTTCAACGGCGTCCTCGCTGATCAGCTCCTGATCCACGCGCCGGCAGCCGCTGGCCGCCGGCTTGTAGACGCCGACTCGCAGGCCGGTGCCGGCGAATGTTCGAGCGATGCAAGCTGCCACGCGGGTCTTGCCCACGCCGGTGTCGGTGCCGGTGATGAAGAGTCCGGGAACGGTTCGCACGGTCATCGTGTTCCGGTTTTACACCGGCAGCGAGGATTCGCCAAGGTACATCTGCAGAATTTGACTCTGCACCTTGATCGCCCGGATCAGCACCCAGATCTGGTCGGCGGTAAAGCGTTTCGGGTCCGCACGAGCCAGGCTGTCCAACTCCTCCGTCATGGCCGCGTGCTGATCGGCGCTCGCCTGCACGCGCAAGTAGATTTCCTGCCAGGCAGTCGCCAGTTGCTGGTCGTCTTCGAGCTGCGCAACATCGGCAGTCGAATTCGCCAGCAACAGGCACAACCGGGCGACGTTGCGGACGTCCGCCTCCGGCTGCAGCCGTTCGATTCGTCGAGCCAACTCGTGGCAATGCATGGTGATGTCCCTGATGGGCGGGCGATCGCGAGACCGAATTCGGCGCCCGGACGCGGCGAAACGGAAAAGCCGCCGGTCTGCGCCGGCAGAACCCCGACGACCCGCGCCAACGGGATCAACGGATCGGTTTGCCGCTGACCCCGGCGGCAGGTCGATGCTGCGGGCCGCCAAAGAACTGTAGGTTACGATCCGCGCAGCGGAAGGTGCGGCCCTGGAAAGGGTGTTTCGCACGCCGGGTTCTACAGGATGCGCGCCGGCTGCGGAAACTCGATCGTGAATTGCGTCCCTCGCCCGACTTCGCTCTGCACGCCGATGCGTCCGCCGTGGGCTTCGATGATCTTGCGGGCCGTCGGCAGCCCCAGCCCCGAGCCTCCGTTCTTGGTGGAAAAGAACGCTTCGAACATCCGCATCGCGGTCTTGCTGTCCATCCCGCAGCCCGTGTCGATCAAGTCCAAGGCCACGCCACTGCGCGTCATCCGCGTGCGAGCCAGCAGTTGCCCGCCGTCGGGCATCGCCTCCAGACTGTTCTTGACCAGGTTCAGCAGGGCGGCGTGCAGCGTTTGTTCGTCCAGCTTGATGCTCGGCAACGCCGGATCCAGGTAGCGGATGAACTCAATGTCGGACTGTCTCGCCTGCGGCTCGAAGAACGCGAGTACGCGCTCGACCACGTCGTTCAAGCTGCCGGACGACAGTTCCAGATCGCGCAGACGGGCGAACTTGAGGAAGTCTCGCAACAGGTTTTCCAGCCGGGTACACTGCTTCTGGACGGTTTCAATCTTGGTCAGCGCGCGGCGCTCGCGGGGCGTCTCGGCGTCGGCAAAATCCTCTGCCAACAACTCCATGTTCATGCGGATCACGGACAACGGGTTTTTGATTTCGTGCGCCAGCGAGCCCGCCAGTTCGGCGAGTTCGTTGTACTGCGTGCGAAGTCGCTGCGCAATTCCTTCCGTCTTGGAACTTGTTTCCGGCATCTCAGGCACTCCAATCCAACGCCACATCCAGCGACACGGCGGAGTGGGTCAGGGCTCCTACGCTGATGCGGTCGACGCCCGTTTCCGCGATCGCCCGGACGGTGTCGAGGTTGACCCCTCCGCTGGCCTCCAACTCGATTTCGGGGTTGACGGCATCTCGACGGACGACCGCCTCGCGCAACTGGCTGATGGGCATGTTGTCGAGCAGGATGATATCGGGGTTGGCCATCAAGGCGTCGTCCAACTGCTCCAGCGTATCGACCTCCGCCTCGATCATCAGCGCACTCGCTCGGTCGGGATCCGCCAGTGCCGCGTGCAGAAACTCGCGGACGCGGCGGACGGCTTCGCCAGGCCGAAGCTGCATCAGGGCCAAATGGTTATCCTTGATCAGCACGGCGTCGAACAGACCCGTCCGGTGGTTTCGTCCGCCGCCGCAGCGCACGGCGTACTTCTCCAGACGCCGCCAGCCAGGGGGGGTCTTGCGCGTGTCGTAAATGCGGGCCGCGGTGCCTTGCACCGCCTGCACGAACTGCCGCGTCAGCGTCGCGATGCCGGACAGCCGGCCGATCAGGTTCAGCAGCAACCTCTCCGCCGTCAACATCTCGCGGACCGGTCCGCACAGTTCCGCCAGTCGGTCGCCCTCACTGACCGTCTGACCGTCTGCCGCCAGTGGCCGCCAATCCACCGAGACCTGCATCTCATCCAAAGCCAGCCGGGCTGCCGGCAATCCCGCCACGGTTCCGCCCTCCCGCGCGACCACCGCCGCTCGTCCCCGAACATCTGCCGGCGCCAGCGCCACGGTGGTCCAGTCGCAAGCTTGCCCCAGGTCCTCGCGGATCGCCAAACGCACGATCTGCCGGCAATCGTCGGCCAGCGTTTCGCTCCAGTCAATTTGAGTGAATTCTTTCTTCGATGTCATCCGTCACGTGCTCCCTTCGCGTCTTTCTCACGTGATGTCTTGTCGGGACCGATTTGTCAAGGCCTATTCTGTGCGGGGGGATAGGCACAATGCTCGCAAGACGATAGATTGGTCGCATCGGGGGGCGTTTCCCGTCCTGGGCCTGCGGGGGATTTGGGGATGACCATCATTAGCCTTGCCATGCGACCGGATGTTCCCGTCGTCGTGATCGACGACGAACGCCTCAGGGACGACCGAGCTTTGCAGGAGCTGTACCGCGAAATCGTGGATCAGTTGGACGACGGCGGCAAGACAAATCTGCTGCTCGACTTCCAACTCGTTCGGGGAATCACGTCGGCCGGGTTGAACATGATGATCCGGATCAAGTCGAAGTGCGACGAGAAAGGCACGGCGCTGCACATCTGCCATCTCCAGCCGGTTGTGGACGAGGTGTTCCGGAGAACCAGGCTTCGCGGGCTGTTTCGGATTCACGCCACGGTCGCCGATGCTCTTCGCGCCATCTAGAAAGGCAGGCCGGGCGTCGAATCAGAGCTTTCCCAGCGTGCCCTTGCCACCCTATGGATATCCCGCCCAAGAATTCGAGTCCCAGCAAGGCCGGTCCAGCCGGACTGCTTCGTCGTTTGGATCAGGCCACGGTCGCCGTCCTGCTGGCCGTCTCGCTGCTGCTGATGGCGATCACGTTATGGACACGTTATCGGCAGGGGCAAGGCTTGATCGAGATCGACCATGCTCCGCCGGTGGCGATCGGTTTTCGGGTGGACATCAACCGGGCCGACTGGCCGGAACTCGCCCTGTTGCCCGACGTCGGGGAAGCGCTCGCGCGCCGGATTGTCGAATCGCGCCAACGGGACGGACTTTTCACGGACCACCAGGATTTGCTTCGCGTGCCCGGTATCGGCCCGCGCACCCTGGAAGCCATGCGGCCCTACCTGCTTCCCTTGCCGAGTGCCGATGACGTTGTCGTGGAATAGCCTACTCGAACAATCGCGGCTGCGAGTCCGCCGAGCCGTCCGCCGCGGGTCGCACCTTCAGGTGCTGGTAGCCCCTGGCCGTCACGACGCGACCGCGAGGGGTGCGGACGACCAGCTCGCTGCGCAGTAAGAAAGGCTCCACCTCGTCTTCCAGCGTGTCCGAGGACGCGTTCATCGTGTGCGTAATCGCTTCGATGCCGACCGGGCCGCCGCCGAAGACGCGGATGATGGTCATCATGTAGTCGCGGTCCAGCTTGGCCAGACCGAGTTCATCGATGCCGGCCATTTTCAGGGCCGCCCGCGCGACCGTCAAGGTCGCCCGTCCGTCCGCCTTGGTCTCGGCGTAATCTCGGATCCAGCGGAGCCGGTTGTTGGCAATCCGAGGCGTGCTGCGACTCCGCGCCGCGATTTCCTGTGCCGCATCATCATCCAGGGGCACGGACAGCTTGCGGGCGTTGCGCCGGAGTATTTCCGTCAGCTCTTCGACCGAGTAGAAGCCAAGGTGCTCGCGGATGGGAAACCGGTCTCGCAAGGGTCCCGAAAGCATCCCGGCTCGAGTCGTGGCCCCGATCAGGGTGAAAGGTTTCAGCCACAAATTGTGTGTGCGGGCGTTCACGCCCTCGCCCAACACGATGTCGATGCGAAAATCCTCCATGGCCGTATACAGGTACTCTTCGACGGCTCGCGGCAGACGATGGATCTCGTCGATGAACAGAATCGATCGCTCCTCGGCGTTGGTCAGGTAGGGCACCAGGTCCTTGGGGGCCTTGATGGCCGGACCGCTGGCCAGCTGCACGCCCACGCCCAGTTCGCGGGGGATGCACAGCGCAAAGGTGGTTTTCCCCAAGCCGGGCGGTCCGTCAAACAGGATGTGGCTCAACGGCTCGCCGCGCTTGCGGGCGGCATCGACGACGATCATCAGCCGCTCGTAGACCTCGCGCTGGCCGACCATGTCGGACATGCGCTGCGGCCGCAAGTCGCGGTCTTCGTCTTCCCTGCTTGAGTAGCTTTTCAGGATCGTTTCGCGAGCCATGCCGCCTCCGTGTTACGCCGCTGCCAGACCCAGAAAGATCAAGCATAGCATGAAGGCGAGCAGCGCAACAACGGCGATTGCCGCGGCAACCTTCTTCCAGGAAACCGGCGCTTGGCCCGTCGCCCGGCCTGTCTGGCCGTTGACCAGGAACCGGTAGACCTGTTCCCGGTAGCGATAAGCCATGATCCAAACGGGCAACAGAACGGTGGAACTGGACAAGCCCTCCAGCCGCACGTTGACCTTCAAATTGCGGCAACGTCCCGGCACGGACGGCTGGCAGGCGGCCCGCTCCAGACGTTCCAAGCCCTGATGCGCTAACGGCCGGGCGTATTTCCGCTGCACGCGAAACTGCTCCACGATGACGTTGTCCGTATCGACCGCGGCATAAGGCTGCGCCGCCGCCAGATCAAACGGACACAGGCTTTCCGTCTCGGCCGGCGTCAACGCCCCGCTGGCGCCGATCAGCAGTCCGGCGTAGTTGCCGCGATGCTCGCCGAACACGGGCACCCAGTCCCCCCGCGCTCCGGACGGCGTGGCGCTGCTGTCGGCGGTCCAATAAGTGAACGTGCGGGCTTCGAACACCCAGTAGGGCACAAACACGGCCGTCACTTTGGTGAGCACCGAAGCGGCAGCCAAATCGCCGGGACGCCAGAAGCCGCGCCCCAGCCAGCGGCGGAGCAGACCCTCGGCGGCCGCACGATCCACCGCGAACGGGACCACTCGCTCGGCGGAGAGCAGCTTGGCGTCGCGCTGTTGCTGGAGTTGCTCCGAGCCGCAGAAGGGACATCGCAACGCCTGGGCCGAGGCATCGTAGCTCATGGAGGCCCCACAGCCCTGGCAGAGAAAGTTGTGCGTCAAGGTATGCGCGGGCAACGGCTGCGCGGCGCCCGCGTGCTGCGCCGACTCGGTCCCGCAATTGGGGCAGAAAAGGTCCTCTTCGTCCAGCAGTGCGCCGCAGACGGTGCATTTTTCCAGATGCTCGCTCATGTTCCGCACCCTCACCGTCCCAGCCACATCAACAACAGGACCAGCACCAGCACCACGCCCACAGCGACGCCGGCAGCCAGCAGGATGCGGCGCCAGGAGACCGGCTTGTTGCCAGCGACTTTCCCCGTCTGGCCGTTCACCAAGAAGCGATAGGTCTCGTTCCTGTAACGATAGGTCAACAGGTAAATCGGCAACAGGCAGAGGTCCGAGTTGACGTGCGAGAACTGCGTCTCGACGTGCAGGTCGCGATGCGTGTCGCCGGGCAAGAACGCGGCCACGTTGGCCTGTTCGCGACGGAAGAACTCTTGCCGGCAGACTGCTAAGGCTTCGTCCCGCGACACCGAGTATTCCTCGCACAGCCAGCCCGCAAGGAAATACGGCTGGAAACGCTTCATCGCGGGCAATTGGAACGGCATGATGCCATCGGCTTGCCGTTGCGGCAAGCCGCGACTGGCCGAAATCAGGTAACCGCTGTGGTAGCGGTGGTGCCGGCCGGCCAGCGGCCACCATTCCGTCTCGCGGACCTGGCGCGTCCTGGTGACAAGTCTGCCCTTGGAATCGCGCGCGGTGTACGTCTCGGTGCGGTACCAGTACTCGCCGATCGTCGCTTGCCACTGGCTCTGAGCCAACATCGAAAAAGACCAGAACGGCAAGTAGATGCCCTTCTGCCTGTCCACAATCTGGGCGGCCCGCAAATCTCCCGGCCGAAACCATGAGTTCCGGCGAATCCACTGATAGAACTTGTCCCGCGCTTGTTCGGGCGTCACGGCAAATCCGATCACGAACTCGGGACGCTGCCGACCGGTTTGCTCCGGCGAGAACTCGGCGACGTATGTCGAATCGCAGAACGGGCAAACATAGCTCCGCTGTTGCAGGTCGGCCGCCATCTCGCAGCCACAGTTCTGGCAACGAAAGAAGGCCTGAGCCGACGCCGCAGCGTCCGGCGTTTCGGCTGCCTCCTTCGGGTTCGGACGGCCACAGGCCGGGCAGAACCTGTCTCCCGCCTCGACGGGACACCCGCAGGCCTCGCAGGGCACCCCTTGCGGTGCGGTCGAGTCGCGGTCGACCAACCCCACGGAGGCATCCACCTCCGGCACGACTTCGGCGGATACGACTTCCAAATCAGCCATAGAGCTTGCTTGCGCTGCGCGCTTGTATTTCCGGCATCAAAATCCTTACGGCGTTGCCTGAAAGGACCAATCCAGGCTACACCCGTCCGTCCGCAAGATTCCTACCATATCCGTTGGCCGCGAGAGATCAACAGGTATGGCGGAAAAGCCGGCTTTCCCCTAGATTGGGATACCACCAACCCCGTCACCCTCTTTTCGGCGCGCGCCGCGAACGCTATCATGGACGTCGATTTGGGCAGGTGCCCGTCGAAGTGGGGCAGTTTTGGAGCTTGCAAGAACGCCGATCGGGACGGGATGGATGCCGAGCCGCCACACGGCACCCCTTCGGCGGGCGCGAATTTGGGCGGTGGTTCAAGCCGCGAAGACTGTTGATTCAAAGTCACTTTTCAACCCAGGAAAACAAGCCATGGCCATTCGAGTTTTGTTGGCCGACGACCACGAGGTCGTGCGGCGTGGATTGAGGAGCCTGTTCGAGAACACGGATATTCAGGTTGCGGCGGAGGCTTCCAGCGGCCAAGAGGCCCTGAAGCTGGCCAAAGACAAGAAGTTGGATCTGGTCCTGCTGGATGTTCGCATGCCCGATATGGACGGATTGAACGTCCTCGGCCGCATCAAGTTGGACCACCCGGACCTCCCGGTGCTGATGATTTCCACCTACGATAACCCGACGTACGTCGCTCGGGCGGTAGCCCTTGGTGCGGCGGGCTACATCCTGAAGGGCTCCGACCGGAACAAACTGCTGGCGGCGGTTCGCAGCGCGGCCACCGGTGAGGCTGTCTGGACACGTGAAGAGCTGCGGCGCGTGACCGGCGCGTTGGCGACGCCGCGGGCGAGTTCCGATGTGGAAGTGCCCTTGACGCAGCGCGAGAGCGAAGTCCTCAAGCAGTTGGCGCTGGGCCTGACCAACAAGGAAATCGCGCAAGTGCTTCACATCAGCTACGAAACGGTCAAGGAACACGTGCAGCACATTCTCCGCAAGATTGGCGTTACCGACCGGACGCAAGCCGCCGTCTGGGCCGTACGGAAGGAAATGGTCTAAATGGCTCGACCCACCGATATTACCCTGCGGCGAGTCTCCACCTCGACTCAGCGATTCGCCTACCGGACGCCGATCAAGTTCGGCGGTCGAGTGGTAATTGACGTCGTGCTGCTCGATGTCGAGGTGGACGTCGAGACCCGCGACGGTCGGCGGGGCACCGGGTTCGGGTCGATGCCGATGGGCAACGCCTGGGCCTGGCCCAGTCGCGACGTGTCTTCCGACGACGCACTGGCCGCGATGGTCGCGCTGGGTCATCGTTTGGGAAGGCTCGCCGATGGTTACACCCAGGCGGAACACCCGTTGGATGTGACCCGGTACCTGGCGGAGCACTACCGGAGCGAGGCCGAGGCGACGATCCGCGAAGCGGGTCTGCCGGAGCCGATGCCAAGGCTGGCCCAACTCGTTGCGGCCAGTCCGTTGGAGGCGGCCATCCATGACGCTTACGGCAGGGCCCTCCAAGCGAACTCCTACAATCTGCTGGGACAGGAATTCGTCAACCACGACTTGGCCCATTACCTGACTCCGGAGTTTGCAGGCGAGTACCTGGATTGGTACACGTTGCGTGAAGTCAAGCCCGAAATGCCGCTCTACCATTTGGTGGGGGCTTTGGATCCGCTCTCTGACGTCGATCTCACCAAACCGGTAGGGGACGGCTTGCCGGAGACCCTGGGGGAATGGATTCTGGCCGACGGGCTCACGCATCTCAAGATCAAGCTGGCCGGCGACGACCTGGACTGGGACGTGCAGCGCGTCGCGGAAGTCGAACGCGTCGCGTCCATGGCGCAGCAGCGCCGCGGCTGTGAAACGTGGCACTACTCGTTGGATTTCAACGAGCGTTGCGCCAACGTCGACTACGTGCTCGATTTCCTCGGCAAACTCCGCGGGATTTGCCCCTCCGCGTTGGAGCGGGTCCAGTACATCGAGCAGCCGACGCATCGCGATCTGCGAGCCAGTCCCGAGAACAAGATGCACGCGGCAGCGAAGATCAAGCCCGTCGTCATTGATGAATCGCTGGTGGACCTGGAGAGCTTGCTCTTGGCTCGCGAACTAGGCTACTCCGGTGTCGCACTCAAAGCGTGCAAAGGGCAGAGCGAAGCCTTGCTGATGGGCGCTGCCGCCCAGAAATTCGGCTTGTTCCTGTGCGTTCAAGATCTGACCTGCATCGGCCGTTCCTTCCTGCACTCGGCCAGCCTGGCGGCACGGGTTCCCACCGTGGCCGCCATCGAGGGGAATGGAAGGCAATACTGTCCCGCGGGGAACAAAAACTGGGAAGAGCGTTTCCCCGGCATGTTTCGCATCACGCGAGGAATCGTGGAAACAGGGGAGCTGAATGGTGTTGGGCTGGGCTTCTGATCCGCGACGCTGTCCAGATGCACAGCCCCGTTAAGGTTCAGGCTCAAGCGTGAATTCCAACACGGGGCGACGCCACGCCCGATCGGAAGCCCGTGTCTGCGGACTACGGCTTGGGTATTGTCTCCGGCGAGATTCTGAGCCGGTGGCCCAAGCGGGAGCTGCGCCAGAATCCGAAGTTTTGCCCGTACGGCTGCGTCTCGGGGGTGTGGAGGAAAACCCCCAACGGCCCCCACTTGCTCTCCACGAGCACCATGCCATCCTCTCCCACAAAGCGAACGAGTCCCGTGTGCTGCGGACTGCCGGAATCGTCTCGATAGATGACAAGGTCCCCCGCCTGGGCGCGTTCCACCGGCACGTAGCCGTTGTCCGCCACAATCGTGTCCACCTGCTCGCTCGGGACACCGAAGTTGCCGCCCGTGAAAACCCAACCGTGGCAGTTGCAGTTCGGGTTGGGACCCTCGATTCGGATGACCTCGTGGGTGTATCGCTCAAGTTCGAGCATGGAAGCTTCCAGAGCTTCAGGAGACTTTATTTCGCCATAGCGGAACAGTTCGATCTCCCGGCCCAAATCCGTCAGGGCGATCGGGTCGGTTGCCTCTTTGCGCCTGTCGGGAGTGGGCTCCGCGAGAAATGCAGGCAGAGCATCCGGTTTATTGAGATAGTGGGCGTAGACCACCGCGAAAATCGGGCTCCCCAGCAACAGGACCGTCCAAACACCCCGTGGCTCCAGAACTCGGCTTGCCCACCGGCGCAACAAGGCCCCCTGCATCAGATAGGCCGCCAGACACGCGGCCGCCAGGGCCAGAATCGGACCAACGACACCCGCTGGCTGATCATCTCTCCACAAAACCCCTGCCAGGACACAAAGGAACAAGAACAGGATTCCACTGAAACCGCGTCTGGCTCGCGGTCCCTGCCGCAGTTCCAGCCAAATGCCGATAAGTGCCAGGGCCGATCCACCGATACCGACACAGAGGATGGTGAACAGAAACACAAAGGGATCGGCGCTTCGCTCGTGCATTCTCGATCAACTCTGAGGTGAACCCTGATCCGATCCGTCCAAACGGGGCTTGGCAACCTGCTAAGTGTCCGGGCAGAAGTTGTGGCGAGCCAGAAGCCCGGCTCTCGCCACAAGCCGGGCTTGTTTTCGCCGGAGGACTTCTGAACGCGCATTTACTAACTGCGGAGTAGGACGCGATCGTGACTGCCAGGCAAGCGCGCTGGCTGGCATAATATGTCGTGAGATTCTACCTTGCCCAGCAGGTTTCTGCTGGTGGCAACTAGCCCCTGTTGGACGCTCAGCGTTGTAAGTCCTTGCAGCGAAAGGGGCAGCATTTTTTGCCTCCTTGCCGATGGCTTTGCAGGGGCGGCCTCGGTGGTAAAATGCCGCCTCTGGCTGGGTGGACCCTCGACAACTTGCCGCAAATGCACATCGAGGCCCTGAAAGCGGCCTTGGCCAATTGGGCACAACCACATGAAAATGAACGACTCGCGACTGGCAAAGCAGGTAGAATTCATCGTCGAGATCGACAAGCTCAAGCAGGTGTACCGCCGCACTTGGCTCGCCGACAAGTCGCGCCGGGAGAACGACGCCGAACACTCGTGGCACCTGGGCGTGATGGCGGTCTTGCTGCTGGAGTATGCCCAGCAACCGCAACTGGATCTGCTGCGGGTGTTGAAGATGGTGCTGATCCATGACTTGGTTGAAATCGACGCCGGCGACACGTTCGCCTACGACGCCGCCGGGGCGATGGACAAGGCGGAACGGGAGACGGCTGCCGCGGATCGCGTCTTCGGCCTGCTGCCGGCCGATCAAGCCGCCGAATTCAGGACGATCTGGGAGGAATTCGAGGCTCGCCGGACGCCGGAAGCCAAGTACGCCGCCGCCCTGGATCGCTTCCAGCCGATGCTGCACAATTACGTGACGCAGGGTAAGGCCTGGCGGGAACATGGGATCACCGCCGATCAGGTCATCGCCCGAAATCAGCACATGGTCGAGGGTTCGCACGCGTTGTGGGACTATGCCCGGGGATTCGTGGCCGATGCTGTGGCGAAGGGATATCTGCGGCAGCGAACTGCATCCGCGACGTCGAAACCTGACCACCTGGGAGCCGGATAGCCTGACTCGGCGGCTGGGGATCTGCGCACAAAGCGCGGGCCGCAACGGTTTCAATCCTCGTGGGTGCTGGCCATGACCAATTGGCCCTTGAAGATGCCCTTCAGTCCTTTCAGTTGGGCGGCGATCCGCTGCAATCGCTCGGCCGGGCCGCGCAGGATGATCACTTCCAGGCAGACGTCGTGGGTGAGGTGGACGTGGGTGGTCGCGACAATCAAGTCCGTATGATCGTGCTGAAGTTGAGCCAGGCGGTCGCCCAATTGCGTGCGGTGGTGATCGTACACCAACGTCAGCGTGCCGGCCACCTCGTGCGTGCCGCGTTCCCAGGCCTGGGTCGTCAGTCGGTCGTGAATCAACTGGCGCACCGCTTCGCTGCGGGTCGCGAATTGCTCCTGGCGGCAGAACCGGTCGAACTTTTGCAGCAGATCTTCTTCCACTGAAACGGAAAAGCGTACGACTTGGGACATGGCAGCGCCCTCTGGTGAAAAGGATGTCGCGCCCTGCGCGCGGGACAACGCCGTCGTGATCTGTTCACCACCACTGTGACCGCTCGCCCCTCCAAGGGTCAAGACACCCTCGCCGGGTCGCTGTCGCGGGCGGCGTTGGGCGTCGTTGCGGCGGACAGCGTAAGATCGTACACTGGATGTTGGCGCTCCGGAATGGGGAATGCTGGCGGCCGTTGCCGAGCCTGAAGCAGCGCTGCCAGAAGCGCGGTTTTTCGAACAATCCGGGCTTCTGAAGACGAATCGGCTGTGGA
Organism: uncultured Pirellulaceae bacterium; assembly: GCA_964486845.1. GTDB lineage: Bacteria > Planctomycetota > Planctomycetia > Pirellulales > Pirellulaceae > Anammoximicrobium. Next base: position 37,406 of record CAZAQY010000003.1, read on the forward strand.
TCTGCGTTACAAACCGAGATAGGAAGCGAGGGTGATCATGATCTCGCCGTTGCTGGGGATGCACATGGCCAACGAGTTGCTGAGCGTGCCGATCGCCGGCTTGACGCTGGCCATCGCCGTGGCGGCGGTAGCGATTGCGGCGCTGCGCGCTGGGCGGTTCGCGACCGACGACCGTTTGCCGCTGATGGGCGTAATGGGCGCGTTTGTGTTTGCTGCCCAGATGATTAATTTCTCGCTGCCCGGCATGCCCGGCACGAGCGGCCACTTGGGGGGCGGCGTGCTGCTGGCGATCCTGATGGGGCCTGCTGCTGCCATTGTGACGATGACGGCGATCCTGATCGTCCAGTGCCTGCTGTGTCGATGCAGGTCCAACTGCTGTTGCTGGACGAACCCGGCGCCAACCTCGACCATCGTTCTCGCCGCCGGCTGATTGAGACCCTGGACGGACGCCCGGAAGCCATGCTGCTGGCGACGCACGACCTGTCGATGATCCAGCGCCTGTGCGGCCGCGTGATCCTGCTGGACCAGGGGCGAATCGTCGCGGACCGTCCCACGGCCAGCGTCCTTGGCGACGCGGCCCTGCTGCAATTGCACGGATTGGTGGACTGAGCGATTTCTTCCGCGCGAGCAAAGATCCATCAGACCGGCCGCCGAACTCGGCCGGCAGCGTCTTCGACCAGGCCCTTCAGCCCAGCCGCATCCAAACGGCTTTCAGGTACTCGCTTTCCGGAACGCCAGCGGCAACAGGATGGTCGGCGGCGGCTCCGGTGCGGGCCAAGATCTGCATGGGCCGCGCTGCGTGTCGTGCGGAGCGTTCCTCGCTCGCTGCCTCCGTGACGGGCCCGGCCTGGTATGACGCCGAGCACAGCAAGCGGACGAAATCCGCTTCCTGCAGCAAGCCGGAGCAACAGCAACTCAACAACAACCCGCCGGGGCTGACCAGCCGCATCGCCAAGCGATTCAGATCGAAATGCTTCCGTGTCCCTTCCTCAAGTTCGGCACGGTTGCGGATCAGTTTCGGCGGGTCGAGCACGACCACGTCGTATTGCCGCCCTTGCTGCAACATTTCTCGCATGTACAGAAAGACGTCGCTCTGCACGAAGCGGACACGGACCTGGTTCAGATTGGCGTTCTCGCGAGCGAGTTGCAGCGGCTCTTCATCCAGGTCGACCCCGGTGACCTCAGCGGCCTTGCCCAGTTTCTTGGCCTGGACGGCAAAACCGCCGGTGTAGCAGCAGAGATCCAGCACGGTGCGGCCGGCGCAAAAACCGGCAAGTCGCCGGCGATTCTCGCGCTGGTCGCAGAAGAAGCCAGTCTTGTGGCCGCTGGCAAAGCGCACTCGAAATCGCGTGCCGTATTCCTGGACGGTGACCTGTTCCGGCAAGTCCGGCGACGCCAACGGCGGTGGGTTGTAGCCTTCCTGGCTGAGGAACTGTGGACTGGTCCGCACCACCGTGCGTCTTGTTCCGCAAAGCGGCGACAGCAGAGCCAAAATCGCTTCGGCCCGCTGATACATCCCCAGGCTAAACACCTCGGCCGAAAGCACGTCTCCATAACGATCGACGACCAATCCAGACAGTCCGTCCGCTTCGGCGTGGACCACGCGGTAGGCGTCCGTCATCTCGTCCAACTTCAGCAAGTCGCGCCGCAGCGACACGGCTGCGGCAAGCTTCTGCCGCCACTGTTCCTCTGTCGGCAATTCGACGCCCGCAAACAGCACGCGGACGGCGATCTCGCTTCGCGCATTGTACAGACCGTACCCGGTCAGGATGCCGCCGGGCCCGTGGATCGCGACCAGGTCGCCTGGCTTGGCACACTCGCAGCGTTCGACACGCTTCCGGTACAAGAGGGGATGCAACGTCGACGTTCCGACGACCACGCCAGGCAGCGGGCCTGCAGGATCAATCGCCAGCGGCCGCTGGATGAGAATCGACTTACGCCCGTGTTGTAGTCCCGCGTCGCGGCCCGAGCAAACGGTCCTGCTTTTCCTCTTCTGGCCCATCGCAGCCATGATCTCCTGGCAATTCGAGACAAGGGACGAGTGTACCACGCGGAAGGGCCCTGTCGATACCGGACGCGACGGCCGGGCTGTCACGCTCAAGAAAAGAAAAACGCACGTCGCTTCGGTGAACCCAGCGAAGCGGCGTGCGCAGTCTTAGCATCGGAAAGCAAGACCAGCTCAGGGAAAACCGATCGAGTCGGGAGGCTGGTTGGCCGTGTCGATCGCCGTGGGAGGAATCGTGTCTGTGTAGAAACCGTAAGGGCCTGCGTCAAATGATTGGTCGAGGCGTTCCAGGGACACGGCTACATCGCCCAACTCCTGGACGACCTGATTGCGGAACGTGACGAGTCCCACCGTGGCCCCCAGAGCGAGGACCGTGGCGATCAAGACCAAGGACAGCGTTGAAGCCTCGCCGGCCTGGTCGCGCCAGAAAGCAGCGGGGAGTTTCGTGAACGATCGCGGCCATCGATAAAGCAGAGGTAACATAAGTCGATTTCTCCTGTCGTCGCGGAATGCCGTTACTGTCCGAACGGCGAAACGAACGCCACGTTCGCTAACCCTCTCCCGGCGTGGCGGGGACTGACAAGTTGATGCCCGCCGGAGCGGCGTTGGGCGGATCGGTGTTGCTGCCTTCGTCTTCGCCGGTCTCGCCGAGGTCCGTTTTGTCAGCGTAACTGCTTCCGGCCACGGTGAACGTCCCTCCGTCAAAGGTGATGCTGGCCCCGGAGAATGAATAACTCTGGTTCAGGTTCCCCACCGCGGTGGCCAAGTCGCCGAACTCCTGAACGACCTGGTCACGAAGGGTAACGAGACCCACCAAAACCCCGATCACCAGGATGGTGCTGATCAGAATCAGGTCGGCCGACACAACGAAGCCGCCCTCGTCGTTCCAGATTTTTCGGATCGTGCTGGCTAACATCGGAGGTAACTCCCCACAAGTGAATTCGGTGAACGTTGCTGAATTATCCGTTGTCTCTGCTCGATTTGCTCTGTTCTTGCGGTTTCCGCAGACGCGTCTTCATGAATTCCGCCGGCGTCGTTTTGCGCCACAACGCCAACGCATCGGCCGCATGGCTTGCGAAGGCGTATTGGTTCTTGATCTGCTCAATATCGAGTTGTTCCAAGGTACGCACGATCCACTGCGCGGCCCGCGTCAGGTTCTCTCGGGGGGGCAGAACCTCCTCGGGCGCCAGGGCCAGCCATTCCATCGTGTGCCCTGTCGCGACCAGGCGGTTCGTGAGCGTGTCTCCGCTGAGTGCGTCGTCCGCGTGTGTCGCCGCCGGTTTTCCGGCATACCATTGATCGTCCCAGTAACCTCGCTCGTGCTGGCTGTGAACCAGTAGCCTCGACACCGCTGTCAGGTAGCCGATCACGCGTTTCCGGCCGGCGGGAGAAAGAATGGGGCCTGCCTCGTCATGGGCGCGAAGCACGGCAACCAGTGAGTGGTGGCGGTGTTGGCTGAAGCAGACCCCTTGGTCGACGGCTTCGCGCATCAAGCGATCCGCAATCCGGTCCCAATTTAGTTCTTGACCTTCGGTGGTGTACCAACTCTTGACCGGCGGCAGGAACAAGGCATAGGCCAGCGTCGACCATTCATACTCCATTTCATCAAGGCTGAAATCGCGCAACGACGTGCGCACCAGCTCGCCAAACGTCGTGTCTTCTTCCGACGTCCGCACGGGATAGTCTCGCGAAATCCCCGTTTCGCTGATGCTGGACAACGAATGGTCGATGTGGCTGGCCGTCTCCCGGCCTTCTTTGTAGCGCATCGACGGTCCCGTCTTGGTCTTCACGAGGAAGGGAGGATTGTTTGGCCACACTTTGGCAAATTCGTCGTGGTTCAGCAACAGGTCGCGCAGTTCGGCGCCGGACAAGGCTTCGGGGTCATCGAACACCGCGTCCGGGCCCCACATCCGAAAAGCGTGGTCGACGTAGTTCATTTTGGGCTCGGGACCGCGGAAACGCGGGTACACCTTCCGCAGAGACGCCTCCAACTGCTCATCCGTCACCATCCAGGGACAATCATGCAGTGGTGCCAGCTTGATCGCACGCTCTCGCAAGGGCGGCAACGCACGCACGTCCTGCCGATGCTCCCAGCGTTGCGTTGTTGCCCACACTACGCCACCCAGGATGATTGCCTGGCTGGCCAAAAACAGCAGAATCCGACGCCATTTTCCTATACGTGTCCCGGTCATAATTCCCCGTCTTCGCTGAGAAAGGAACATCGCGCAACCATCGACATATCAACCGGATGTGGACGCCGTCCTACGCGTCGCGATGAAACCCAAATCGTCCTCGTAGATCACTTTCCAGACCGCCGACCCGCGAACCTCGCTGGCGAGTCTCTTCTGTTTCTCCTTGTCTACGACCACTGCTTGGACCGCCCATCGGTCCAAAAGATTATCCCAATACGTCTCGCCCTTGGAGACCCGCATGTAGCCGTCCCAGAGCCGTTTGGGTGCCAAGTGGATATTGGTGGAGACGACGGTCTTGATGCCGGGGGGACCGTCCCAGGCCAGCCAGTCGCTCCACCACTGCGGAGCATAAACCAAGCCGCGCGGCGGATTTTCACGCAAGAATTTCGTGATGCCCAGCGGCGTCCGCTCGTTGTACTGGCTCGCCGCCGGGCGCGGTTGGCCGCCCAAAACCTGTCTTCCCACGGGTGCCAGCGCAAAGCCGCACCAAGCAACCAGCAAACAGACTAGAGTGTAAACAAAGCGACGCGATTCCGGCCGGTCGGACTCTGCTCCTCGCATGCGTCTTGCCGCCCAACGATCCTGCAGGCGAGAGCCTACCTCCGTGATGTGCGGCATCATGCACAGCGCAAACACGCCCGCGAACCAACCGATGATGCGGATCACCAGCGCCATTCCGGCAGCGAAGACCAGCAGTAACAAGATGTCGGTCGGCGATACCCGCTGGCGACTGAAGCGGTACAGTCCAAGCCACAGCAGCATCGCCACGGAGAACTGAATCCCTTCTGCATCGACCAGTTTCAATTCGTACCACTCCAAAATGTCCTTCAGGTTTTCATTGCGACCGAACAGTGCGGATTCGATCAGCAAATCAACGCCGTAAGGATTGACCAGCGTCGCTCCCAACGCCAGTTCGGTCAGCAGCGTCCAGCGAATCACCCAACGATCGCGGAGCACCTCCCACAGGCTGCGCCGCGTCCAAAGGACCTGCAGCGTTCGCCCAACGGCGTGGCAGCCCAAGACGATCAAACCGATGATGAACGATCCGTGCAGGTTGGTCCACGCCAAGAAAAGCACGGGGACGCCGATCCAAAGCAACCAAGGAGTACGCGCGTCCACCTCTTCATCGCAAGCGAGTTTCGCAGAGCGGGATCGCCATGGTTCCCCATGAACGACCATCCAGATGAGTGTCGCAAAGCAAAAGCCGCCGAAGATTTCCGGCCGAATGATCGAATGCCGGCCAAACCCCAGAAACCAAGTCAGAAAAGTGCCGATCAGCGCGAGCCAGATGCGGCCGCTCAGCAGGTAGAACGCACGGGTGTAAAGAAAATAAGTACACCAAAGCGTTACTGTAAAGACCAACGATAATGCCTCCGGCCCCCCTACGGACGCCAGCCAGCCAAACAACAACTGACTGAGCCACGAAGTGTCCACCACGGGAACGCCCGCGGACAAGGGCAGGCAGGGATCCTCTGTCGGCAACGTACGATGCTCCAACATCCACTTGCCGTATCCCACGTGTCCCCAAATGTCCGTGTAGAAGAGGGGGATGTAGTTCAAATAAGTGAAAAACGCCGCGCAGGCGGTCACGACAGGAATGGCTGTCCAGGGGACAGAAAGCCGCTCCTTAAGCAGCGACGGGGCTGGTGCCATCGAAGACACTTCTGGAAGTTCCGTGGTCGTCGACACGCTCATCCTCGCTTGTTGTTCAGTTGCTCAAAAAAGTCCCGACATCTGCTCCTCACCATCCCATGAGGACGTCCGGGACAAACCGGGACGTCCGCGCAGGTTGCGTTGGCTGTTAGGTTCAGGTGATCGCGTTAATGGCATTGGCCAAGTCGAGCAGTTCCTTGATCAACGCGGTGCGCACCGCCGCCAAACCGACGATCACACCGATGCCTACCAGCGTCAGTAAAAGCAGGTACTCGACAAAAACCGAGCCATCGACGTCTTTCCGCAACCGCCGGAGCCGAGCCGGCAGCCGCGTGATCTGGAAGAAGAAATGTTGCATGGTTCGCTCCGCTATTGGTTTGTATCCACGTTGACTGCGTACGCACCCAGGGTAAGTCGAGGCACATCCCATACCGGGCAACTAAGTTTTTTCCCTCACCACCGTCCCAGCCCGCCCACGTCGCGATGTCGCTCAATCGCATGGGCTTGTCGCCTCTGGACTTGTCGCTCACACCTGCCTTTTCCGAAAAGATCACCCGCTGGGAAGAATCGTGATAACCGGCGCACACATACGGTGCGTGCTGCATCCATTCTTTAGCGCTGTTACGGTTGCCGGTTTCATGTGCTCGATCCGTGCGGGGGCTGCCGATCGTTTCGACTGTCGCCACTCGTTTTTCTGTCGCTTTCGGTAGCACCCCAAAAGGTTGAAGTCGAGGTACTGCATCACTCGAGAACGTGCAGCGAGTTTCGAGCGCGTCTGGAGTCAAGCAGGCCGTACTTTTTCATCTTCTTGTAGAGTCCGACTCGGCTGATTCCCAACGCTCGAGCCGTCGCCGTACGGTTTTGCCCATGCTCTTCCAACGCCCTGAGCAATAACTCTTGTTCGGTGCTGGCCACCTTCTCAGACAGTGTACTTCCGGCTCGCGAGAATCGCTTGGCGACAGGGCCATGCTCCGTGGCCTCCAGGATGGGCGGCGCCAAGTCGTTCGGCGTTAATTGGCCGTTGTGGCTGAACAACACAGCGCGGCCCACATGATTTTTGAGTTCCCGAATGTTGCCGGGCCAGTCGTAGAAACGAAGTCGTTGGAGGAACTCCGGATGGATGCGGCGGATGGTGATTCCGTGTTTGTCGCGGAATTCCTCGACGAACGCGAGCGTCAGAGGCACAATGTCGAACGGGCGGTCGCGCAACGGGGGCACCTTGAATTCCAGCACGCTCAAGCGGTAATAGAGGTCGGGCCGGAACTGGTTGTTCTCGACGAGATTCTTGAGATCGACGTTGGAAGCGGCAATCAGCCTCGCATTGGTCTTTTGGGTTTCGTTGCACCCCACGCGCTCAAACTCGCCCGTCTCGATGACTCGCAGCAACTTCATCTGTTGATTCTGATCCAGACAGTCGACCTCATCCAGCAGCAGGGTTCCCCGGTCTGCGACTTCGAATTTGCCCTCTTTGTTGCGGTCGGCTCCGGTAAACGCGCCCTTGACGTGCCCAAACAGTTCGCTCTCAATAAGTTCCGGCGGCAGGGCTCCGCACGCGAGGGCGTAGAATCGGCCTTGCGCTCGCGGCGAGAGATCATGAACCATCCGCGCCAGCGTCGTCTTGCCGGTGCCGGTCTCGCCCACCAAGAGAATGGTCACGTCGTGGACCGCAACGCGGGTGAGGTGTTCCAGGATCTGAAATACCTGCGGCGTGTAAGTGCGATAGGTGATGTGCGGCGTCTGCACCTGACGGCAGTCGGCCGTGGGCAGGGGCTTTGACCGCAGACTTGCCGCCAAATCCTGCCGAACCACACGGTCCAGTTGATCGCGATCGAACGGCAACCGAAGATGCGCCCCAACCGTCGAATCTGCGAGATCCGCCCACTCGCACCGATAGCCATCGCAACCGATGGAAACCACTGGATTCTTCCGCCGATCCTGACGAACGAGGAAGTCCAGAAGTGACTTCGGATCCTCTTGATAGTGGTCGGGACGCAAATCCAGAAACACACATTGTCGACCGCTGCCTCGCAACCGTTGTTCCGCCGCGAAGTAGCTGTTCACGTAATCGGCCTCGCAGCCGAAGTCTTGTCGCAGGTAACCTTGCAGCTTCTGTGCCAGCACGGAATCGCGACTGACGACTAGAGCCTTGTCGCTCAACACGGAGCCCCTCGCCATCGCATCGGGTGGGAAATCAGCCGAAATCCCGGTCACTTCAGGAGTCACGTTGAACCCTTCGTCCCCAATAGTCAA
>CAZAQY010000003.1:45605-100102 GCA_964486845.1 uncultured Pirellulaceae bacterium
CCCGCACAAAAAACAGCGCAACCTCTTTCCAGAAAGAGCCTTTGCTTTGTTTGGGCTAGATCTAATCGCTGCCCGCTATCGGGCGGAAAACCTTGCATCGCATCAGCCGCCCGCAGGAACGTTCCATAGGATTCCGCGTGGACGACTCAGTTAATAATTACCCAGATTACCCAAACATCCCAGAATTGCAATAGCTAATCTCGCGAAACAATAAGGACGAAATGTTTGCGCAGACGGGTGGCAGATGATGTCACCAATACTTCACGCCAGTCGCCACGCGATCGCACCCCCAGTTAGGATGGCATTACCTGGGTCGTCTCGCTCTCGTGTGGAGGCATCGTTTGTTGCGAAATTGCCCCCCCGAATGTTGGTGTTTGATGATGTGTGCCGATCGAAAGAGCCGGTCGGATGCCTTCGCGGGGGAACTTTTCGGGGACAGAAGTCATCATTTAGTGCGGCTTGGTGCGGCTTTCTTGTGCTGTGGTGCGTTTTGCGATTGTCCCACACGGTACAGCGGTGATGACTGAGTTGCACCGGAAACGCCTGACAGGCGGCAGATTTGGAGAGACACACCATTTTCTTGTGCTGACCACCGTAACAATTATAATCGTTGAAAAATGCTGATCTGATTCAGCTTGCGCTGATTTTGCGTTGCGGCTAAGTTGCACTGAGCTAGTTTAGATTACGATACCGATAGTCTCACTTATGGTTGCGAGGCATGGGGATTTTGCGCAATCAGGGTAAGCTTAGTCGCCTGTACCTGAAGGGCTGATTTATGGCCAACCGAACCTTTGGTGGATCTTCTCGCGGTTCCTGGAAGCAGGGTGAACAGACTCGAACCAAGCGCAAGCGAGCCGCCAAGCGTGGACTCCTGCTTGAGAAGTTGGAAGAACGCACGCTCTTGACCGTGGTGGGGCCGAGGTTGTCCGGCATCCAGCCCACGGACGGTGAACTGTTGCCGCTGGACGGGAGCGGCATCCGCAACATCGCTCCACGCGATTTGACGTTCCGCTTCGACGAGAATCAGCAGATCGATCCCAATACGCTGGGAGGTATTCGGATCATTCGCAGTGGTTTGGACGGGGACTTCTCGAACGGCTTCGTCGAGGTCACGCCGGGCTATATCGGCGTTGGCGAGGCCCCCGACCTGAACCAGGTGATCGTGCGTTTCCAGGAGAACCTGCCGGATGACCTGTACCGCATCGAGTTGTATGGAATCGACGACACGCTACAGCAGATCTCGGCGCTGAGAAACACGCGCGGCGAGGCGTTCGGGGACCTGACGGATGATGGGGTGGACAACGGGACGAATCTTGTGGTCGGCTTCAAATTGGAGTTGGCCCCGCAAGTACTGGCGGTCGTTCCGCAACCCCTTATGCGAGTTCCCGACCCGGCGAATCCGGCCAACTCGATCCTGCAACAGGCGCGGGACCAAATCGTAGTCTACTTCAACGACGACGACTTGTTCGTCGAGGACGACGCCACAGGGAAGCCGACGCAACGCTCGGCGGAGAATCCCAGTTTCTATCGCTTGATCTACACGTGGGATACGGTCGAAAACACGGACGATATCACCTTTTTCCCAGCCGCCGTAGATTACAATCCTGCCACGGACTCGGCCACGCTGACCTTTGCCGGCGACCTGGACACGCTGCCAATCCCGGCGGGACATCCCAACGCGGGCAATCCGATCGGTCCCGGCACGTGGCGCTTGCGCGTGGGCACGGATGAAGCGTTGCCGCTGCCGCCCCTCACTCGGCAACCCACGATCCAGAGCACGACCGATTTTGGGACCGGCGGAGCCGTTTCTGTTTCCTTCAACGCGACGGGCGACTTTGGCAAGGCCGTCGCGCTGTCCTTCTCGGAAGCCTCCCTGGGAATTGGCGTGGGGCCCGAGATTGCCGTTGCCGGAAATGCCATTCAAGTTGTCCTGAACACGGACGGAAGCGGGACGACGGCAGACGCGTTGGCCGCCGCGCTGAATGCGGACCCGGCCGCACGCAAGTTGATCGCTACGTCGGTCAGGGGCGTGGGGACGACCCCCGTCATCGGCAGCGGCGTCCGCTCGCTGCGCGTCGTGGGGCTGGGATCAAGTTTTGACACGGCTTACGACTTGGGCCAACTCGGCACCCAGAGTCTGCTCATCCCTTCGACGATCGATCCGCAGCCCTTCGCCTTGGACTTGCCGGGCGGACACGACGAACCGGGGCATCGCGACATTCCCACGGAGGTGGGCAGTGGTTTCGAGCAGCACATCAATCCCAACTTCGGTGCGGACGTTCAGGACGGCGTGACGACCATCCCGTACAACTTCCGCCAAGTGTACGGTTACGACGCCCAGGGCAACGCCCTGTCGAACCTGATCACCGAGAAGCAGAAAACGCGGGTCCGCGAAGCGGTTGAAACATGGGCCAAGTACATCGGCGTGCAGTTCCTGGAGACTGCCGGCCAAGGTCTGACCTTCGTCACGGGCGATCCCCGTGCGCTCGACCCCAATGACCCCAACGTGCTGAATCACGCGTTGAACGTGGCGGCGGGGGACGATTATGACTTCATCGTCCGCATCGACCCGACCTACGCCAACGGGATGATCATCCTCGACAGCGCTCGGCAGTGGAACAGCGACTTTGGCGGTGACTGGTTCCAGCGAGTGATGGTGGGGCTGGGCGCCATGCTGGGGCTACAGCGAGCCAACGATTTGCCCGTTACCAACCTGATGGCGTTCGATTCGGCCGAGCCGTTCGTCAACTTCTCCGGCGATGGTTTTGGCAGCGCAGCGACGAGTTTTTTTGGCAGCCGCCCCTCGGAGCCCGTGTTCCCCGGCAATGCGGACATCATTCACGGCCAGTACATTCACCGGCCGGACAGTAACGACATCGACCTCTACCGCTTCACGATCGACTTGAACGACCAGCAGTTGGATGAGAAGAAAAAGGGGGTGTTCACGGCGGAATCGTTTGCCGAGCGGCTGGCGAATTCCAGCGAGCTGGACACGGTGCTGTCGTTGTACCGCGAGGTCGCGATCCGCGACGAGAACGGCGCGGTGATCGGCTACGAGCGGGAGTTGATTTCCCGCAACGACAACTACTACAGTTCTGACTCGTACATCAGCCTGGAACTCGCCAGCGGCACGTACTACCTTGCCGTGACGGCCAGCGGCAACACGGACTTCGATCCCGTGATCGAGGACACCGGATACGGGGGCACCACGCAAGGCAAGTACGAACTGCGTTTGAACTTCCGCTCGCAGGTCGACGACGATAACACCATCAGCGATCTCGATCGCAGCGACGAGAACCGGCCGGGAACGCGACTGGACGGCGACGCCGACGGCGTGCCGGGCGGCGTGTTCAATTTCTGGTTCCAGACTCGGCCGCTGGATCGCGTGCTCCGCGTGACCGGCGACGGGAACACGTATGTCGACGGGCAGACGGTGACGATCGAGGACGCCTTTGGCAACGTGCGGCGGTTCGAGTTCGACAGGAACGGCAGCCTGCTCAATCCGTCAGCGACGCGGATCCCCTTCACCACCGGGATCGTTCCCACGACCGCCATCGATATGGCCAACCAGCTGTACAACGCGATCAACAGCTCGGGCCTGGCCGTTACGGCCACGCAAAACGGGACCGCGATCACGCTGAAGGAGGAGCGAGTCACGCTGTTGAGCAGCACGACGGTGGGGGTCGAACTGGCGGGCAAGACGATCTTTGTGGACAAGACATCGGGGACCAACCTCCGCGGCACGCTGGCAAAGCCTTTTGACAGTATTGCCACGGCCTTTGGCGCCGCGGCGCCGGGGGACATCGTGCGGATCGTGGGCAACGGCGGCTTTGACGGCGATCGGGCGACGTTGGGCGACAATTTCGCTTACGAAATCGGGTTTGGGGCGTCCGGCGGCCCAGCCACCCTCCCAGACGGTTCTTCCATGTCGGTGCCCCACGGCGTCACGGCGATGATCGACGCCGGAGCCGTGTTCAAATTGCGGCGGGCCCGGATCGGCGTCGGCAGCTCGTCGGCCAGCGTAGATCGCAGCGGCGGCGCTTTGCAGGTCTTGGGGACGCCGCGCGAAAGCGTGTACTTCACGTCCTGGCTGGACGAATCCATGGGGCGCGATACCTATCCTCCCACCACGACGCCCTCGTCCGGCGACTGGGGCGGGATCTTGTTCAAGGCCGATTTGGACAACGCCGACGCGCGATTTAATTACGAACGCGAAGGCATCTTTCTGAACTACATCAGTCACGCCGACATCCGCTACGGCGGCGGGCAGGTGCGGATCGACACGGTCGACCAGGTCGTCAATCCGATCCAGATGATCGACATGCGGCCGACGATCGCGTTCAACCGGATCACGTACAGTGCCGACGCCGCGATGTCGGCGGATCCGGACAGTTTCGAGGAGACCAACTTCCTTGCGCCGGCATACCAGCTGGTCAATCAGTTCACCCCCGACTACGAACGGATCGGGCCGGAGATCCACGGGAATGTCCTGCTGCAGAACTCGATCAACGGCCTGTTCGTGCGGATCGATACGCCCGCCGGCACGGAATTGCGGTCACTTACCGTGTCGGCCCGCTTCGATGACACCGACATCGTCCACGTCCTGGCGGAGAACCTGAAAATCCAGGGCAAGGCCGGTGGCGCCCTGTTGGAGCAATCGCGTCCGCCGGTCGATCTGGTGACCCTGGCGGCCCGCGTCGGCGGAAGTCTGACGGCGGGCAGCTACACCTACAAGCTGGTGTTCGTGGACGAAAACGGGTTCGAAGGCCGTCCCTCAGAGGCGACGGCGTCCGTGACGCTGACCTCCGGCAACGGCACCGTGCAGCTCAACAGTCTCCCCCCGGTCAGCGGGAACTTCGTATCCCGCCGGCTGTATCGCAGCCAATCCGGCGGCGCCGGCCCCTACAACCTGATTGCCCAGTTGGACGCGACCCACACCACGTACACCGATCGCGGCGTGGTGCCGCCGTCATTGACGCTAAGCCTGTTAAACGGCGATCCGCCTTCGGTACGTTCCGTCAGCCTGGTCCAGCAGGAGGTCGCACCGGCGCTGCCGGGCCTTGCGCCGGGCAGTTATACCTACCGGGTCGTGAACGTGGACGATGCCACGGGAGAGACCAGCCCCGCGTCCGACGCCACCGTCGCGGTGACGGTCACCGCGCCGTCCGCCCCATTGAACGTCCGCGTGGTCGCCCTGGCGGGACTTCCGGCCGCGGAGGCCGGGCACACGCAACGCATCTATCGCAGTTCCGTCGGCGGCGGCGGGACATATGTGCTGGTCGGCGAAATCCCATCGGGGGTGACCGTCTTCACCGACGGCGGAACCGACTTTGTGGACGCCGACGGGGAACTCGTCACGTTGGATCTGCGGTTGACCGGCGTCGTGCGTGCTCGTCCCGACGGACGCTTGAAGATCGATCCGGGCACCGTGGTCAAGCTGGAAGGAGCACGGATCGAAATCACCTTTGGCGCGCAGTTGATTGCCGAGGGCCTGGACGGCAAGGAAGTGATCTTCACGTCGAAGCTGGACGACAGGTACGGAGCCGGCGGGACCTTCGATACGAACAAGGACGACGGCCCCAACGAGGCCCGTCCCTCGGCCGGCGATTGGGGCGGCATCTATGCGGGCTACCTGAGCCACTTGAGCCTGGATCACGCCTACATCGCTTTCGGCGGCGGCAACGACAACAAAATCGAGGGCACCTTCAAGGGCTTCAACGTCATCGAGGTCCATCAGGCGGAAGCGCGGATCGCCAACAGCGTGATCGAATACAATGCCCCCGGCACCGGCGGCCAGGGATCGGCATACCGCTACGGACGGGGCATTAACGACGGGGCCACGATGTTTATCCGCGGCGCCCGACCGGTGATTATCAACAACGTCATCCGCAACAACCAAGACGTGGCCGTCAGTATCAACCTCGATTCGTTCACGGGCGAGCTGGTCTCCGATCCCGGACGCACCACGGGCGCGATCGACCGGTTGACGCTGTACCAGGACAACCGGGGCCCCCTGGTCCGCGGCAACCGCCTGGCCAACAATGGCAACCAATATGACAGCAACGGCAATCTGATCCCCGACAACAACGGCAACGTGCTGGCCAGTTGGGTGGGCACCAACGGAATGGAAATCCGCACCGCGGCCATCTCGAACAACGGTACGGCGGTGGACACCACGGACGACTACCTGCGCACCGTCGGGATCACCCTCTCGACCGAGAGTGTGTGGGATGACACGGACATTGTGCACATCTTGTACGACGAGGTGCGGGTTTCCAACCTGCACGTTTACGGCGGCTTGCGGCTGCGAAGCAGCCCGAACGAGAGCCTGGTCGTCAAGATGTACGGTGTCGGCGCCGTGAACGATACCTACAACCAGAATCCGACCCTCGGTGCGGGATTCACGGCCACGGGACAGTTGCTGGAGACGGAAGACCGCATTGGCGGCTCCGTCTACGTGCTGGGACAGCCCGGCTTCCCCGTGGTGCTAACGTCCATCCACGACGACACGGTCGGCGCCGGTGTCCAGCCCGACGGAAGGGCCCAGACGGACACGAACAACAACGGCATTCGCAGCACGCCCCAGGCCGGCGACTGGCGCAGCCTGCGGTTGGACCAGAACAGCAACGACCGCAACGTGGAAATCGTCCTGGAACTGGAGGCGCCCGAGGCCACGGCGCCCGGCTTGAACGGGATTCCGGCACGGGCCCAGTTCTTGGGCGCCTTGGCCCCCGGCGAGTACGGCGGCGATGACAACCTGAGGCTGGGTTTCGAAATTGACGGCTTCCTCAACGCCCGCAACGATATCGACTATTATAGCTTTACGGCCGCGGCGGGGACGGAGATCTGGTTCGATGTGGACCGCTCCCGCTACGGCCTGGACACCGTGGTGGAACTGCTGGACGCCAACGGCGTGGTGATCGCCCGGTCGGACAACTCGCAGGACGAGACGGGCGATCGCGGCCTGCTGTACCAGACCGATGCGATCCCCAGCGGCGATGTCAATCCTCTGCAGAAGCTGAACGACAGCTATCAGCCGCACCACGCGTCCGGGCTTCCGAAGGACATTTGGGGGACCAATCCACTGGACGCCGGCATGCGCGTGGTGTTGCCGGGCGCTCAGGGCGAACGCAGTCCGTACCTGTTCCGCATTCGCAGCAGTAACCTGGCTGCCGGCGACGACGCGGCCCAGTTGCAGGACCCGAATCGGATCGGCGGCGGTTTGACCAGCGGCGTGTACCGTTTCCAGGTGCGGATGCGCGAGTTGGACGAAGTGCCCGGTTCGACCGTCCGCTACGCCGACATCCGCTACGCCCAAAACGGGGTGGAGCTGATCGGTCTGCCGGGTCACTCGCCTCTGCTGGGCGAGGCGGCGGAAGACGAAGGCGTCGACGCGGCGGCCGCGAGCAACAACTCCTTTGGCATCGCCCCCGGCACGCCCGGCAGCCGCCCGCAGGAATTGGGGAACCTATTTCAATCGGACCAGGCCACCCTGTCCGTGGCAGGCTCGTTGTCCAGCAGCTTGGACGTCGACTTCTACACGTTCGACGTGCGATACGATGCGATTTCAAATCCGTCCGCGGCCCACGGTTCGCTGGTGTTGGATCTGGACTATGCGGACGGCCTCAACCGGGCGAATACGACCGTCACGGTCTTCAATTCTTCCGGTGTGCCGATTCTGATCGCTCGCGACTCGAACATCGCCGAAGACCGGCCCGCCCCGGTCGTCGATCCTTTGGACCAGTCCGGCATGTACGATCTGTCCCGCGGCACGGTCGGCGAGTTCGATCCGTTCCTGGGACCGGTGGAACTGCCGCAGGGCCGTTACTACGTGGCGGTGACCTCAGATCGCATGCTGCCCAGCGTGCTCAACGATCGGCTGAACAACCCGGAAGTCCGTTTGGAGCCGGTCAACTCGGTGATCCGCATCGCGGAGGACCGGATCGGCAGTTACGGGGGCTCCACGGCTGTGTCGCCGGTGGTCCCGGTGCTGCTGGATCCGACGTTCGACGGCACGACGCTGTCCCCGACGAACCTGTGGCACGTTTCCAATTTGGAAGCGACCACGAGCGGGCACGGCCTGACCGCCGCGTTCGACGGCAGCCGCGTGAATGCTCCCTCCGCGGGACGAGTCACCGAGCAGGAACCCAACGATACGCTGCCGTCGGCCCAGAGTCTGGAGGGCTACATCTGGAGCCTGAATTCTCACCCGGACATCGGGGACGCCTTCGGCAATACCTCGACGGTCTACCCGCACTTGACGATTACCGCGACCGGCAATGAAAGCTTCGACTACTACTCGTTTGTCGTCAGCAGCACGCCGGCGAGGGGCATCTTCGACATCGACTACGGCGCGACCGGCAGTCCGCTGACCGACTTGGATTCCCAAATCTTCCTGTATGACTCGGCCGGAAATCTCCTGGATTCGAACAACGACGCCGCCGTAGCTTTGGGCGCTGGGGGCAGTACGAGCACTTTGGACTCCTTCCTGGCGTACACGTTCGACAGGCCAGGAACCTACATTATCGGCGTCGCGGCCTCCCCGTCGAACGGAATGCCGGGCGGCATCGTTGGCACGCCGGTGGGCGCCGGCGACACGTACACCCTGCAGGTCTCAATCGAGAATCACGCGGCGGTGACGACGGCGGCTCAAGGCGGCTCCACGTTCTACTTCGGCCGCGAGGCGACGGGCAGTTACGGCCTGGGCGGCGGAAGCGTCGCGAACGGCAGCCTGGTTTCCAACGCCTTCAGCCTCAAGAACTTCTCCGCCCAGGATTTGCCGGTCCTGTACTTCAACTACCGCCTGAATGCGGACACGGGCGACTACTTCCGCGCCTACGTCCAGCGCCGAGGCGGGACGGAACAGCTCGTCGCGTCCAGCAATCCCGTGGACGTGACGGGCGCCGTGATCGAGCTGACCAACGACGACGTCTGGCGGCAGGCCCGCGTCAGTTTGGCGACGTTTGCGGGCCAGGACTTGCTGAAGCTGCGCTTCGAGTTCCGCGCCGCCGACGCCACCGTGCCAGCTTGGCTCACGGGCGTCCACATCGATGACGTGATCATCGGTTTTGCCGAACGCGGGGAGATGATTACCGAGGCCCCGGCAAATGCAACGTTTGGCTCCAGGCCCAACTACAACACCACCGGCCGCGTGCTGACCGGTCAGTACCAATTGGAGATGCGCCGCGCGACGGATTATGGGACGTCCGTCGAGGCCCGCCTGGGCTTTGGTTCTTTCACGGTGCCGGCGCTGATCCTGAACGAGGCTTACGACACCAACGATCGCCAGGCCCAGCAGATGACGATTGTTGTGCCCGCCGGATCTTCCCTGGGCGATGGCCAGACCTTCCGGCTGGGCGACGGATCCGGCGACCTGACCTTCGAGTTCGACCTGGTGACGGACGGCGTGATCCAACCGGGGAACGTGCGCGTGCCGTTCCGCGCAACGGATGCGGACTACGTGGTGGCCGCCGCCATTCGGGACGCGATCAACAGCTCGTCGGTGCAAAGCCAGTTGGACTTGCAGGCCGCGCTCTCGGACGGCGCCAAGCAGGGGAGCGGCGGCCGGAGCAACCGGATCGATCTGTTCGGCAACGCGGTCGGGGACGACTTCGCGATCCAGCCCGCCAGCAGGGTGTTGCGCGTCGAAAAGTCGGGAGCCACCAATGCCACCGTTTTCGGAAACCTGCTGCGGGACAAGATCTTGGGAACGGGCTTTACGCCAACGGCCGGCGCCACGTTCGTCGGCGGGGTCGACGCGACGGACGGGACGTTTGCCTCCGCCGGCCTGTTCACCGGCGGTCTGTCCTCGATCGGCATGGAATCGGGAATTGTTCTGGCCACGGGGAAGGCCACCGTCGCCGGTGGCCCCAACACGTCGAATGCTTCATCCGGGGACGCTTCGCGGACGGGCGACGCCGACTTGGACAACGAGTTCTTCCCGCTGGAGCCGGCGGCCCGCAAGACCAAGGACGCCACCTCGCTGCAATTTCCCCTTCGCGCGGATTTTTCGGGGACGGCGTATTTCAATTTCGTGTTCGCATCGGAGGAATACAACGAGCTGGTTGGGACGTCGTCGCAAGCCGACGTGCTGGCGGTGTTCGTCAGGGACCTCACGGCGGGCGGCCCGGCCCGCAACGTGGCGCTCATCCCCGGCACCACGACGCCCGTGTCGCGGGCCACGGTCAACGGAGGCAACCCGTTCGGCGCCGGCGGCACCAATCCCCTGCTGTACAACAACAACGATATGCGGGAGGGCGGAGCCTACCTGCGCGAATTCGGTTATGACGGGTTCACCGACGTCTTCACCGCCCAGTTCAGCGTCGTCGCGGGCCACGAGTACCAAATCAAATTCGCCATCGCCGATGCGGGCGATCGCCTGGTGGACAGCGCCGTGTTCATCGAAGCGGGAACGCTGGGCAACGTGAATCCGGCGCCGGCTCCCGTGGGCCTGGTCGCCATCTTGCACGACGGGTCCGGCGACTCGAACCACTTCCGCCAGCAAGGCCAGATGCTGATTCACTCCAACACGATCACCAACTCGGCCGACTTCGGCATCGTGGCGGATGCGGGCGAGCGCGACGTGGACCCGAACGAGAATCTTCCTCTGGCGCAGCCGCACATGGGACCCGTGCGGAATCTGCTCGAGCCGAACAACTACGCGAGTACCGGCGCCCAAGGCGGGTTTGCCCCGGGGGCGACGATTGTCAACAACACGATCTACGGTGAAGGACTGGGGGGCATCCATTTCAGCGGCAACCTGCGTCCCTATGAACTCATCCCGCGGGACAACGCGGGAGGGGACCTCGTCTGCGACGGAGACGCTTTTGCTGTGACGGTTGGCCGCACGACGGTGGAGTTTGAGTTCGAGGATTTGTCCAACCACTCGGAGCAGGGCGCCTGCCCCTCCAACCCCTCGCACGGAGACGGGTGGACGCCCGGACGGGTGCCGATCTACTATGCGATGGTCAGCGATACGGCCGGGCCCTACCCCGCAAGCACGCAACAGCAGTTGGCGCGGGCCATCGCCGACGCCATCACGGAGAGCATCCTCGTGACCAACGGGACCACGCTGGTCGCCGAGGCCAATGTCGCATCCGCCCGTCGCCTGGGCGGCGCCGCGGGGTTTGGAAGCTTCGACGCCGCGTACGTAGACCATGCCCGGGACGTCGAGGTGCTGGCAGGCGACCGTAACCATAACCCCTTTGCGTCCGCTCGCGTGGTGGCGATCTCGCAGGCCGCTCAGCCGTTTGGCCGGATCGTCAACAACACGATTGTTGGCAACGACGGGAACGCCTCTTTCTTTCCGGATGATCCTGCCGTCGAGCCGAACGATACCATCTTCAACGCGATCGACACTCGCCAGGGCCGCCAAGCCAGCCCCGACGTGTACAGGGCCAACAACGTGACGCTCGGCGATGCCGTCACGTTCCCGCAGAATCCGGAGTGGGATGTCGACGTCTACCAATTCCAGATGGACGTTGGCGACCAGGTGCAGATCAGCGTCACGGGCAACGAGTTCACGCCGGTACTGCGGTTGTTCAACGCGCGCGGCGAAGAGTTCGTCGACGATGGCAGTCGTACGGCGCGGGGCGCCCCGCGATATACGGTCAACGGCAACCAAGTGACGATCGAGTTCTACATCGCAGAACCGCCCACGGCCCGTGCCGGATACAACTATGCACGCGAAGGCGGCACGTACTTCGTGGCGGTCAGCGGACCTGGCAACACGACGTACAGCCCCTTGAGCTTGGGTGGCCGACAGTCCCCCACTGACCAGGGCACTTACGACATTCGCGTCGATGTTTTGGCGCCGCGGACTTGGGTGATCGATACACAGCCGCTGTTTGGATCTTCCGCCACTTGGGAGTTCACCGACGTGGACGGCAACACCGAGACCCGCACGTACAACGGGACGTCGGACAATCGTGCCAACACGGCGGTGATGGCCTACGAAGTGAAACAACTGATAAACAGCCTCGTCCGTTCGCGATTGCTCAGTGGGGTCTCCGCCGAGGACTACGGCGGTCCCGAGTATGTGGATGGCATCGGCTTGACTCCGTACCCCAGCAACCCGCGACGGCAATGGCCGCAACAGCACCAAGGCGAGGGACGCCGTTATGTCGTGATCCGCGGCGCCGCCAAGGTGGTGCAATTGAGCGGTCCTGCCAACGTGCTTTCCCCGACCGTCGGTCAGAGCAACACCGGAAACAACGTCGACAGTCAGTTGCTCCGCGAGACGGGCATCTTGATCAGCGAAGAGGCGACCCCGACGCTGCTGAACAACGTTATCTCCAACACTCGCAATGCGGTGATCGAGACGGAGAACCAGCCTTCGTCCCACCAGGCGACGGGCCCCAGTCCACGCACCGCGGTCGTCGGCGCCCAGATCTTCCAGCACAGCGCTTCGATCAACGGATCGCAGGCGGCCGCCCAGATGGGTAACTGGCGGGTGTCGACCGGATCGACGCCCTACCCCGGTTCGATGATCAATCCGGAGGAGCAGACGACGGCGCGCGCCGACACGGCCGATTTCAATCTGCCCTTGTCCAACACCGCCCCCTTGTTTGTGAACGGGGCCGACGGCAACTTCTTCCCGGCGACGTTGGCCGCCTCGATCGACAGCTCCGTGGACTCGCTCGAGGACCGCCCTGCGTTCATCACGATCAAGGCCGCGATGGGCATCTCGAACTCGCCGATCCTGGCGCCGGAACGCGACGCCACGGGGCAGTTGCGGATCGACGACCCCAACGTTTCGACGCCGCAGGGGCAAGGCGGCAACGTGTTCAAGGACCGGGGCTCGCTGGACCGCAGCGATTTCGTAGGGCCGGCGGCCGTGCTGCTGAATCCGCGCGACAACGACGCGGAAGGGAACGACATCGATCCCACGGATACCGTCGTGCAGTTGACCGGCGGGTCGTACGACAGCTTCCTGATCCAGATCGTGGACGGTTTTGAGTCGGCCGATCCTTATCCCGGCGTGGGCGTCAACGACGCGACGGTGCTGGGGCCGAACGGGCCGGAGAGTCGCCTGCCGGGCGCCGCGGTGACGGTCTTTGCCGACGGCGTGTTCCTGGAGGAAGGCATCGATTATACGTTCCGCTACGACGCCACCAGCAACATCATCCGCCTGTCGCCCACGTCCGGCGTGTGGGAGGATGACAAGGTCTACATCATCCGGCTGAACAATCGCGACCGTTATGTCATCAACGCCCCGGACGGCACCCAGGCGCGGGACGGCGACAAGTTCCGCATCACGGCCGACGACGGCGTCAGCGTCACGTTTGAGTACGACAGCGGATACACAATCCAGGTGCCCTATTCGCTGGCGATCCAGGTGCCTGCCGGCGGGGTCGCCGACGGCCAGCGGTTCGTCGTCCGCAACGCCAACGATCCGGGCAATCCGGCCGCCACGTTTGAACTGGATCTGAACGGCTACACCCTCCCGGACAGTATTGCAGTGCCGTTTGAACTGGGCGACACCCCGTCGCAGATTGCCGACGCCATCGTGGCGGCCTTGACAGGGGTCGACGCTCAAGCCGCCGAACTGCAGTTGGCAGCCAAGAACGCGGGAGGCGGCCTCGTCCATCTGGGGGCGCCGGAGCGGTACACGCTCAATACCGAGTTGAGCAGTCTTTCCCAGCCCGCCACCATCATGTCGCTGGCCGTTCCGGCGGTGAGCGCGTTTGACCTGTCCGCCGACGTGTACGACGGCCAGACCTTCACGATCACGCACACCTCCGCCGCTGGGCCCTCCACGACGGTCACGTTTGAGTTTGACACGGACGCGATTCCCAACGTCGTTCCGCCCAACACGCCGATCCCGGTTTCAATCGGCGCACTGCCGGACCAGGTGGCGGACGAGATCGTGACGGTGCTGTCCGCCTCGCCGCTGGCGGGCCTGCTCGCCGGCCTGCAACACGTCGGCGGCGGCCTGATCCACATTCACGAGGGCGACGAGGTTTCTATCGATTCCGGCAGCAGCAAGCTGCTGGACGGCTACGTGTCACGGCCCCTGCCGGACGATCCGGTGAATCCCCAGGTGTTCGTGGTCTCGTTCGACGATGACGCCGACGCCGCGACCCCGCCGATTCAGGCCAGCTTCGAATTGGACCGCGAAGGAACCACGCAGCCGGGCAACGTGGTGATTCCGTTTGACTACGGAGACACGCACCAGGAGATCGGTCAGAAGATCGCGCAGGCGGTCGCCATGCAGTTGCCGTTGGAACTGACCGGGTCCAAGCACTTGGAAAACGGAGTCGTGTTCTTCGGCGGGACGGTCCGCCATGAGGTGGACTTGAGCAACAGTCCCGGCCTGGTCCTCTTGAGCCGGCCCGACGTGACGCCGGCGACCAGATTGATCCTGCCCGCCCCCCTGACGATCACGGTGGACCCGCAGGGCGGGGCGGCGATCCTCGACGGCGAGTACTTCCAGATCACCGATACGTCGTTGCCTCCTGCCAACCAAGTCTTCCAGTTCGAATTCAACTCGGTGGGCGGGGCCGACAACCCAAATACGAACCAACTGATCCCCTTCGGCGTGTTGGACACGGCCGATATGATTGCCCAAGCCATCGTCGACGCGATCGAAGCCTCCGGACTCGTACTCCAGCCGATCGCCATGCCGGGAGGCATCGTGACGTTGACGGGCGCCAACAGCAGTCACAGCTTGACCACAGTCAACGCGCCGCATTTGACGCAATCCGGCGGGCGGTTGGCCGACGGCGAAACGTTCTCGATCACATTCAACGGCGTGACCCGCACCTTCGAGTACGACGTCAATGGCCGTTTGACCTCGTCCGCCAACCTGCCCATCCTGTTCAGGCCGGACAGCACCAACGACCAGATCGGCGCCAGCACGGTGGCGGCGATCAAGTCGCAGCCGCTGTTGAACTTGCCGAACGTCCGGTACGCGATGGGCCAGGGGATCATCGAGTTCAATGACACCTCGCGGCACATCACGGTCTTGCCAGCGGACGCCATCCCGCCCGACAATAGCCTCCGGCTGGACGGGATCCCCGGCGGCGCCGCGCGATTGCCATTCGAGCCCTGGAGTCAGTTCACGGGCCTGATGTTCGCCGACCTGATTGTGGACGCGATCAACGCCAGTCCGTTGACCAACGTCACCGCCTCGCTGCGGGGCGGCAACACGCTGTTCGTCGATTTCCTGACCGCCGCCAACAAGCCGGTGGACTTCGTTTCGGGACTGGCCAACATCACGGGCATCTCCAACTACTTCCTGCGGGCCATTCAGGACCTCCCGGGGAACTTCCTGAAGTCGAACCAGTACACGGGCGAGACGCGGTTCACCATTCTGCTGCCCGGCGCCGACCTGGACTTTGGCGACGCCCGTGTGGCCAACCGGCCCTCGCAATACCCGACCCTGTTCGAAGAGGACGGTGCGCGCCACGTCGTGACGCCCGGGTGGTATCTCGGCAATCGTGTGGACGGCGAACTGCAGGCCCAGATCGTTCCGGCGGGATTCGGCGACGACCTGGATCATCTGGTTGACCTGCGGGACAGCACGCTGGAGCTTGCGGGCAGCGCACCGCTGACGGTGCAATTGCCCAACGTGGCCAACCCCGATACCGCGTTGGACACGAGGTATTTTGACCTTACGGCCAACGCTGCGACGACGCGTTTTGTCTTTGACCGAGGCCGCGATGGGACCTTCGATCCGCTGCGCGATGACACGGGTGTGGCCGCCGTCCGGGCGGTCGAATACGACGCCGGCGCGACACTGCCGCGAATCGCCGAAGCCCTGGTGGCGGCCGTAGAAACGGCCAATCTGGGTCTGCACCCGGTGCACCTGGGTGCCGGCGCCGTTTTCCTCGGCGGCACGCAGTTGCACCAGATTGAATCCACCAGCGCTTACGTCGCGGTCGCAGGCCAGCCGACCTATCAGATCACGGCGGCCGCCGGCTACCAGATCCAGGACGGCGAAACGTTGACGATTTCCGACGGCCAGGACGTGGTCCCGTGGGTTTTCGAGTTCGACCTCGACGGCACGGTCGCGGCGGGCAACTTCATCATCTCCATCCTGCCCGGCGACGATGCGGTGGCGGTGGCTCAGAAGATCGCGGCGGCCGTCTCGGCGGCCGAACGGCTGCGCTATCCGCTGCCCGTTCCGCCGGCCCCTCTGGAATACTATTCGCCGGCGGTGGACCTCACCGAACTAGGCGACGGCGCGCTGCACGTGCGCGGGGCGTTGAGTCATGAAATCGCCTTCCAGAACAGCACCATGACGTACGGCGGGCAGACGCCGCTCACGCTGACCGTGCCGCCGGCCGGACTGGGTTTCCGGCTCACGCCGGGCCTGACGATCCTCGTGCGCAGAACCGCCGGAGGCGGCGTGGCCGACGGTCAGACGTTCACGCTCGGGGACGCCGTCAAGACGGTCGTCTTTGAGTTCGAGACGGGGGCCGGTCTGACGCATCCCGGCGCGCGTCCCGTGGCGGTGAATGCCTTGAGTTCGGCCGCCGAGGTAGCGGAGTCGATCCGTGCCGCCGTGCAATTGGCGGTCGACGAAGGGGCCATCAGCGGTTTGGCGCCGGCGGTCGACGCCAGCACCGATCCAACCTACGTCCTGATCGACCTGCGCGCCGGGATCGAGCATCGGCTGGATGCCTCGGCAAGCGGCCTGCTGCAGCGGACCGCCGTGCGCGACGGTCAGACGTTCCAAGTCAACGACGGCAGCAGCACGGTAATCTTCGAGTTCGATTTCAACGGCACCGCGGGTGGGGTGCCTGTGCCGGTCCAACTCTCCTTCTCCGCCAACGATATCGCTAATGCGATGGTGGCGGCGGTCCAGCAGTCGCTCGCCGATCCGGGCGGATTGAGTGACTCGGCGGGCCTGGTGCCCAAGAACCTGGGTGCTGGCAACGTGCAGATCGGCGGGCCGGGTTGGGTCGCCCCCGGCAGCACTCCGGCACTTGGTTCGTTCGGCTCAGCAGGCGGCGTGCTGGACGGCCACACCTTCCACTTGATCGACAGCCTGGGGGTCCGCCGCTTTGAGTTCGACGCGAATGGGCAGGCGATCCAGGGCAATATCACGATCCCCTTCCAGGTCACCAGCACGGCCTCCGAGATCGCCGCGTCGACCGTGGCAGCCATCCGGGCCTCCGGTTATGGCGTCAACGTCGTCCACTTGGGCGGCGGTGTGATCGCGATGGACGGGGACGACGAAGACGGCGTCCGCTTCGACCGCGTGCTGACGCCTGGGGCCACCGTGCCCGTCACGGTCATCGCTTCCCAGGACGGGTACCTGGACGGCTGGCTCGATCTCAACGGCGACGGCGACTGGAACGACCAGTACGAGCAGGTATTCAAGAAAGTTGCCGTCCGGGCGGGAGCCAACCAACTGACGATCTGGATCCCCCCGGCGACCGGGCCGGGCGTCACTTACGCCCGTTTCCGCTTCGGCAGCGAAGGCGGTTTGGCGCCCACCGGCCTGGCTATTGACGGCGAAGTGGAAGACTACCGCGTAGAGATCATCTCGAACGACCCGCCGGCGATCGTGGCCCCAAACCAATTGAGCACCCAAGAGGACCTGCGGTTGCCCGTTTCCGGGTTGCAGATCGCGGACCCAGACGCGGCAGGTGCGACGATCGAGGTCACGCTGTCCGTGATCCACGGCCAACTGGACGTCCCGACGATCTACCTGCCGGGAGGCATCGCCGGCAACAGTTCCAACCGCGTCGTCCTGACCGGGACGCTGGCCCAAGTTAACAGCACGCTGGCCGGGCTGACCTACCTCAACGCGCCGGATTACAACGGCACCGATCGCTTGACGATCGTCGCCGACGACCGCGGCAATTCCGGCACTGGCGGCCCGCAGCAGGACGTGAAACTGGTCCCGATTTCGATCGTCGCCATGAACGACCCCCCCGTGATCAACGTTCCCGGCACGCTGGCGGCGACGGAAGATGAAACGCTGGCGATCGCAGGAATCACGGTTGCGGACGTCGATCTCGACAAGACGCCATCCACGGGGGCCGGCAGCGGCCAAATTACGGTGCTGATCACGGCAGAACGCGGGACGTTGGACGTCGACGAAAGTGCGGCGGTCGGCGTGACCGTAACCGGCGACCGGACCTCGGCGGTCACTCTGCAAGGTGATTTGGTGGGCGTCAACGCGATTCTGGCCGCGGGCGTCGATTACCTGGGACTGCCCGATCTGAACGGCAACGACGTCATTACGGTCAGCGCCGACGACCTCGGCAACTGGCCACCGCCGGCCCAGACGGCCTCCACTTCGTTCACGGTCGCGGTCGCGGCCGTGAACGACGCCCCGGTAATCACCGCCCCGGCGACCGTCGCGGCCGATGAAGATACGGAACTGCCGTTGAGCGGCTTCAACCTGGTCGACGTGGATTCGGAAGCAACCCCCGTCACGGTCGTGCTCACGGTGACTGGACGCAACGACGGCCTGTTCCCCAATGGTGTCTTGACCATCAAGCAGGTCGCGGGGGGCGTGAATCCCCTCACGCAGGTGGCAGGCAACGGCACGTCCGCCGTGACCGTCACGGCGGCGGTGGCGGAGATTGCCGCCACGTTGAGCGATCCCAACGGCTGGAGCTACACGCCTCCGCCCAATTTCGCCGGCAATACGGCGAGCCCCAGGTTTGAGATCCTGACCGTCGCCGCCGACGACGGCGGAGCGTCGGGTAGCGGCGGGGCCAAGTCGGACGTGCGGCAGGTGACGGTGTACGTCAGCGAGGTGAACGATCCTCCGGTAGTCACCGTTCCTCTGGCCCCAGCGGTGGTCGACGAGGACGGCATCCTGAACATCCGCAGCCTCGGCAAGATCGAGGTCACGGACGCCGATGCCGGCAACGCCGTGATTTCCGTGCAGTTGTCGGCACTCCGCGGCACCATCACCGTCGACACCACCGTGCCGGGCGGCCCGCTGATTACCGGAAACGGCACGTCGCTGGTCGGCCTCAGCGGCACGCTGACCGCCATTAATCAATTGCTAGACTCGTTCGTGAATTATCAGGGGTTGCTGAACGTCAACAGTACCCACGGCCTGGAGGTCTTGACCATTTTGGCCAATGACTTGGGCAACACGGGCGGACCTGCGGCCACCGGCACTGGGCGGATTACGATCACCGTCAACCCCATCAACGACGCGCCGCAGATTTCGCTGCCGGGCACCGCCCCGTCGGTCGCGGAAGACACCGATCTGCGGATTCCCGCGATTTCGATTTCCGATCCGGACGTCACCGAAGCGGGCGCGGACGGCGTCATCACGGTCACACTGACGGTCAGCCCGATCGCCCCCAACACGCAGGCCGGCACCCTGACCGTGAACGCGGCGGTCGTGCCCAGCTTGACCGTGACGGGCAGCCCCGGAACGAACGTCGAGGTGCGCGGTCCGCTGGCGGACATCAACACGATGTTGGCGCATCCGAACGGGTTGAAGTACCGCGGCGCAGAGAACGCCAGCGGCAAGGTGCTGTTCAGCATTACGGCGAACGACCAAGGCAAGAGTCCGGCCACCCCGGCGCCGCCCAACGGCCCCAAGACGACCACCGCCACCATGACCATCACCGTCGTGCCCGTCAACGACGCACCGGTCATCACGGTCCCGGCCAGCCCTCAGTCCGCCGTCGAAGACCAACCCCGGCTCATCATGGGAATTTCGCTGGCCGACGTGGATCTCGCCGAGACAACGAGCGACCCGGCAGGCACCGGCAACGGCCAGTTGACGGTGACGCTGTCGGCCGGCCGCGGCACGATCGACCTGAGCGACATCGTTCCGCCAGGCGTCACCGTCGCCAACGACGGTTCCCAATCCGTAATCGTGAGTGGGCTCTTGGCCGATGTCAACACCTTGCTGGGCGCCGGCATCACGTACCAGGGATTGCCGTACCTGAACGGGAACGACACGATCACGGTGACGGCCAACGATCTGGGCAACTGGCCGCCGCCGGCGCGAGTCTCGACAGCCTCGTTCGTGGTGGCGGTCGCCCCGGTGAACAATCCGCCGGTCATTTCTGCGCCGGGCGAGCAGTTGGTGAACGAGGACAGCCCGCACACATTCCCCTCGATCACCGTCACGGACGTAGATGTCGCGGACGGCACGAACCAACTCAAGGTGGACCTGCGTGTCAGCCACGGGACCCTGACGCTGGACTTGACGGTCCCCGGCGGCCTCCGGCCGGCGGATGTGACCGGCAACGGGACCAGCCGCATTACGATCGACAAGGTCAGCCCCGGCAAGATCAACGCAACGCTGTCCGCGCTGTCGGGACTTACCTACCGGCCGGCAGTGGACTACAACGGCCCGGATGCGCTGACCATCGTGGCCGATGACAAGGGCAATACGGGAGGCGCGGTGACGCCGACGACGGTCGCGGTGCCGATCGCGATCGCGGCCGTCAACGACGCGCCGCAACTGCCCTGGTCAGCGCCACCGGGAGTTGCGCCGGCGCCGCTGACCAGCGAAGACATGCCCGTGTACATCAAGTGGCCCGCCAATGCCGTCGTCGACGCGGACGCCAGCGAGTTGCCGGGGGACGGGAAATTGATGGTCACGCTGTCCGCCAGTCACGGGACGTTGACGGTCAGCACGAGTTTCGGTCTGAGGTCCGGCGATTTCAACGGCAGCAACAGCGGCGGCACGGTGGAATTCACGGCTCCGCTGGCCGCGATCAACGCGACTTTGTCCGCGGCCACGGGCGTCCAGTACGCGCCCAACCTGAATTACAACGGCAAGGACACGGTGGTCGTCACGGTGAACGATCGCGGCAACACCGATGCGGGACTCATGAATCCGCTGACGGCTCGCGGCACCGTGACCGTCACGGTGGTCGCCGTCAACGATCCTCCGGTGATCACCGTGCCCGCCACCAGCGTCACCGTGGCCGAAGATACCGACCTGCCTTTGCAGGTCCAGGTCACCGACGTAGACGCCGCCGAGGGCACCGGGGAACTTCAAATGACGCTGCAGGTCTTCCGCGGCGCCCTGACGGTTGACACGGCGGTCTCCGGAGGCGTCGGGGCGGGCGGCGTGACCGGCAATGGCACGACGGCCGTCTCTCTGGTCGGCACGCAACAACAGCTGAATGCGACTTTTGCCGCAGGCGGCGTGGTTTACCGGGGGAACCTGAACTACTTCACGACCAATCCCGGCGATGAGATACTGCTGATCCACGCAAGAGACGAAGCCAACGGCGTGGACAACAAGACCGTCACCATCACCATCAATCCGATCAACGACGCGCCCACGATCAATATCAACCCGCCGGCCCAGATCATCGAGGACACCCCGGTCGCGCTGCAGATCGCCGTGAACGACGCCGAGATGAACGTGCCGATCGGGGCCAACGTCATCTGGACCCTCACGCTGCACGCCGATCTGGGGACGTTCACGGTACTGCCCGGCGTCGCCGGCGGCGTGCCCGCTTGGGGTATCGCCGGGAGCGGCTCGGGACACGTCGTGCTCACGGGCACCGGCAGGCAGATCCAGACGACGCTCGCAGCCCCCAACGCCGTCGGCTTCCAGGGCGTGAAGGACTTTGCCGGAACGGACATCCTGAGCGTGACGATCCTCGATCCCGGCCCTACCGCGGCGCCGGACGACGATCAGATCAGTTCCGCCACGCTGACCTACACCATCAGCGGCGTCAACGACGCTCCGGAGATCGCGCTGCCGGCCGGACTGACGACCCCGGAGGATGTTCCGCTGCCGCTCTCGGGGCCCCAAGGCGTCCGTGTCGTCGACGTGGATTCCGGTGCGGCGAACATCTCGGTGGTGCTGCAAGTCGTCAACGGCAAGTTGACCGTCGGAGGCAGCGTGCCGGTTGGGCTAAATGTCGCAGGCAGCGGGACCAGCAAACTGACCCTGGTCGGGCCGGTCGCTGCCATCGGCACCCTCTTGGCGGATCCTGGCGGCCTCAAGTACACCGGCAACTTGAACTACTTCGGCTCGGACACGCTCGTGGTCAGCGCCGACGACCGAGGCAACAGCGGCGAGGGCGGAACCAAGACCGCGACGCAGTCCACGGCGATCAACGTGACGCCCGTGAACGACCCGCCGGTGGTCGCTAAGCCGGTGGCGGACTTCTCCGTGGACGAGGATTCGCCCGACACCTTGATCGAGTTGTTCCCCGGAGTATTTGCGGACCCGGACAATACTTCGTTGACGCTGACGGTCACGTACAACTCGGACCCCAGCCTGGTGGCTGCCACGATTACCGGGACCCGGCTGACGTTGGACTACCAGCCGAACCAGGGCGGGCGTTCGTCCATCATCCGCGTGCGGGCGTCGGACGGTCTGGCCTTTGCCGAGGACGAGTTTGTGGTCACCGTGAACCCACTGCCGGACCCGCCGTTCGTGGCCAATCCGGTCCCCGATCAAATCGTGCAACTAGGCAGCACGACTACGGTCACGGTCAATTTGTCGGGAGTCTTCGACGATTATGATCTGCCGAACGACGTCCTGACGCTGTCGTACAACAACAGCACCGACAACACCAACCCCACGCTGGTCACCAGCGGCACGCTGATCGGGCAGACGCTGACGCTGCAGTTGGCGGCAGGGTGTTTTGGTCGGGCGGACATCACGGTGCGCGCAACCGATTCGACGGGGAAATCCGCCAGCGATACGTTTGGGGTGATCGTCAACTCGCGGCCGACCGCCAACCACGACACGGCGACCACGAAAGAGGATGTGGCGGTGGCCATCTCCGTGCTGAACAACGACCGCGACGTCGACGGGGTCATCGATCCTTCCACCGTCACGATCGTGGCGGGCAGCGGCCCGGCCAACGGTCGAATCGTCTCGATCATCGGCGGGATAGTGACGTACGAACCGAACGCCAACTTTTGGGGCACCGACTCGTTCCAGTACACGGTCAACGACAACGACGGGTTCGTATCACAACCGGCGACGGTCACGATCACGGTCCAGGCAGTGCCGGACTACCAGAACCCGTTCCTGAACGCCGACGTGAACAAATCGGGCGCCGTGTCGCCGATCGATGCGCTGATCGCAATCAACTACATCAACGGGCCCACAGGCGGAGTCCTGCCGCCCGATCCCACGCCGCCGGCGACGCCGCAGTACTACTATGACGTCAACGGCGACGGAAAGTGCGACGCTGCGGATGTTCTGGCGATTGTCAACATCCTGAATGCGGCCGCGTCTGCGGGAGGCGAAGGCGAAGCTGCTGAGACGAGCGTCACCTCGCCGGCGGAACCGGTCCTGCCTGCCCATGCGGGCCTGTCGGCCGCATGGCTGGCCGTTCCCGACTACACGTTGCTGTCCCGAGCCGCGGGCGACGCCGACTTGGCGGTCTCCGCAATTCACCGCGAATCCTCCCTTGCCGCACGCCGCGACGAGTTCGTGCCTGCGGCGGCAGAAACACCGGTGGATGTCAACGAGTCCGGGCAGGACGCCTGGTTCCATCGCATCGGCTCGGAATCGTCGGAATTGATCGATGCCGCGTGGAACGCGGCCCTGGACGATTTCGCCGAGGAGGTGGATGGCGGGTTTGGTGAAGTCCTGCCGGCGGATGCCGTGCTGAGCGGCTTTCAAGCCGGAACACGGTGAACGGCGAGAAGCGGCGGACGGGCGAGCGAATGAAGAAGCCCGGCTTTTCCGAAAAAGCCGGGCTTCCTTCTTGAAGTTTCTTCATCCGCGGGGCCTCAGCTCTCTTCGTTGATCAAGTACTTGGCCGCCACGGTCTCCAGGGGACAGGGTGCCGGCAATCCACGGGCCAAAAGTCGCAGGGTGTCGAGGTCCGAACGCCAAGCTACCTTGCCGGGCGCCAGCAGA
This sequence comes from uncultured Pirellulaceae bacterium, assembly GCA_964486845.1. GTDB lineage: Bacteria > Planctomycetota > Planctomycetia > Pirellulales > Pirellulaceae > Anammoximicrobium. The sequence continues at coordinate 69,388 of CAZAQY010000003.1, forward strand.
AACATGCTGCCCGGTTCATGGGTGGTCAGGAGCTTGCCGTCGCGAAAGTAGTAATGAGCATCGCTGGCCTGAACGGGGTAAGCTCGCATGGCCGGCGGAATGTCGTTGGGGCGGAACCAGAGTTTGATCTCCCGCTCCGCTTCCGGGACGGTTGCGGAAGCATGGATCAGGTTGTCCATGCGCTCACCGACGACGTTCCCCGCAGCGTCTTTGACGGGGACGATCGTGCCGAGGGCGCGGATGCAGCCGGGTCTTTTTTCTCTAGCCACGTGCGGATTGGTGGGGCCGACGATATCGCGGATTTTTTGCACGGCGTCCGGGCCGCGATAGACAAACGCAATGACCCTCCGCTTCTGCGGCTCATCCGGATAATGAGCCAGTCCCATGATATAGTCCAGCAACGGCGGATAGAACACCCTGCCGCGGTGTTCGGCGTAGTGTTCCTCCGCGAGCATCTGATGGACGTTCACGATCTTGGCCGCGGCAAAGCGCAGGCCGCTGTGAAACTCCGACAGGATGGAGAGAACGTAGCCCGTCAGGGAGTTCTTCAAGGCGTCCGGCTTGATTAGCACCAACGTCTGTTCCTGGGTTTTGTCTTCCATGTGCGGTCTCCTCTCAGGGGCGGCTATTTCTCGTCCAGCAACTCAACAGCGGCGAACTTCTTGCCTTCGAGCATTTCCAGACTGGCGCCGCCGCCGGTGCTGACGTGCGAAACCTTGCCTGCAAAGCCCAGTTGCTCGACGGCCGCCGCGCTGTCGCCGCCGCCGATGATACTGGTGGCACCGCTGTCGGCGATCGCCTTGGCAACGGCTTTCGTCCCGGCGTCGAAGGGTGGCATTTCGAAGACTCCCATCGGTCCGTTCCAGACAATCGTCTTCGCGCCTTGGATCCGCTGTGCGTACAACTCCGCCGTCTGGGGACCAATGTCCAAGCCCAGATAACCAGTGGGGATCTGCCCGGCGGGGGTGATCTGTTTGTTGCAGTCGGCGGCGAGCCGGTCGCCGCAATGGTCGTCGACCGGCAGCACGAGCTTGGCCCCGCCCGCGGCGATCAATTGCTTGGCCAGGTCAAGTTTATCCTTTTCGACGAGGCTGTTTCCCACTTGGCCGCCCTGTGCCAAGGAGAACGTATAGGCCATCGCGCCGCCGATCAGCACCTGGTCGCAGATGGTGAGCAGGTTCTTGATGACGTTGATTTTGTCCGAGACTTTGGCGCCGCCCAGAATGGCGACGAACGGGCGTTTCGGGGCGGCGATCGCCTCGCTCAAGTATTGAATCTCCTTCTCCACCAGGAAGCCCACAACTCTGGGCTTGCCGCCCATGGCTTGGGGCACCGCCACCATCGACGCGTCCGTCCGATGGCACGTTCCAAACGCATCGTTGCAGTAGATGTCGGCCATGTCGGCCAAGGCTCGGGCAAACGCGGCATCCCCTTTCTTCTCGCCGGGGTAAAACCGCAGGTTCTCCAGCACCAGGACCTCGCCCGCACCGAGAGCGGCGGCCTTGGCCCGCGCGTCTTCGCCAATCACGTCGTTGGCGAAATGCACCGGCTTGCCCAGCAGTTCGGCCAGTTTGTCGGCGGCGGGCTTCACGCTGTACTTGGGGTCCGGCGCGTCTTTCGGACGTCCCAAGTGACTCATCAGGATCAGCCGCCCGCCACGGTCGATCACGGAGCGAATGGACGGCAGGGCCAAGCGGACCCGCCGATCATCGGTGACCCGTCGTTGGTCGTCCAAGGGGACATTGAAATCGACTCGCATCAAAACCGTCTTACCAGAGACGGAGACGTCCTGGATCGTTTTCTTAGCCATACAAACTCCCTTCCTGACGAAGTGCAAATGGTTGAGCCGGCCCTTGCCTCGCGGGTCTCCGGAAAGCGACAATTACAAAGACTTTCGGGCGGCGACGCAAGACCCCCTAATGTCGGGGGCATTGCAATTACACGAAAATGGTACCCGAAAGCGGTCTTGACGGGGTTCCAAGCCCGCTTTTTCCCGGTCCGGGCTGCCGCATGGCTTGTCGCGGTCCAACGCGATTGCTAGATTTGTTCAGGCTCGGAGAAGTACGGATCGAGCGAGTGATGCCCCGCTTGGCGCAACGCCCCGTCCGCGATCTACCCGTTGCCGCCTCCGCGGGACGAAACGGCGAAGGACTGCGAAGGTGCCCAAGGAAGTCACGACTGCCGCGGTTTGCGGTCCGCATTACCGTGGTTCAAAACCTCTCTCGTTATTTTCTTGATCCAAGCAGAATTGCCCCATGTCCACCACCGCAGAAGCCTCGCTGAAGCCCCCTCGGACAGTTCGGGAATTGACCTCGGCAACCGTTCGCCTGGCCGGTGACTCCGGTGACGGGATGCAGTTGACCGGCAGCCAACTTACCAATACCTCGGCCTTGGCCGGCAACGACGTGGCTACGTTCCCGGATTACCCGGCGGAAATTCGCGCACCGAGGGGGACTCGGGCCGGGGTCAGCGGCTTTCAGGTGCAGTTCGCGTCGAGGGAGATCTTTACCCCCGGCGACCGGTTGAACGCCCTCGTGGCGATGAATCCTGCCGCGCTGGTGACGAACATCGCGGATCTGGAGCCGGGTGGGGTGCTGATTGTGAACGAAGACGCTTTCACCCCCAAGGACCTGAAACTGGCCAACCTGGGTCGTAATCCGCTGGAGGATGGCAGTCTGTCGAAGTATCGGGCTATTAAGGTGCCCATGTCCACGTTGACAAGAAAGGCCGTCGAGGACATTGGGTTGGGGCAGAAACTGGCTGACCGTTGCAAGAATTTCTTCGCGATGGGTCTGATCTACTGGCTGTACGGCCGCGACCTGGACGTCACGTTGCGTTTCAATCAAGACAAGTTTGGCGACAAGCCGCAGATTGCCCAGGCGAATGAGCGGGCACTGCGGGCCGGCTGGTACTACGGCGAGACGACCGAAGCTTTCGACATCAGTTATCGGGTGGGGCCGGCCAAGCTGCAGCCCGGCCTGTACCGAAACATCATGGGCAACCAAGCCGTCGCGTGGGGCCTGATGGCTGCGGCCCGGCTCAGCGGCAAGGACTTGTTCTATGGTTCGTACCCGATCACCCCGGCCAGCGACATTTTGCACGAATTGAGCCGGCACAAGAATTTTGGGGTGCGGACGCTTCAGGCCGAGGACGAAATTGCCGCGATTTGCGCCGTGATCGGCGCCGCGTTCGGCGGCGCCCTGGCAGCAACGGCTTCCAGCGGCCCCGGCATTGCTTTGAAGACCGAGGCCATGGGGTTGGGCCTGATGCTCGAACTGCCGATGTTGGTCATCAACGTCCAGCGTGGCGGTCCGAGCACGGGACTGCCGACCAAGACGGAGCAAGCCGACCTGCTGCAGGTGATGTTCGGACGCAACGGGGAATCGCCCTTGCCTGTCTTGGCCTGCCGCAGTCCGGCCGACTGTTTCGACGTAGTGCTGGAAGCCTGGCGGATCGCCGTACGCTACATGGTGCCGGTCATTATTCTCTCGGACGGCTACATCGCCAACGGCGCCGAACCGTGGCGCATCCCACGGTTTGAAGATCTGCCGAGAATCCCGGTCGAGCATCCGGGACCGAATCTGGATGACGAGCCGTTTCTTCCTTACCTGCGGGACGAACGGATGTCGCGGCCTTGGGCGCTGCCGGGAACGCCGGGGCTGGAGCACCGGATTGGCGGGCTGGAGAAACAGCAGGTCACCGGCAACGTGAGCTACGACGCGGACAATCACGAGTTCATGGTCAAGCTGCGGGCGCAAAAAGTGGAAAACATCGCGATGGACATTCCGCTGCAGGAGGTGTACGGACCGCAGGCCGGCGAGTTGCTGGTGCTGAGTTGGGGCGGCACGTATGGCGCGTGCGTGACGGCGGTCGAGCGATGCCAGGCCGAGGGGCTGTCGGTCGCTCATGCCCATCTCCGCTACCTCCATCCGTTCCCTGCCAATCTCGGCGAAGTTCTGGAGAACTTTGACCGGGTTTTGATTCCCGAGTGGAACATGGGCCAACTGGGGCTCTTGGTGCGTGCGAAATACCTGATCGATGCCCAGGGGCTGAACAAGGTCAAAGGCAAGCCGTTCCATGTGGAAGAAATCGTGACGGCGATTCGGCAACAACTGCAGTAACCCTCAAGGAAGCCCGGGCTTTCACGGACAAGTCGGGCTTCTGATGATGCCAGCAGAATGGCTGCGCGCCGACACGCAGAAGTTAAAGGAAACCTATCATGGCTATTGCGGAACTGCCCGTGCTCACCGCCGCGGATTTTGCCAGCGATCAAGACGTCCGCTGGTGCCCGGGCTGCGGCGACTACTCGATCCTCGCGCAGATGCGCAAGATGCTGCCCGGCTTGGGGATTCCTCGCGAGAAGATCGTGTTCATCTCGGGCATCGGTTGCTCCAGCCGGTTCCCCTACTACATGAACTGCTTCGGCATCCATAGCATCCACGGCCGCGCGCCGGCGGTGGCCAGCGGCCTGGCGGCGGTCAACCCGGATCTCCAACTCTGGGTGATCACGGGCGATGGCGACGGGTTGAGCATTGGCGGCAACCACTTGATGCACTGCATCCGCCGCAACATGGACATCAACATCGTCCTGTTTAACAACCGAATTTACGGCTTGACCAAGGGCCAGTACTCGCCGACGACTCCGTTGGGGAAAGTGACCAAGAGCACGCCCATGGGAGCCATCGACAATCCCCTGCACCCAGTCTCCATCGCCATCGGCTGCGAAGCGACCTTTGTGGCGCGTTCGATCGACGTCAACATCAAGCACCTGGGGATGGTTCTGGAACGGGCGGCAGATCACAAGGGAACGTCATTCATCGAAGTCTATCAGAACTGCGTCGTCTTCAACGATGGCGCTTTCAACTACGCGACGGACCGAGACGTCAAGGCCGATACGGTGCTGGAATTGGAGCACGGCCGGCCGCTGATCTTCGGCAAGAACCGCGACAAGGGCATCCGCCTGAACGGCATGGACCCGGAAGTCGTCGAGCTAGGCAAGGGGATTTCCGAGGACGATCTGCTGTTTCACGACGAGAAAGCCGCGGAGCCCAGCCTCGCGTACCTGCTGAGCCGGCTGCGTCACGAGGACGGATTCCCTGAGCCGATCGGGGTCTTTCGAGCCGTCGAGGCTCCGCGCTACGACGAAGAGCTGAATCGGCAAATCGAGCTGGCGCGAGCCAAGCGAGGCGAGGGGGATTTCAACAAGTTGTTCGCCTCTGGCGAGACTTGGACCGTGACCTGATGCCCTGTGCTTTCGGCGGACACGACCGAGTTTGTCCGCGCGCGGGTCTGATTGCGGAAACTCGGTCTGGACGCCGCGCGGCGAGGCCTCGTGCGTCAGGGCAAGCGCAGGCGAATCATGATCGCGCGTTGGCCGTCGGGCCCGTTGGCAGGCCGTGAGTTGCGACGGTCGCTGGAGTGCAGGTTGCTGGGCTCCCGCGCCGTCCGCACCGGCTCTTCGGCGGGCGGGCCGAGCGAAACGCTGAGCCAGCCGTCCCGGATCTCGAACTGATCGACCCCCAAACCGGCCAGCCTGGAATCGGTTTGGAGCCGGTCGCCGACGAGTTCGATCGGCTGGTTCTGAGCGAAAACGCGGCTGAATATGCCACGCAGCGCGATCTGCTCCCGCAGATGCAGCCGTTTGCCGATCAGTTCGACGTACTGATCGCGGACGAGTTGGGCACCAAGCTGATCCGGCGTGCGGCGATAGTAGACTCGCACCGTGAAGTTTCTCCAACGGTTGCCGCCCTGGGACAGTTCGGCCAGCGCCAACTGCAGGCGGACGCGCCCCTCCTGGAAGTCGACTCGCACCGGCGTCTCGTCAGCGAACTTGACGAACACGTCGTCCGGCATTTCCTCCGGCAGTCGCTCGTCGGCGAGTTTGAAGTGGGCGGCGATCTCCCGATCGAGTTGGCGGACGTTCACTCGTCGTCCCTCCCATTTCAGCTGTTGGAACAGGTTATTCAGGGCGGATTCATGGACTTGCAGTTGAAAGAGGCTGCCAGCCGGGGCGAGGTCCCGTGGCGTGTGGGCCGCCAACTGATCGTGCCCGGCCAGCCGGTAGCGGCCCGCCAGGCAGGCTTCCGTCGAGTGCATGTCCACGGCCAGGGGGTTGAGGGCAAGTTGCTGGAGGGGCACATAGAAGTGCTCGTGAAAACGCTTCTGCAACTGGTTCAATCGGCAACTCACCTCCGCGTCAATGCGGTCCGAGGCCGTGGCCGTGACTCGGTCTCTCACCTGTCGCTCCGCAGCGGGGGTCTCCGAACGATACCTTTCGATCGCGATAGCCCTGGCGAGATCGCCCAAGAGGGGCACCGGATCCAACCTCGTCGTCACCTCGGACAGCTTGTTGGACGACTCGGCATCCGCCACGGCGGCTCGATGGTACCAGCCGAAGCGGTGAATGACGACCTCCTTGGCGGCCAGGAAGTTAGCGCTCCCGCGGCTGAAGAAGGTAGCCGCTCCGGCGTTGGATTGCGTTTCCGTGGCCACCTGTCCTTTGGCCATCAGGCCGATCCGCCAACAATCCGAACTGGGCAGGAGGCAGACGCCGAGTTCGGTGAGCGTCTCGCTGCAGCCCGTGGTGTACGCGCCCTGAATGATCTCATCGACGCGTTCCGCCACAGGCTCGGGCGGAGGCAACATCCGCTCCAGGAACGACCGGCTGAGCGTGACACGCAGATTGGCGTTGCGGTAATTGACGTCGATCCGCCGCCCGAGTTCAGCGATGGCCGGGGCGTCGGCCCATCGCAGAATCTGCTGAGCCGCCGCCACATGGAGGGCCGCCTCCGGCAACCGCTCGTGCTCATACCGTTCCAGTTCGTTTAGCAAACGCAGGTAGTCGACGGGCTCGGTCGCCAGGTGCCGCAACTGACGCAGGTACTCCGCGCAGACGCTTTCCTGGAGGAATGTTTGCTGCTTGGGAGCGAGCACGCTGTAGTCCGTGCGCAGCAAGATCCGCTTGGCGAGGTTGCGGCTGGCGACGGTGTCCGAGGCCGGATGGCCGAAGAATTGGCCTTGCGCTTCGGACATCAACAAGTAGCGGCGCCAGCTTTCGCCGTTGGCATCGGTCAGCAGCCTGGCGGCCAGCTTGTCGTATGCCTGTCGTAGACCTCTCGAATCTTGGACGGTTGCGGCGGCGGGCGGACTCGACGATGCGATCGCGTAGACCTGTTCCCAGATGTCGAGACGCCGTTTTAGCCCCCAAGCAGTTCGCGTCCACTCGGAGCGTACTGCCTGTTTGGGGGTTGTGTTTGCACGCTGCAGGCCCTCTTCGGCCAAGCGGCGGAGTGCGGGAATCAGGATACCGACCTCCGTCGCGGCGAGGGACTCGAAAGAACTTAACCGCTCCAATCGTCGCAGAACGGCCTCGCACCAACTGGCGCATGGAGCATTCTCGGTCAACGCGTGCAGGCGGCCTGCCAACTCCGTGGGGTAGGGCCAGTGCGGCAACAATCCCGTGCTGGCGGAGAGCGTTTGCCGCAGCGCAGGGGATGCCTCCAGCCGGTCCGGCCTCTGCTCCAGACGCGTGCCCGGAGGATTGCCCGCGCTGCTCGACACACTCGGCCCCTGGGCGTTGCAAGACACAGACGAAGCGGGGCTGCCCGGCTCGATTTCGGCGCCCGGCATTGCCCTGCCTCGGCGGTCAACAGCGTAGCCGACAGCAGGCGTAGCCTTTTCCCGAGATAACGCCGCCTCTAGCGTGCGAAGGCCACGCGGCGTGATGCTCTGAGCGACGGGAGGTGAACTGAAGGCGTCTTCTGCAAGTATCGTCTTGGTCGGCAACGGCTCCAAGTCCGGTTTCGGCGTTTCCGGATAGGCAGCTTCGGGTTCGGTTTCTGCGAGATTCGGTTCTGCGGGGGTTGCGAGCCGCGGCGGGGCGGTCGCAACTGGCTGACGGGACTGGGGTTCGGCCGCCAGCTGCAGGCGTGCCAGACGCGACTCCGACGGCTGGAGAGGTCGGCTGTCCCAGTGACTCCACTCTCGTGGAGCGAGGGCACTCAGCCAGAACAGGACCACAACCAGCGCGAGCAACAGCCACACGGATGCAGAACAATTCCGCTTCATGAGAATTGGACAGACCGAAAGGTGTGTGAATCGTCGGCAGGTTTCACCGGCACGAGTCGAACAGTGGCAGAACTAGATCGTAAGATCGGTATTTTGGGTGCATCGAGTAGAACCAGACTTTCCGCTAGCCGAGCAGGTCGCCGGCGCATTTCCGGACTGGCTGTAAACCTGTGCGGATTCTGCCGAAAACACGAAGCGGGCAGAGTTTGTGCATCAGGTGCCCTTTCTGGTCTGGGGAAAAAAGTGTCTAATCAGGCGATCGTGAGAACTGCTGAGACCCGCAGATCACTGCAGCGACCGCTCAGCTGGACGGGTGTCCCTTCCTCGATTGCAACCAGAGCCCGCATGTCAGGTTACAACCTTACGCACTTGAAGCAGTTGGAAGCGGAGAGCATCCACATCATCCGCGAAGTCGCTTCCGAGTTCGACAATCCGGTGATGCTGTACTCCATTGGCAAAGATTCGTCCGTGATGGTCCAGTTGGCGATGAAAGCCTTCTATCCGGCAAAGCCGCCGTTCCCCTTGATGCACGTGGACACCACCTGGAAGTTTCAGGACATGTACGCGTTCCGGGAGAACTACGCCAAGAAGGAGTTGGGGCTGACCGTCCTGACCTACGTCAACGAGGAAGGGCTGAAATTGGGCTTGAACCCGTTCGAACAGAGCGGCAAACATACGACGGTGATGAAGACGGAGGCGCTCAAGCAGGCGTTGGAGAAATACAAGTTCGGCGCCGCGTTTGGCGGCGCACGGCGGGACGAGGAAAAGTCGCGAGCCAAGGAACGCGTGTTTTCGTTCCGAGATCGCTTCCATCGCTGGGACCCCAAAAACCAGCGGCCCGAATTGTGGAACCTGTACAACACGCGCATCAACAAGGGCGAAAGCATCCGGGTTTTCCCGCTGTCCAATTGGACCGAACTGGACGTGTGGCAGTACATCCATCTGGAGCGGATTCCCATCGTCCCCTTATACTTCGCCGCCGAGCGGCCCGTGGTGGTCCGTGACGGCAATCTCATCCTGGTCGATGACAAGCGACTGCAGTTGTTGCCGGGCGAGAAGCCGCAGATGAGGATGGTCCGCTTCCGCACCCTGGGGTGTTATCCCCTGACCGGCGCCGTGCCATCGACGGCCACCACGCTCCCGCAGATCATCCAGGAGATGCTGCTCTGCAAGACCTCCGAGCGGCAGGGCCGGGTCATCGACAACGACGAGGAAGGCTCGATGGAAGACAAGAAGCGGGAAGGGTATTTCTGACCCGGAGACGGAGTGGCGACGGACGTGGCGGCCGCTCTGCAGCCGCAACTCGCCGTGGTTCTGGGAGAGGAGACGACAGCTGAGTTCCGCGGCAATCGTGTTTGAAGAACGGGTGCGGGTCCTCGCGAATATCTGCAGTCTGCAGGAATTCCGCCGTTGGGCGCACTCGGACGCATTTCCGGAGACCGTCCCCGACTTGATCACAAGACTATTTGACCGGAGCGAGAAATCACCGCCTATGTCCCATCACTCGGACCTGATCGCCACCGACATCGACGCCTATCTGGCCGAGCACGAGCGCAAGGAGTTGCTGCGCTTCCTCACGTGCGGCAGCGTGGACGACGGCAAGAGCACGCTGATCGGACGGCTGTTCTACGACTCGAAGATGATCTACGAGGACACGCTGCGAGCCTTGGAGCGGGACTCGGCCGTCCACGGCACCACCGGCGGCGGGTTCGATCCGGCGCTGTTCACCGACGGCCTCAAGGCGGAACGCGAACAGGGGATCACGATCGACGTCGCGTACCGTTACTTCTCCACCGCCAAACGCAAGTTCATCATCGCCGACACGCCGGGACACGAGCAGTACACGCGCAATATGGCCACCGGGGCCTCGACTTGCGATCTGGCGATCATCCTGGTGGACGCCCGCAACGGGGTCGTGACCCAGACGCGACGGCACAGCTTTATCGTCACGCTGTTGGGCATCAAGCACGTCCTGGTGGCGATCAACAAGATGGACCTGGTGGGCTTCAGCGAGGATGTCTTCGAGAAGATCCGGGCGGACTACAAGGACTTCGCCGCCCGCCTGGAAGTCTCCGATGTGCACTTCATCCCGATCTCGGCGCTCCAGGGCGACAACGTCGTCGATCCCAGTCCGAACATGCCCTGGTACCGGGGCAGCACGCTGATGAACTTCCTGAATTCGGTCTACATCGGATCGGACCGCAACATGGAGGATTTCCGCTTTCCGGTCCAGTACGTGAACCGGCCGCACCTGGACTTCCGCGGCTTCTGCGGCACCATCGCTTCAGGCATCGTCCGTCGCGGCGACGAAGTGATGGCCCTGCCCTCGCGGAAAACGAGCCGTATCAAGTCGATTGTCACCTTCGACGGCGAACTCGACGAGGCGTTTTGCCCCCAAGCCGTCGCGCTGACCCTGGAAGACGAGATCGACATCAGCCGCGGCGACATGATTGTCCGCCCCGGCAACGTGCCGAAACTCGAACAGCGGTTCGACGCCATGCTGGTCTGGATGGCCGAACAGCCGATGGTCACCGGCAAGCCGTACCTGTTCAAACAGACGACCAAGATGGTCACCGGCTCGATCGACGTCCTGCGCTACCGCGTGGACGTGAACACGCTCCACCGCCAGGACGCCTCGTCGCTCCGCTTGAACGAAATCGGCCGTTGCGCCGTCACCCTGACCGAGCCGATTGCGTACGACGACTACCGCCGCAACCGGGTCACGGGCGCCTTCATCGTCATCGACCGGATCACCAACGGCACCCTGGGCGCCGGGATGATCTTGGCGCGGGCCACTGGCGATCAGCGGCACGACCACTGGGACGACGCCCCGCTGGCCCGGACGCTGCACAGCCAGCACAGCAACGTGACGGGGGAGGAGCGTGCCTCGCGATTCGGCCAAACCGCCGTTACCATCCTGCTGACCGGATTGACGGGCTCGGGGAAATCCAGCATCGCGTGTGCCCTGGAACGTCGTTTGTTCGACGTCGGGCAGGCCAGCGTCGTGCTCGACGGCCAGAACATGCGGCTGGGAATCAGCCGGGACCTGGGGTTCACGGCGGAGGACCGCTCCGAGAATTTGCGGCGTAGTGCCGAAGTTGCCAAACTGATGAACGACGCCGGCTTGATCTGTATCGGAGCCTTCGTGGCGCCCAGCGAAGAGGTGCGCCAACGGGCGGCGCAGGTGATCGGCGCCGAGCGATTCCTGGTCGTGTACCTCAGCGCCCCCGTCGAAGTCTGCCGCCAGCGCGACCAGCGCGGACAGTACGTCAAGGCGGACACCGGCGAGATCGCCAGCTTCCCCGGCGTGTCGTCCACCTACGAACCGCCCCTCACGCCGGACTTGGTCCTGCCGACGCACGAGTTGAACGTCGAGGATTGCGTCGATCACATCCTGGAGATGCTGCGGCAGAAGAGCGTCATTCGATGATCCACGGCTGCCCTGTTTTGACCTGGTCGCAAATCTGGTAAGATACGGGCCGCTTGGCTTCTCCCGCCGGGGATGCCCTTTCGACGTGGATGGTCTTCGAACCTGGGAGCAGCATCATGACGACAAAGAAGGTACTGATGATGAAGGTTTCGGCGGCGGGCGAACGGGTCTTCGAGCTGCGGACCTACACCGCGTCGGCCGGGCGGCCGGCAAGTGGCCGTTGCGGGTACGACGACCTGAGAGTGTTCCGTTGCAGGCGATGAAGCCCCGCGCCGCCCTCGCTGGCGGTCCGTAGTTGGTCTTGTCGCCAGAGCCCGCAGTCGGGTACGATATGCCCCGCCGGTTACCAGACCACGGTAACCAGACCACCTTGTTTCTCTAGTTTAGCGAGTACACGGATGTACGCTAGCAGCCCCCTCTCTGTTTCCGCTGCGTTGTTCCTGTTGTTGGTCGTTTCGGTCTTGAAGGCGGCGGAGGCTCCGATTGCAGTCTCGGATAAAACGCCGATGGAAGTTGTGGCGGACACGCCGCAGGGATCGAGGGTGGAGATCTTGCCGCCGCCGGAGCGGAACGTGCTCCAGACGCCGGAGGACGTTTATGCCGCGGCGATCGGCCATTATTCCAACAGTCGATGGCGGCAGGCCGCAGAAGAATTCTCGCGATTCGCCCGGCAGTATCCCAGTCATCCGCAGGCGGCTTCGGCTTTGTTCTTTCGTGCCGAGGCGGCGGTGCAGCAGGGGCAGTATGCACAAGCCCGCAAGGATTTCCTGGATTTCGTCGCTCGCGAGCCGAATCATCGTTACGTGCCCCAGGCCCGTTTCCGGGCGGCTGAGGCGGTCTATCTGACGGGCGATTCGGCGATGGCTCGCCAAGAACTGGAACAATTCGCGGCCGAGTACCCCGATGCAAGCTTGATCGCCCACGCCAAGACCTATCTCGCTGAACTGGCGCTCTCCGCCCAGGATGGGCCCCGTGCGGCGGCCTTGTTCAAGGAGGTCTTGGAACGTCACCCCGACGGCGCACAAGTGGACCAATGCCGCTTCGGTCTGGGGCGCGCCTCGGAACTGCGGGGCGACATCGAGTCGGCCCGGATCGCTTATCAGACCCTGGCTGCGGCGGGCGGGCCTCTGGCGGACGATGCGCAGGTGCAGTTGGGGATCTGCCTGTACAACCGCGGCAAGTACACCGAGGCGGAAGCGGCCTTCCATGCGGCGGCCGACCGCTTCCCAAGCAGCGAGTTGCTGGCACAAGCCCGCTACTGGTTGGGAATGTCGCAAGTGGCACGGCACGATTGGGACAACGCGGTGCTGACGTTGCAGGCCGCACTGGAACAGTACCCCCAACATGCACTCACTCCGGCGATGACATTTTGGCGAGCCGAGGCTTGCCGGCAACGCGGCGAGTTGCCGTCGGCGCAGGAGGGATATGAGCGGGTTCTGCAGAATTGGCCCGACAGTCCCTGGGCGGATGACAGTCTGCACGCCCAGGTTCAACTGGCCCTCGCCGGCGTTCAGTACGAACGCGCCGCTTCCCTGGCGGAGCAGTTTGCGACTCAATTCCCGTACAGCCCGCTTCGATCGCGCGTCGAACAAAGCCTGGCACGAGCCTATTTGAAGCAGAACCAGTATGGCCAGGCAATCGAACTCTTGAAACGACTGGTCGCGTCCGCCTCGGTGCCAAAGCCGACTGCCGCGCCGGCGGACGGCGACGCCAGTGCTGCGACTGCGGAGTACGTTCCGGAGGATGAGTTCGCGCTGCAGGCCAACCAGTACTACTTGGCGCTGGCGTACCTGGGTGATGCCAAGTGCGAGATGGCGTTGGAGGTCCTAACGCAGGTCAACGTGCCGCCGGAGAAGCAAGACCTGTACGGCGGCGTACAATGGGCACGCTCGCTGGCCTTAGCGGGATTGAATCGGCAGGCCGAGGCCATCGAGGTGCTGCAGAAGTACCTGGCGACGGGGCCGGCAGGAAGTAATGCGGCCGCTTGCCGACTGGAACTGATGGGAGCCTTGACCCATGAGAACCGCTTGGACGAGGCGCTCCAGGTCCACGCTCAAATCACGGGCCAGGACGCTCAGCAGCCTTCCTACGCGGCAGCGACGCACCGGTTGGCAGAGTCGGCCCTGGCGGCCGGCAAGGTTGACGCGGCCATCGGGCTTTTCGGCGTGATCGTCCAAGACGGGCAACCGCCCGAGCTGGCAGACAAGGGCTGGACGGGCTTGGGGTTGGCCAATTTCCAGGCTGGCAAAGCGGAAGCCGCGGTGGTGGCGTTCGACCAAGTGATCGAGCGGCATCCGGAAAGCCCTCTGGCGGTCAAGGCCGCAATGATGAAGGCCAAGGCCCTCGAACAGCTGGGCCGCAGTGACGAAGTCCTGGAAGCCTACCTGCTGGTCGTGACGTCCTACGGCGATTCCGAGGAGGCGGCTCCAGCGCTTCTCGAGGCGGCACGCCTTCAGGAGAAACTCGGCCGCAAGGCCGACGCCATCCCGCTGTTGCAGCGCATCGTTCGAGAGCACCCCGAGTTCCAGCTGCTGGACGCGGTGCTCTACCAGTTGGCTTGGCTGTTGTCCGATGAAGGACAGGGCGACGAGGCGGATCGTGTCTTCGAGCAGATCGCCGGCCAGCACCGCGACAGCGTCTACTGGGCGGATGCGACCTATCGACTGGCTCAGCGGGCAGCGGCGGCGGAACAGTACGACCGGGCCCGGCAACTAGCCGATCGGCTGACGCAAGCCGATTGCACGCCGGAAATCCGGTCCCATGCGCTGTTCCTGCAAGGCCAGCTGGCCGCGTCCACCCGGCGTTGGGCGGGCGTTCCCGGTCCGATGCAGGAGTTGTTGAAGCAATTCCCCGATTCGCCGTTGGGCGACACCGCTACGTTCTGGGTGGCCGAGGCTTACTATCAGCAGAAGGAGTATGAGGCGGCCTTGGAGTGGTTTGCGAAGTTGGAGCCTGAAGGGTTGACGGGCGAGGAAGCGTGGCGCGGCATGGTTCTCCTGCGCCGCGCCCAAATCCTGGCAGAACAACAGAGTTGGCAGCAGGCGTACCAGTTGGCCAGCGGGATCGAAGAACGATTCCCCAAGTTCCCGCAGCAGTACGAGGTGGACTGCCTGCTCGGCCGTTGCCTCGTGCAGCAGGGCGAGTTTGCCGCGGCGGTGCCGCATTGCGAACGCGTCATCCGGTCCCCGGAAGGCGGCAGGACCGAAACGGCGGCGATGGCCCAGTGGCTGATCGGTGAAGCGTTCGCGGCGCAGCGGGATTTCGAGCAGGCGTTGAAAGCGTACTACCGCGTGGATGCGTTGTTCAACTATCCCGCTTGGAAGGCGGCCGCGTTGGTCCAGGCGGGCAAGTGCCATGAACTGAGAGGCGAGCGCGCAGACGCCGCCAACGTCTGGGGACAAGTCGTCGCGAAGTACTCCGATACGCCGTATGCGCAGGAAGCGGCAGAACGGCTCAAGCGGTTGAAGAACGAAGTGCCCGCGCCGGCCGCCATGGGCGCGGTGCCAGCCTCCAGAACCATCGCGCCAACTTCGAGGGCGATGTTGCCGGCCCCGAAGGCAGCCGAGCCGGCTCGAAAGGAAACCGCCGCCGCGGCCAGCTTTACCGCGCCGGCCCCTGTCGGGCCACAGCCGCAGAATGCCACTCGCAACGCACGGCGCCGCACTCTTTCGCAACCCTAGCTAGCAAGCGAGGCGACACGTGATGAGATCGATCTCTGCGGCAGGGGGCCGGACGGTGCTCGCGTGGGCCCTGCTGGGAATGCTGGCGTCGCCGGCCGCGACGGAGGCGGTGCGAGCACAGACCGCGCCGGATACGTCCGAGTCCGTAACGCTGCCGGCCGGCCCGCCCCCCCTGCTGGCAGAACCGGTCGCCGACGGCGGACAGATTCCGATGAAGAACCTGCTGCAGGTCATGCGTGACGGCGGCCCGTTGATGCTTCCGATCGGCCTCTGCTCGGTGGTTTTGCTGGTCTTCGTCTTCGAGCGGCTGATCAGCCTGCGGCGCGGACGCGTGATTCCCCGGCCGTTCGTCAAGCGGTTTTTGCAGCAACTTCGCGACGGACAACTTGGTCCCGAGGCCGCGCTGGAATTGTGCGACAAGAACCGCAGTCCGGTGGCGGAAGTGTTCGCCGCCGCCATTCGCAAATGGGGGCGGCCGGCAGTCGAGGTCGAGCAAGCCATCATCGACGCCGGCGAGCGGGTGACCAACGAACTTCGCAAGTACTTGCGGGTGATCAACGGCATCTCCACGGTGACGCCTTTGCTGGGTCTGCTCGGCACGGTGTTCGGCATGATTCAGACGTTCAACACGATTGCCGTCGGGGACGCCATGGGACGGCCGGAGATGCTCGCCGGGGGCATCGGCCAGGCACTGCTGACGACGGCCGGAGGACTCTGCGTCGCGATCCCGGCGCTGATCGTTTATCTCTATTTTGTGGGCCGCGTGGACCGGCTGATTACGGACATCGACGGCTTGGGCCAACGCATCGTGGACGTCATCGCCGCCGACGGACAACTGCCTCGAACACACGACGGCGAGCGGCCGGCCGGGGAGAGAAAGAGCAGGAAGGTCGCCTGAGCCAGATAACCTGTCCTAGGGCCGGCGAGGGGATTGAAGAAAACTCGGCCTCCGGCCGAAACAACCCGTAGAGCAAGGAAGCTCGGCGCCGTCAACGCGCTCCCACCTGCCATGCCGCTCAAAACCTACCAAGACGAATTGCCCGCCATCAACTTGACGCCGATGCTCGACATCGTCTTCAACCTGATCATCTTCTTTGTGGTGGGGACCAGGTTCATCGGGGCGGAGACCAAGCTGCCCGTCAAGGTTCCGGAGGTAAGCGAGGCCGGGAAGCTGTCGCCGGCGCTGGAAAAACGCGTCATCAATGTCTACCGAGACGGACAGATCTCGCTGGACGACAGATTCCTTACAGCCGATCAACTCCGACAGGAACTGACGGCCGCGCGGGTTCAGTACGCCGGTTTGGGCGTGATCGTCCGCGGCGACGCGGAAGGGACATTTCAGAGCGTCGCCACCGTGCTGAATGCGTGTCGCCAAGCGGGCATCTCCGAGATGGGGATCTCCGTGCGGTTGCCGGCGAAAGGCGGCTAAACAATGGACACGGCTGCCCTGGTCCTCGCCCAGATCCCTGGCTGGTGCGTCGCGGGGATCGCATTGCAGACCAACGCCCTGCTGCTCGTCGCGGGACTGGGACTGCTGGGCGGAACTCTGCTGATCCTGCTCTTCAAACGCTGGGGGCGCGGCCGCCCGCTGGCGAAATGCGTCGCGCTGTCCGTGTTTGCCCATCTCCTGCTGCTGGCTTCCGCCTGCAGCGTGCAGCTGTTTCCCGAACTGCCCGTTCGCGGTCCGGAGTCGATCATTCACTTGACCGTGGTGGACACCGGCGCGGAGCCGCAGCAGGCAGTTCCGCCCCAAACCGACAAGCCGCCGCTGGAGGAACCACCCGTCCCAATCGCGGAGGCCCCGCCGCAATCCGAGACCGGCTCCGACCAGGTCCCGCAGTCGCCACGCATGCCCGACTTGACGCCGCAGGCGATCGCCCCCCTGACGCTCGCCGGCGCAGCGGTCACGGATGCGGCGCCAAGCGAACCTCCGCATTTGCTGCCGGGGGATCCGCTCGATACGCCGCTCCCCGCTGCGCCCGCACTTTCCCCGTCATCATCGATCGCGGAACAACTCGCCAAGCCCGCCCTGCCGGGGCCGCAACGGCTGTCTGTCGCGGAGTTGACCCCTGCGCCCACGATCCGAGTTACCGACCAGCCGGCCGGAAAGACCGCTGCGGGGCGCGACGAACTGCAGCGGCTGATCGACATGGCCCTGCCGTTGCCATCGCCGGCCGCGGTGACCGGCTCGCAGGATCGCCTCCAAGCGACGGACGCGGCACGGGACGAAATCAAGGAATCGTCCACGGCCGAAGCACCGGTCGTTTCCGCAACGCCCTCGTCCGTCGATCGCGGGACGCTGGCTTCTTCATCGGGCGGGGCGACCTGGAAGTTGGCCCAACCCCAGCCGATCAGCGAAGCTGGCGAGTTGCCGGAGGCCTACCGCAGTCGCAGCGCTGCGCAGCGTGCCGCTGCACTGGCGATGGGGGGCGGCAACGGCATGACCGAGGCGGCGGTGCAGGCGGCCCTGCAGTGGTTGGCAGCCAATCAGAACGAGGACGGCCGCTGGGATTGCAGCCGGCACGGCGGCGGTCGCGAGACGAAGACGCTGGGGCACGATCGCGGCGGTGCGGGCGGCGAGGCCGACACGGCGGTGACGGGACTGGCCGTCTTGGCCTTCCTCGGCGCGGCCCACACGCATCGGGGCGGCAAGCATGCCACCACGGTCCGCCGCGGTTTGGAGTTTCTGGCCCGCAGTCAAGCGGCCGACGGCAATCTGGCCGGCAACGCCGAGCTGTTCGCCCGCATGTACTGTCACGGCATGGCAACGCTGGCCCTGGGCGAAGCTTACGGCATGACCGGCGATCCGGGCTTGCGTCCGTTCTTGGAACGAGCCCTCGGCTATACGGTCCGGTCCCAGCATCCGGTCACCGGCGGGTGGCGCTACCAACCGGGTGACGAAGGGGACACGAGTCAGCTGGGTTGGCAGCTGATGTCGCTGCACAGCGCGGAATTGGCCGGCTTGCCGGTCCCCGCTGCGACGCGGGCAGGGATGATCCGCTTCCTGAACACGGTCACGACGGGACCGCAACGGGGCTTGGCCAGTTACCGCCCGCGCACCGCGCCGTCACGGACGATGACGGCCGAAGCGTTTGTCTGCCGCACGTTCCTGGGCTGGAAGCAGGACGAGTCGGCTCTTCGCGAGGCAGTCGCGTATCTGCTGCAGGAAACACCGCAGGGCGGTCCGTTCAACGAGTACTATTGGTACTACGCCACCCTGGCCCTGTTCCAGGTCCAAGGCCCCGCCTGGGAGGCTTGGAACAGCGCGCTGCAAGACCGCCTGCTGGCGACCCAGGAGACCAATGGCACGCTGGCCGGCAGTTGGCCCAGCGACACCATCTGGGGCGGCTACGGCGGCCGCGTGTACACCACGGCCATGAACGCGATGTGCCTGGAAGTCTACTACCGGCACCTGCCGGTTTACGGTCAAACCCGGTCTGTGCAAAACCGGAAGCCGGAGTGAACGCCCCCATCTGGGAAACATGCCCCCGCGCCGGCAGCGCATCCGCGAGAACCGGAGAGGCCGGCCGGGACGCGAACGTTCAGGGGACGTTGAGCGGCCCGCTGCCGAGCACCTGCTCGATGGCGTCGAAGATCTGTTGAGCCCGGATGGGCTTGGCGACGTAGCCGTCCATGCCGGCCGCCAGGCAGCGTTCGCGGTCGCCTTTCATGGCGTGCGCCGTCATGGCGATGATCGGCGTGTGCCGGCCCGTCTCCCGCTCGCGCGTGCGGATGGCTTCCGTGGCCTCATAGCCGTCCATCTCCGGCATTTGCACGTCCATCAGGACCAGATCGAAGTCCTGCGATTCCCATGCCGCCACCGCTTCCCGGCCGTGGTTGGCCAACGTGACTTGATGGCCGTGTTTCTCCAGCAACCCCACGGCAAGTTTTTGGTTGACGAGGCTGTCCTCTGCCAACAGGACGCGCAGCGACCGTTGCGGGGCGGACGGCGGCGCAGTGGCCGGCGCGGATCGCGTTTCCTCGTCCACGGCGTTCACACCCAAGGCCAGGACGATGGCGTCAAACAGCTCCGACTGCTTGATCGGTTTGAGCAGGTACGCGGCGATGCCCAGCTGTTCGCAACGGGCGATTTCCCCCGGACGATCGCCGGAGGTCAGCATCATGATCAGGGTGCTGCCGAGTTCGGGGTCCTGTTTGACTTGCTCGGCCAGTTCAAAGCCGTCCATATCCGGCATGTTGGAGTCGGTCAGCACCAGCGGAAATGAGGTGCCGGAGCGATAAGCCTCGCGCAACACCCGGACGGCCTCGGGGGCGCTGGCGACAGACCGGGGCCGCATGTCCCAGTTGTGGAGAATCTCCTCCAGGATGCGGCGATTGGTGGCGTTGTCGTCCACGATCAAAACGGGTGTCCCGTGTACGGCGACCGGCGGCTTGGACAGCGGCTTGCCATGAGCCAAACCAAAACACGTGGTAAAGTGAAAGGTGCTGCCCCGGCCGAATTCGCTGTCCGCCCAGATCTTGCCTCCCATCAGTTCCACCAACCGCGAGCAGATGGTCAAGCCAAGTCCGGTCCCGCCGAACTTGCGAGTCGTCGACGTGTCGACCTGCTCGAAAGCGGCGAAGATCGAACTCAACTTGTTTGCCGGAACGCCGATTCCCGTGTCGCGGACGCTGAAGTACAACTCGGCTTCGTTCTCCGTTCGCCCGCGGCAGGTAACTTCGACTACGACCTCGCCGGTGCCCGTGAATTTGATCGCGTTGCCGACCAGGTTGACGAGGATTTGCCGCAGACGGCCTGCGTCTCCGTGCAGGCGTTCGGGCACGTCGGGGTGGATCTCGCAAGCCAATTCCAGGCCCTTGCGATGCGCGCGAAAAGCGAGCGACTTGAGAGCGTCGCCCAGGCTTTCGCGCAGCTCGAACTCGGTCGACTCCAACGCCAGCTTGCCGGCTTCGATTTTGGAAAAATCCAGAATGTCGTTGATCACCGACAACAGCGACTCGCCGGACTCCATGACCAGCTTCAAGTACTCGCGTTGGGAGGTCGCCAGTTCGGTGTCCAACACCAGTTCGGTCATGCCGATGATGGCGTTCAGCGGCGTGCGGATCTCGTGGCTCATGTTGGCCAGGAAGTCGCCCTTGGCGCGGCTGGCGGCCTCGGCGGCTTCCTTGGCAAGGCGCTCCTGCGCGGCGGCCTGCTTCTGTCCGGTGATGTCGTGGGAGATGCCGAACGTGCCCACAATGCGGCCGTCCCGGTCGTACAGCGGCAGCTTGGTGGTCGCGACCCAACTTTGCCGGCCGTCGGGCCACGTCAAGTACTCCTCCTTGCCGATCAACGGCCGGCCGGTGCGGATCACTTCCTCTTCGTCCTCCCGGGCCCGCCTCGAGTGCTCCGCCGGAAACACGTCGGCATCGGACTTGCCGATCGCTTCGGCCGGATCGCTCAGGCCGGACCGAGCCGCCTTGGCCCGGTTGACGCGGAGGTACCGGCCTTCGGTGTCCTTGAAATAGATGCTGTCGGGGACGCTGTCCATCAGGCTGTGCAGCAAGTATCTCTCGGTTTCCGCTTCTTCCTCGGCCCGCTTGCGCTCGGTGATGTCGCGGGAGATGCCGAAGGTGCCGATAATCTCCCCCCGGCCGTTGCGCAGTGGGACCTTGGTGGTCGAAAGGTAAGCCACGCGGCCGTCCGGAAAAATTCCTTTCTCTTCCTTGTCGATGATCGGCCGGCCGGTCGCCATCACCTGTTGTTCATCCGCGCGGTACTGCTCGGCGCGTTCGGCGTCGAAGAAGTCGCAGTCGGTCTTCCCGATGGCCGCGGAGGGATCGTCCAGACCGAGATAATTCGCCAGCGCTCGGCTGAGGCGCAAGAACCGGCTCTCGCGGTCCTTGAAGTAGATGTAGTCGGGCGAGTAGTCGAGCAGCGTCTCCAACAAGAACCGCTCGTAGTCCAGTTCGGCAGTACGGCGGGCGACCAGTTGCTGGACTTTCTCCGCGCGTCTCAACAGGGTGTTGGCGTAGGTCGTCAGCACGGCGGCCAGCAGCAGTCCGAAACACAGGCTGATGATCGGCAAGGTGCCCGTTTGCTCGGCCAGATAGGCCGCGGTGGGCAAACATTCGATCGACCAGGAATGGCCCGGCACCTCCAAGGCAACGGCCGGCGACATTCGCGGTCGCGGCTGCGGGGGCTCGGCGGATGGCGTCGCGAACTCCGTTTTCTGCGCATCGCTGTGGTAGATGCACATCAAGCGGCGCCCGGTCGCCGGCGAATCGTCGAACACCCGCACGTCGACGCCGGGCCCGAAAACATTCAAGGCTCCGGCCAGCATCTCGTCGCAGCGAATCAGCACCGCCAGCAAACCCACAAGTTGCTGCCGACGCAAATCGCGCTCGTCCGGTTCATCTCCCCTGATGACCTCGGCATACACGGCGCGGACATTAAAGAGCACCTTGCCTGCCGCCGGATCATCCGCCCAGCCCAACGCGGACGAGACCGCCAGCCGGCCCTCTGCAATGGCGCGAGCGATCGTCTCTTCCAGTGCCGGAACCGCGGCCAAGTCCAGCCCCAGCACGGTCTGTTGCGAGGCCATTGGCTCCGCATAGTAGATCGGCAGCAGATCGCGGCCGGAAGAAAGCGGAGCTGGAAGCAGTTGACCGTCGGCGGACAGATGCTTGGTCTGGTAATCGGGGAACCCTGCTTCTTGGGCCGCTTGCTCGTACAGCGACCGCTCGCCGGAGGTGACGTGAGGAACCCAATACACGCCTCGGACATCGCGATTGGTCGACAGCAAGCGGTCGGCTGCCTCGCGAAAATCCTCCCGGCTGCCGGGTTGCCCTTGCCGGACGAAGGCCCCCAGTCGGTAAATGGCCACCACGTTGTCTTCGAATCGCCGTTCGATCGCACGGACTCGCTGCGCGGCGTCCGCCTCCAGTCGCGTGCCGAGCAGTCGCTCCTCCTTGCTTCGCAGCGCTCCGTATGCCAACAGCGACAAACACGCTCCACTGATCGCAATCAGCGCCAAGAACGCAACTCGGCGGCGTTTAGGTTCCGAAGGAGAGACGCTTGACATAGGTGAACTCGCCGGTGGACGACGATCTCGAATCGTCCGGCCAGGACCGCAGCAGAAGCCGCGCTAACCCGCGAACGGACGAATTGCACACAATCCCATCATACCACGGGCGTAACGGGGATGCCTGCCGGCGCGGGCACAGGGAACCTTGTTGGCGACGAGCTTGTCCGCCATCTGATCGACCTGGCGCTGGACACGACCACTTTGGACGTTGTAACACGGCCCTGCCGGCTTCGTCCTGGAACAAGCTGCAAGACCACCACAGGCTGGCGCGGCTACAAATCGAGGACGATGCCTGCACTGGTCACGGCCAAGGCGGCCCGCTCGATGCACTTGGCGAGCCTCCCGTTTTCGCCTAGTGGCGATTTCCCGGAAACGGGGCGAACCGTCACGTCAGCCACTTCATGCGATACTGATTTTGGATCCAACGGTCGGCTTCCGGCGCGCCAGGCACCTGCATGCGGGCGCCGTCCCATTCGATGGGTCGCGCCAGGCGCAGCGCCAGGATACCCGGCAGGTAGGCCTCGGAAACGCGGGCGCCCACCTGGAAGTCGTTGTAGGTCGCCGGGCCGCCCTTGCACGCGTCGAACCACTCTTGCATGTGATTGTCGTGCGTGAGTCGCGGCACGCTGAGCGGCAAGTCCTGGAGGGCTTCGTGATTCAATACGCCGCGCCATTGCTTGTCGCCGTCGAGTTTCATGATGCCAGCCACACCCCAGCCATCGGTGTAAAGCTGTCCCTTCTGCCCGACAAACAGACAGCCCGTGTTCGGCAGTTGGCCTCGAACGCTCTTGACGCCGTCGGTAATCTCGGCCGGCGGATACTTGCCGCCATCACCCCACCACAGCGTGACCGGCGCCAAGCCGTCGCGCGCGGCGTACTCGAAACGAAAGCACCCTTGAGAAACGTAGGTTTCCTTGACGAGTTCCGTGGTTTCGGCGGTGACCCGGACCGGCGGGTTCAATTTCAGCGCGCGGACGGGCAATTGGAATGTATGCGCGCCTTGGCCGGACAACATGCCGTTGCACAGATCGAGCCAGTTCTGGGTCGCGATACAACCCGGCATATAAACCCCGGCCTTGAACGGCCGCCACGCACAAGGTCCCAGCCAGAAGTCCCAATTCAGCCCCTCGGGAATCGGATCCTCGCCCGCCGGACGATCGTGACTGGGGGGAAATTTGCCGCAGTAGTCCGACCACAAGTAAACCCGTTCGATCGGACCCAACACTCCCGCCTGAATGATCTCCACGCTGCGGCGGAAGGCCCTGCTGCTCACGCCCTGGGTACCCATTTGCGTGGCGACTTTGGACCGCGGCGTCAGCTCCATCAGTTCGCGCGCCTCGGCAATCGTGCGTACCAACGGTTTCTCGCAGTAGACGTGCTTGCCCGCCTGCATCGCCCGCACCGAGATCGGCGCGTGCCAGCGCGAGCCGATGGCGATCACCACTGCATCGAGCGATTTCTCCGCGTCCAACAGTTTCCGATAGTCCTCGTACAACCTGACCTTCTCCACCGCCTGGTCACCGCCCTCGACTTTTCCGGCGAGAGCCTGGCTTGTACTGGCAAGTTGGCGCTGATCGACGTCGCACAACGCCACCAGGTTTTCGCCCTGGCGGAGGATCTCCATCATGAGCGCACGGCAACGCCCGCCTGTTCCCACGGCAGCCACGTTGAGCCGGTTGCTCGGCGCCCGGGCGCCGAACAGTCGCGCCGGCAGAACCAGGGGCGCCGCGATCGCTCCCGCGCCGGCCGCGATGGCCGTCGTCAGCAGCTTGCGCCGGTTCACTCGCGCAGCACCGAACCGCGGGGATCTTCGGATGGTTTCACGTGCGAAACGAGACATTTTCCATTCTCCTGTGAAGATGTTTGGCTGGCCATCGCTGCCAATTCTCGACGACCTGCCGGCGTGTGGTCAAGGGCGTGGTGAATAAAACAGGCAAGATCTTCTCTTGTGTCGGGCCGCGTGACACTGACAAGTTGGCGGCTGTAAGCCGACCAGTCTCGCAGCCGCCCGTAACACGCCACCTCGACGGCACCTCTGTCATCTGGAAATGTAGGAAGTTTACGAAGACTAAGCGAAATGACTGGAATTTAACGATTTGTCAAAGTTTTCCGATTATCCCGTCGATAACGTCTATGACGACGTAACCTGTTTCCTGCGCGGGCAGGTACATTCTGACTTCACGACGCGTTTTCGGACGGGCGAGAACCATGTGCAGCTTGAAATCCCTCCCACAGTCAGCCGTTTGCGGATTGCTCGTGTTGGCCGCCCTGACGCCGACTTTGGCTGCGGCAGAGGGAGGGCGGAACGTCAAGATAGCCGTTGCGGCTGCTGAACCGAACGTCGACGGTGAGGCTCTCTTGGTGGAAGAATGTGTCACAGAACCAAGTTGCCGAGTTCTCCAGCCCTGTCGTGGAGTCCCGTTGGGCATGCTCTGGTGGGAAGCGGATTACCTATTGTGGTGGACCAAGGGCATGGATATCCCACCTTTGGTTACTGCGGGATCGACGGGCGCGCTGGGAAACGCCGGCACACGGATTCTGTATGGTGACGAGCAGATTCTGGACGACGCCCGATCCGGATTCCGCGTCGGGCTGGGCAGTTGGCTGGATTGCGGGCGGTGTTGGGGTCTGGAGGGCGACTACTGGATGCTGGGCAAGGCCACGGACCATTTCCGAGCGGCGTCCGACGCGCAAGGCAATCCGGCTCTTTTCCGACCGTTCTTTAACATCAATCCGCGTGACGAAGACGGTGAATTCGACCCGCCGGCTCGAGAGGACGCCGAAATCGTCTCCATGCCGGCGTTGTTGGCGGGAACCGTGATGGTGGACAGTTTTAGTGAGTTGCAGGGAGCCGGGATACGGGTCCGTCACCTTCTGTGCTGCGATTCCAGTTGCGACGCGTGTTGTGACGCGTGCGGCCAAGAACACGTTTTGGCTCGCAATTCCCGGCTGGACTTGTTGCTCGGCTACCGGTTTGTCCAGTTGCGGGAGGGACTTGCGGTCCAAGAAGACTTGACGTCGTTGTTGCCAGCGCCGGATCAAGGCGGTTTCGATATCGTGGACGAGTTCCGGACCACGAACAGCTTTCACGGCGGCGATCTAGGCGTGGCTTGGCGGCGCCGTTGCGGTCCTTGGCAGCTGGACTTGCTCGGCAAGCTGGCTTTGGGCAGCACGGAGCAGAGCGTCACGATTAGAGGCCAGACGGTGATTTCCGGGTCCGCAGCCGATGACGACACCTATGTCGGAGGGCTGCTGGCGCAGCGCACCAACAGCGGGACCTACCGCCGAAACGTTTTTTCCATGATGCCGGAACTTGGCGTCGGTGTTGGGTATCGATTCGCTCGCTGTCTGACCGCGCGGGTCGGCTACAACTTGCTGTATTGGAGTCGCGTGGCACGTCCAGGCGATCAAATCGACTTGGCCGTCAACCCCGATTTGTTGCCTCCGGAAGACGGATTCGCAGGCGCGGAGCGACCACGGTTCGAGTTCCGAGACACGGATTTCTGGGCTCAGGGCATCCGCGTAGGTTTGGAAGGAACCTGGTGAGAGCCAGGGGCTGCCAGCCAGCGCACCGCCAGAAGCCGGACTTCTGGCTCGTGATTGCTTTAGCGTTTCGAGAACTGGACACCGCGCCGCGCACCGCGCAGACCATACTTCTTTCGTTCTTTCATTCGCGAATCGCGCGTCAAGAAGCCGCCGTCGCGGAGCGGCGGAAACAGGCCGGAATCGTAGCTGATCAAGGCTCGAGCGATCCCCATGCGACAAGCGCCGGCTTGTCCCGTAGGCCCACCTCCGGTCACGCGGATGGCCACGTCGACGCTGTCAGTCTTGCCGGTCGCCTGCAGCACGTCGCTCACCGCCCGGCGGTCGCCTTCGACCAGAAAGAACTGGTCCATCGGCCGGCCGTTGATCGTCACTTGGCCGCTCCCCGCGCGGACTCGCACGCGAGCCACCGCAGTCTTTCGCCGCCCAGTTCCCAAAGCATCGCCGGTAATCTTGTCTGTCTTTACTGCTGCTGCCATACTTGCCCTCTATTTGATATCCAGTTCCAGCGGCTCCGGTTGCTGGGCCTGGTGTCCGTGCTCCGGACCAGCGTAGATCTTCAGTTTGTCGAGCATGCGTCGTGCCAGTTGGTTCTTGGGCAGCATGCGCCGAACCGCTTCGCGAAGAACGCGATCGGGATGCTTCCGCAACCGTTCGGCCGCAGTTTCGGTGTGCAGGCCGGGGTATCCCGTGTACCAAGAGTACCGTTTCTCGGTCCACTTGTTGCCGGTGAAGACAACTTTCTCAGCATTGATTACGATCACGTAATCCCCGGTGTCCACATGGGGAGTGTAGGTCGGCCGGTGCTTCCCCATCAAAATCACCGCAATGTCGCTCGCCAGTCGGCCGACGACCTTGTCCGTGGCGTCCACCAGCCACCACTTCTTGTCCAACTCGCCCGGTTTGGCAATGTACGATTTCGTCCCGGTCAACTTTCGTCACCTCCAGGGCCCCGCGTCCGCCGCTGAGCCCAACTCCCAAAGGCATGCGCTGAAATCAAAGAAACGACTAATCTAGCGAAAACGCGAACGTTCATCAAGGGTCGCACGCACGTGCTTTCGTGATATTGGCACGTTTTTATCGGTCTTTCTTTTGCCTTATTTACCAGCCTCCGGCATTTCGCGACGTGCCATCGCCGCTTGCGGGACCGATCGCGGCAGTTCACAATACTCGCATCCCGATGGCGATTCAACGAGTGGCAATCCAAACAGAAAGGACCGAATGATGAGCAACCGAGGGACGCAACGGATAATCGCACTGGTGGCGGCCTTGTTCGCCGCCCCATTCGCGGCAGCGGAGGGCCCCAAGTATGCGGATCCCAAGCAGGTGGACGCCGATTTTGCGCTGCAGGGCGAGTACACCGGACTGGTGGGCGGCGAGGGTGACCAGCAGAAGCTGGGTGTCCAGGTGATCGCTTTGGGAAAAGGCCGTTTCGAAGCCGCCGGCTACTTCGGCGGACTCCCCGGCGACGGCTGGAACAAGGAAAAGCCGCTGCGGGCCCAGGGGGAACTGAAGAGCGGGCGGGTCGTTTTCCTAACCGACGAGGGCTCCGCCAAACTGGCCAACGGGGAGATCATCACCACGGACCCGGATGGTAACGAGGTTGGCAGACTCAAGAAAATCTCCCGTGAAAGCCCGACACTGGGCCAAAAACCACCCCTTGGGGCCATCGTGCTGTTCGACGGCACGGCCGAAAGCCTGAAGAATTGGCAGGGCGGCCGGATGACCGATGACGGTTTGTTGATGGAAGGAACGACGAGCAAGCAGAAATTCGGCGACCACACGGTCCACATCGAGTTTCGCTTGGCGTACCAGCCCGAAGACCGCGGCCAGGGCCGCAGCAACAGCGGAATCTACCTCCAGGGCCGTCATGAGGTGCAAATCCTGGACTCGTTTGGCCTGGAAGGCAAGCACAACGAGTGCGGCGGCCTGTATTCCGTCAAGGATCCGGACGTGAATATGTGCTTCCCACCGTTAACCTGGCAGACCTACGATATCGAGTTCAAAGCAGCCAAGTATGATGGTCAGGGAAGACTTGTCGCCCATCCGCGGACCACGGTTCGGCACAACGGCGTGGTGGTGCATGACAACGTCGATTTGCCCGGCGAGCGGTCGACGACGGCCGCTCCGGTGGGGCCCGGGCCGGAACCTGGCCCGGTTTTCCTGCAGAATCATGGGTGTCCGCTCCGATATCGGAACGTCTGGGTCGCGGAGCGGTGAGCAAAAAAAAGAGAGGTATTTTTGCACGAAGTTATTGACAGCCGCCGCGAAACTTGTTCATATTAGGGCAGTGGTGACCGGTTCCGGTTTCTGCGCTGGAGATGTAAGCTGCTCGGAAGTAGCCGGACTCGTTTCTCTTTATTTTCCGTTTTCCCTTTTAGGAAGGAGTTTGCGATGAGAAGAAGATTTGTGGGTCGCGGGTTTACGCTCGTGGAGTTGTTGGTGGTCATTGCGATCATCGGAATTCTGGTTGCTCTGCTCTTGCCTGCGATTCAGGCGGCCCGCGAAGCGGCCCGCCGCACGCAGTGCAACAACAACCTGAAAAACATTGGGTTGGGTCTGCAGAACTATCACGACACGTACAAGACGATGCCCCAGGGTGCGATGCACACCGGCACGCGAGCTAATCCCGCGGTGGGCCCGTCTTGGCAGTTTGGGATCTTGCCGTTCATGGAACAACGGAACATCTACGACAAGATCGCCAACACGATCCGCGCCGGGTACACCTACGGCGCTCTTCTAACCAACAGCGGGAATCCGGTGTTCGGTGCGGCGAATTTGAACACGTGCATCCTGCCAGTGCTCAGCCGTCCGTTGGACAAGCTGATCCCGGATTACATGCGGTGTCCATCGAGCCCGCTTCCGGTGATGGTCGACCAGACGGGCAGCATTTGCTTGTCGACGTACGTGGGCATCATGGGCGGTACGGACATCGTCCAATCCGGCCAGGCAACGTATGCGGCACTGTACCCATCGCCCAATTTGTGGGGCAGCCCGTCCTCCACGACCCGGAACTACTTTAACCGGGCAGGCGTCACCCTCGCTGCTGTGGGAGGCGCCACGAATGTCGTGCTGACCAATAGCGGCATGTTGCCAGTCGGCCAGCACGTGGGCATGCAAGGCTGTACGGATGGAACCTCGAACACGATGATCGTGGGCGAACAGTCGGACTGGTTGCGTGATGTCAACCGAAATGTGTCGACGAAGTACCATGGCGACCCCGGTTGGAATGGGGCAGGTGGACCAGGCAGCAATACAGGCACCGACCAGCTAGGTGGTTTTATCTCGGGGACGGACGTCGTTGCCCAAATCAACGACTGTGCGTCCGGCGCGAACATCACGACGACCACTACGGTAACGGGGCCGCCTCCTTGGCCGAGCGGCCCGAGGATCTTCAACATCACGACGGTGCGCTACAAGCCGCACCTGAAGGAAGTCATCGGAAGCGGTGGTGCCGCAAATGCCCCTGGTTGCGCCGAAATCATGGGTCTCAACAACCCGTTGCAGGCCGCGCATCCGGGTGGCTGTTTGGTCGCGTTTGTCGATGGCTCAGTCCAGTTCATCTCCGGTACCACCGACTTGGCGGTGCTGCTGCGGATCGCCATCAGGGACGACGGCCAGACGGTGAAGATCAACTAACGTTCGTTCCAGAGAAGCCCGGCTTTTGCCAAGAGCCGGGCTTCTTGCCTCGCGTTCATTTGGCATGTTGAACACTTCAGATCCCGCTGGACTCCCAAGTTCAGCGGGGTCTCTTTTTTTGGCAGCGAACCGCCAGATAACTGAACAAGACGCGAGAAGGGCAAACCCTTGCAAAGAACTAGGAACACTGATCTTCGCTAATCTCCACTAATACGTCCCCATTAGCGTTGATTAGTGGAGAGTTCCGGCCTACTCGCCTCTTGGAGTGCGGTGCCTTGTCACCGCTTTGCGCAGCGGCCCGCAGCGCCGTGGCGGATTGGGTTCAGGGGCGGCGTCCTTTTTTCTCACCTCGGATTCTCCCATGCGAACTGCCATTCTTGCCTTCTGCCTGTTCATCGCTTCCGCGCTGCCCCGCCTCGCTCCGGCCCAGATGCAGTACCCATTGTCGGCGGCCGTTTCCGAATCCGGAATGATCTACGTAGCCGACCGCAACCTGCCGGGCGTCTGGAAGATCGAGGGCGGCAAACGTTCCTTGTTCTTCGAGGCGTCCAAACGCTACCGCACGCCGCTGAACGCGGTCCGTTGTCTGGTGATCGACAAGGATGGCTTGCTGCTGGCTGGCGACAGCGCGACCCGCGAGGTCTATCGCTTTGACAAAGAAGGCAAGCCGCTGCCGCTGGCGGCTGGCGGCATCGGCATCCCAATGAGCGTGGCGGTCAACCGCAAAGGGGAGTTGCTGGTGGCCGACCTGGAATTGCACCGCATCTGGAAAGTGCCGGCTGCCGGAGGGAAACCCGAACAACTGGCCGAGGTGTCCGCACCCCGCGGTCTTTACATTGACAGCGAAGACAACGTGTGGGTCGTCTCGCACGGCAAAAACCAGGTGGTGCGGATCACGACGTCGGGCAAGGTCGAAACCGTCGTCGAAGGCCGGCCGTTCCTGTTCCCGCACAACCTCGTGCTGAGCCCAGACAAGACGGCTTATGTCACGGACGGCTACGCCAAGGCGGTGTGGAAGATCCCGCCCGGCGGCAAACCGGAGAAATGGGTTTCCGGAGATCCGCTGGTGAACCCCGTGGGCCTGACGTGGAAGAAGGACAATCTGCTGGTCGTCGATCCGCGAGCCAACGCGGTGTTCGAGATCACGCCGGACGGCAAGGTGGCGAAGGTGGCGGCGCAGTGATGAGGGCGTGAGGAGACGTTACGTCTCAAATGTCGAACTTGAAATCTGAAATCTGAAATCTGAGATTTGAAATTTGAAATCTGAAATCTGAAATCTGAAATTTAGAATCCCGACATTCCCTGCAAGAAAGGTCTTTCGTCATGTC